>DKND01000112.1 GCA_002470605.1 Opitutia bacterium UBA7397
AGTCGCGATATCGTCGAGAAATTTCTTTTCGACCAAGGCCACGCTTTTACGGTCATCATGGCCACGCATGACCCCGCCGACTCGCGTCGATTTGATCGCATCTTAGAAATGCGAAATGGCACCGTCACCACCACCCATTCCTGCACGGGGCACGGACACCATCATGCTTGAGGTCATCCGCGAACCGTTGGCCGAAGCCTTCTTCGTCCGAGCTCTTTGGGCCGTCGTACTCGGAGGCCTCACCTGCGCCTGCTTGGGCGCCTATGTGGTGCTTCGTCGCATGGCCTTCGTGAGCACGGCCCTCACCCACTCGATTTTACCTGGAGTCGTCGGCGCGATGCTACTGGGCCTCTCTCCCTATGTCGGCGCTCTCGCCGCCGCCCTGCTTACCGCGGCCGGAGCGGCTTGGCTTTCCAACCGCAAGGGTACGAGCGAAGACAGCGCCATCGGCGTGATGCTTTCGGTGATGTTCGCCGCCGGGATCGCCATGATGCAGCTGGCGCATTCGTGGCGCGATTTTACGGGGCTGCTTTTTGGCAGCGTGGTCTCCGTCGGCCCTTCGGACATCGCCATCATCGCCATCACGGCCTTCGTCGTGCTGGCGAGCCTGCGTATCTTACATAAGGAAATGGAACTGGCTTCCTTTGACGAAGAATATGCCCGGCTGCTCGGCGCCAAACCCGCTCTCCTGCGCGCCATCTTACTCGGCTTGGTGGCCCTTGGCGCAGTGGCCTGCGTACGTCTCGTAGGCGCGCTCCTGACAACCGCGCTCTTTGTCATTCCTGCGGCCACGGGCGTCCTGCTCGGTCGCACGCTACCCCAAGTGATGGGTTGGGCGGTTGCTTGCGCCTTAATCGGCGGGGTCGGTGGCCTTTATCTTTCTTATTACCTGGCGTGGATGCCCTCCGGCGCCGCCATCGTGCTTTGTTGCGCTTTGCCTTATCTGGCTATCCGCATTTTCGCCCCGCGGCGTTGAAATCAAGGGCGCGGCGGGCGCAAGGAAAGCGGCGGGCCTAAGACTTCCTGCGCAATGATGGCCCGACGCAAGGCGGCCTTGCCCTTGAACTCCATTCGTACGGTCGCATGAGCCGGACGCGTCACCACTAAGCGCGAAATCGGCTCGATCGGAGCCGGAGAAGGAAGCTCCGGAGCCACATGGGTCGGGAGTGGGGGGGCTGCTTTTCTTCGTGCAGCCCAACGCGTCAAGGACGTCGGAATGGCAGACGTGACCGCATCAGCATTCAGTTTCTCGAAGGCCGTCAGCAACAGCCTCAGGACCCTCCAGACGACGACCCCTCCAACTATGATCGCAAAAAACTTCACGCTCGCGTGGTTTAGGCCTTCGCTCCGGGCGCAGGATTATCCCCTGCGATCCCCTTGCGCATATCCGTATCGGCCCGGAGGTTTTCCAGGCGTTGGTAATCCATGTAGCCCATCCGGCCCGTGCGCAGGGCGTCCGCCAAAGCCTGCGGAACTTGCGCTTCCGCCTCGACGACGCGCGCCCGCATTTCTTCGACGCGTGCCCGCATTTCCTGCTCTAGGGCCACCGCCGCAGCGCGGCGGATTTCCGCCTGAGCTTGCGCCATATTCTTGTTCGCTTGGGCTTGAGCCTCTTGCAACATCGCCCCGATATTGTCGCCGACGTCGACATCTGCGATGTCGATGGAGATGATCTGATAAGCGGTACCCGCATCAAGCCCGCGCTCCAAGACCGTCTTGGAAATCCGGTCCGGGTTCTCTAAAACCTGCTTGTAAGATTCTGATGAGCCGATCGTGGTGACGATGCCTTCGCCGACGCGCGCGATGATGGTTTCTTCCTGAGCCCCGCCGACGAAACGCTCCAAGTTAGTGCGGACCGTGACCCTCGCCTTCACCTTGACCTGAATCCCATCCTTGGCGACAGCGTCAATCGTGGTTCGTCCGCTCGCCGGATTCGGACAATCGATCACCTTCGGACTAACGGAATTTAAGACCGCTTCGAGAACGGATTTATTCGTACCGCGGGTCGCGATGTCGATTGCGCAGGCGCGATTCCAGTCGAGGTGCAGACCGGAGTGCTGCGCGGCGATCAAAGCCTGGACAGTTTGGACGATATTGCCGCCCGCCAAAAAGTGCGCGTCGAGTTTATCGGTCTCGATCGGTATCCCCGACTTGGTGGCAGCGATCTTAGCGTCCACGACAACCGAAAAAGGTACACCGCGCAATCGCATCCCGACCAAGTCAAACAATCCGACTTCGGCGCCAGCCAAGCGGGCGCGAACCCAGACCGTCAGGAAAGACAGCAAGAAAAGAACCAGCAGGAGCAACGCTCCGGCGGCGACATAGGCCAAGACAGTGAGGGCGGTATTTTCGGGCATAAAAGCTTCGGAAGGGATTAAAGGTTAGGGCGAGAGAGGCGGACCGTAACGCGACCTGTGCCGGCCTCCGTGACCACCAAGGTCGCACCGCGTTCGACAAATCCATCTAAAGAAAAAGCCTCGAGCAAGTTTCCGTCGATTTCCACGGTTCCTGACGGAGCCAAGACCGTGGTCGCCCGCGCCGACCGTCCCACATAGCGGGAATAGTCCGCCGTCGTCGGCACGGCCGAGACGCCTCCATGTGTGCGATTGGTCATCTCACGACCCATAGGTGTATGCGGCAAGATCCGCCGGAATGCGACAAATTCTAACCCAAGTCCGACCACGAAGATGGTCGCGTAAATCGCACATGTCACCAAGCCCTGCTCCGCTGAAAGATAGATTCCGGCGAAAGAAACGACCGCCCCGATAAAACCAAAGATGACGGTGGGTAAGAAAAATTCTGCGGCGATTAAAACCAAGCCAGCCGCCAAAAAAGCGGCTGCCAAGACTGGATGCGAACCTTCGGATGACAACATGGCCATCCCCGCAGATTATCCCCCGCCCCACCTACATCCAGCCTGTTTTAGGTGGTGCACTTATAATTAACAGGGCCGTTCATAATGAAACTCCCCCGAACCACCCCTTGCCGAACGGCCTAAAATCATCTAGCCCTTGGCCATGCCTAAAAAGCCGGCCGCCAAACAAAAGACCCACATCAAATCCGCCCATTCCGTCGTGCAAGATGCGCTTTTGCTGAACGGACAAAAAGACCGGACCCGACTTCAAGCCCATGCTGAAGTGGCCAAGGAACTTGGCATCTCCGCCTCGATGTTATATAAATGGCGTGAGCCGACTTCACAAGGGAGCGGACATCCCAATCCTTTGGAGCGAACCGCGCGCCTCATCGAAGTGACCGGCGACCATCGGATCGCGAATTGGATCGCCCAGCGGGCGGGCGGGCATTTCAGCTTAGATGAAACCGGCGCTGCTTTGCCCGAACTTTCCAAGGCCGCCAATGCTTTGGTCAAAGAATTCGGTCTGCTCATCGCCAAGGTCGTGGATGCGATCGAAGATCGCCAGATTACGCCGGAAGAAACTCAAGAACTTCGTGATAAATGGGACGGGCTGAGAAAAAGAGCGGAAACCTTTGTCCGCCATTGCGAAAAAGGCGACTACGGCACCAAGCCTTGAAATTTTTCCCTTTCCCCCAAGGCGACACCGAGTAACCAAGACGTATGGCAGAATTCACCATCCGGACTTACGGCGACCCGCTTTTACGGGCACCTGGAGAGCCCGTACGTGAATTCGGGCCGCCGTTACGCACCCTGGGAGAAGCCATGCTCTCCGCGATGCGCAAAGCACGCGGCATCGGACTGGCCGCCCCACAGGTCGGTCTTTCCTTACAACTTTTCGTCTTAAATATCTGCGATGAGGAAAGCCCGCTTTTGCTGGACGGCAAAATCGTCGAAGCGGCCAAGGTCATGCCAATGCTTCTGGCCAACGCCAACGTGACCGTGCCGGCTGGCGAAAAGGACTGCTACACCGAAGGCTGTCTCTCTTTTCCGGGCGTCACGGGCGAAGTTGAACGCGTAGAGCGAGCCATCGTGCGCTTCCGCGATGCCGACGGTGCGCCGCATACGATGGAATGCGAAGGATTGCTCGCCCGTTGCGTCCAACACGAGCACGACCACTGCCAAGGCATTCTGTTCATCGACCGGATGACGCGCCCGCACCAACTGCTGACGGCCGCCAAGGTTAAAAAAATCAAGAAGGCGACC
>DKND01000063.1 GCA_002470605.1 Opitutia bacterium UBA7397
AAGGAGCTGCCGAAGTCCTCGCGGACCGTGAAGGTGTCCGGGGTTGCGGCTTGCGTAAGGGAGGTCGCGAAGAGAAGGAGGAGGCGCATGATATCGGACGAGTCTCAGTTGCCGGCGCGGACGAATTCCTCCTTGGAAAGGCGTCCATCCTTGTCCTTGTCGAAGCGGACGAAGCGGGCCGGCGCATCGGCTTGGTCGGCCATGTGCGGGATGAACTCTTCCTTCGAGAGGAAGCCGTCCTTGTCCTTATCCCAGGTGTCAAAGATCTTCGGGCGGTCGAGGGTTGGCTTTGCCTTGGCAGGGGATTTCTTAATCTCTACTCGGCTGGCTACCTTGTCGCGTGCCGGGCTGGCCGGCAGCGTCTTGGCCCAGGCGAGGGCTTTTTCGGTCAGCGTCTTGACGACGTCGGGATGCTGGGCGGCTACGTCCTGGTGTTCCCCGGGGTCATTGGGGATGTCGAAGAGCTGTGCGTTCTTGCCGGAGTGATCGACGAAGAGCTTCCAGTCGCCGTCGCGCACGCAGAGGGGCGGCGGTGCGTAGTCCGCATAAGGTCCGGCGACGCTCGAGAGCCATTCCCAGTGAAGTGGGCGTGATCGAGGGGTGGCCGGGGCGCCTCGCCAGAGGGCGGAGAGGTCTTCGCCGTCAGCAGCCAGTTCGGCCGGGACCTTGACGCCCGCTATCGCCGCGATGGTGGGAAGGAAATCGACTGCACCGACGACGGCTTTCTCCTCGATGCGGCCGGCGGGCACCTTGCCGGGCCAGCGGACGAGGCCGAAGGTGCGGATGCCGCCTTCGTACATGCTGCGCTTACGGGCGCGGAGGGGTCCCGGGCTACCGACGCCGGCGTTGGCGGCATTGCCGACGTGATAGTCCTCGGGGCCGTTGTCACTCGACAGTACGATGAGGGTGTCATTGGTCAGCCCAAGCTCCTCGAGCGAGTCGAGCAGGCGGCCGATCTGGGTGTCCAGGTCGGTGAGCGATGCGCAGAAGACCTGCATCTGCTTGCGCAGGTCCTTGGCGTCGCCAAAATATTTCTTGGCCCATTCGCCAAAGGCCGGATCGTCCGCCTTGGGCTGGAGGTCGGCGTAGACGGCCAGCTGTTCCGGGGTCGGCTTAAGCGGCGCGTGCGGGACGAGCGTCCACATATTGACGTAGAACGGCTTGTCCTTGTTCGCCTTGGCGAACTGGACCGTCTCGTCGACAATCAGTGCCGTGGACTTGGCGCGGAAGTAGGGCTCCTTTGCCTCGTCTCCGAGCGAGGGGCCGTTGGAGTTGACCGTCTTGGAGACATCGAAGCCGTAGGCCTCAGGGGCTGGCGCGCCATTGCCTCCGCCGAGGTGCCACTTGCCGAAGTGGGCCGTCGCGTAGCCGGCCTGCTTCAGGAGATCGGGCAGGGTGGTGACGTCGGCATCGAGCCAATCAGGCATTGAGCGGGCGGCGTTCGCGGCATGGTCGGAGAAATGCCCGTGGACCAGGTGACGCGCTGGGTAGTGCGAGGTCATGAAGGCCGTGCGGCTGGGCGAGCAGACCGTGGCGGCTACGTAGAATTGGCGGAACCAGGTGCCTTCCTTGGCCAGGCGATCCAGGTTAGGGGTCTTCACGTAAGGATGGCCGGCGAACTTGGCGTCACCCCAGCCTTGGTCGTCAGTCAGGATGAAGATGACGTTGGGCTTCCGCGAGGAATCGCCGCCAAACAGGGTGACAGCGGCGAGGAGGCTCAGGGTGAGGAGCAATTTCATTTTATGATTAGAAGTTGAAAGCAGAAGCGTTAGTTATCGGACGACCGATCGGTGGAGTTTCGACATTTACAATATTTAAGCGGGTAATTGAAAGCGGCTCACTGTGGTCGCCCGTCTTTCGTCTGTCCGTTTCCGTGGACAAGTAGGTTGCTTTGTCTGGCGAAGCGTCGTCCGAGAAGGGCGCAGCCAGCTCCGGTGAAATGGTATTGGTTTTGCATGATACCATCGACTTCTTTGTCGTTAAGGTCATCCGTGTCGATCCACGCGGCACGAGGGTCGCTTGCGGCGACATCCATGTGAGCTTGTCGCACTTTATGCCACGACTCATTGTTACCTTCTCCCCAGTCGTTGAGCCGTCCGATGACCACGTTCATATTGGGCTGTTTCAGGTCGCGACGCAGATTGAAGAGTAATTGCTTCAATGCATCGGCATAAGGCGCGTCGAGCTTGTCCCTTCCGTCCTGCTCGCCTTGCATCCAGCAAAATGTCACTGACGTCGGGGTTCCGCGCTCCTCGACCAGCTTATGATATTCGGCAAGGATGGGCTCATAATGGAGAGTTCCCTGGGTGGTGTCTTTGGTTCGTGTAGTTTGCACGTTTACCCCGTGACGTGAGGCTATTTCGTTCCATTCGGCTACCCAGAGCCGGATGGGCGAGCCGCCCTTGGCTATCTTGAAATAGAGAACGTCGTCCGGTGCGAATCGTTCCTTGGCCTCGGTTTCGAATCCGGTCTTTGGATCCACCCCGTTCATGGTTTGACCGGAGAGAATGATGACATGAAAAGGTTTGGCTTTGGGGGTTGGGGTGTCGGCGGCGAAAATTGTACCCAGTGTAGCTAAGAGGAAGACGAATGGAAGATGGGGTTTCAAAGGAGAGGCGAGGTCGGAAAGACCTTTATTTTTTTGGTTGGGATTTGTATGCGGGGTTCGATGTCGGCATCAGGGCGCCCACTTCTTTCCGCCATCCGATGAGTTTCGCATGCAGGGATGTCGCCAGTTCGGGATACTGGGCGGCGAGGTTGCTCTTTTCGCCAATGTCTTGAGGGATATTGTAAAGTTCCAGAGCACCATCCTCGTACCACTCGATGAGTTTCCAGTCGCCTTCGCGAATAGCGCCATAGGGTGAACCGCCTTGATTAGAGTAATGCGGGTAGTGCCAAAACAACGGTTTGCCTCGATCGAGGGGTTCGCCCTTGAGCAAGGGTGCAAGACTGATGCCGTCCAGGTGTTGCTGCGGTTGCAGTGGTAGGCCGGCCAGCGCCAGCAGCGTGGGGTAGAAGTCAGTGCTGATCACGGGCGTGGCGCAGGTACTTCCGGGTGTCGTGACGCCGGGTGCCCGAATAATCCAAGGTTCGCGGATGCCTCCTTCGTATGGCCAACCCTTGCCGCCGCGCAGCGGCAAATTGGAAGTGGGGCTGCCTTCGCTCGTGGAGAGGCCGCCGTTATCTGACATGAAGACGATGATGGTGTTTTCATTCAGGCCGTTGCTTTCTAGTGCGGCGAGTACGCGTCCGATGCCGGTGTCGAGTTGTTCGAGCATGGCAGCATAGATGGGATTATTTTGGACCAAGTTCACCTTGCGTTCACCCTCTTGACCTGAGGCGTCTGCTGGCGCGACGGCCTTCTTTTTCTGGTATTTCGCGACGAGATCATCCCTCGCGCCGATCTTGTTATGTACCGCTAAGAACGGCAGATAGAGAAAGAAGGGGTCATTCTTATGGCTAGCGATGAAGCTGATCGCTTCGTTCGCGATGCGGTCGGTGGTCTTGGGGTCATCCTTCGCATCCGGCGGCGGGACTGTGGACGGCGGATACCAGAATTGGTTGCCATCGCTGGAAGTCAGGCCGGGTCCGAATCCTTG
>DKND01000102.1:0-2162 GCA_002470605.1 Opitutia bacterium UBA7397
CGCAGGCGGGCGAAGCCGGCCACGACCTTAGCCCGTTCGGTCGCATCGCTGCTTTCAAGCGCTTGGATCAGCTTCACGTAAATCGTCGGCACCGCCATGAAGAGCGTATAGGCATCCGCTTTGACGCGCTCAAGAATGGCCGGTTGATCGAACTTGGTGAACGGCTCGATGGTTGCTCCGACCCAAAGCGCGCAACAGGTCACGTTGATGATGCCGTGGATGTGGTGCATCGGCAGGAACAAGGGGATGCGATCTTCTTTGGTCCATTCCCAGGCCTGGATGAGGCTTTCGATTTGGGCTGCGATGTGCGCATGGGTGGTCACGACGCCCTTCGGCTTGCTGGTCGTGCCGCTGGTGTAGAGGATCATCGCCCGTCGGTCGGGCGTGAGCTCGGGCAGCGGGCCTGCGGAATCTTTGGCAGCATCGATGTCGACAAGGCGAATGCCCAAGCGTTGGCAGAGTGGCCCAATTTTAAGAGCACTGGCAGAATCCGCCAAGACCGCACTGGCCCTGGAATCCGTCAGGGAATATTCCCATTCAGGCTCGGTCGCGGTCAGGCAGATTGGAACTTTGACGGCTCCGGCGCGCCAGAGACCCCATTGGGCGGCGACGTAGGAGGCTCCGGCAGGAGCAAGTAGAGCCACGCGGGCTTCCTTGAGGTCAGGCTGCCCGGCGAGCAGGGTAGACGCCAAGGACGCTGAGCGCGTCAGCAGATCTTGATAGGTAGTCGTCCCGACAGGGGTACGAAAGGCGACAGCGCTGCCATAGTGCTTGGCACGGGCGATAAGCGGAAGGTCGGGCATGGTCGATTAGACGAGGGCGCGAACGATGAAATAAAGCAGGGAAGGAGCGAGCAGGCAGCCGAGGCCGGTGTGGAAGGTTGCGACGAGCGCGCCGTAAGGAACGAGACTGCGGTCGGTCGCGGCGAGCCCGGCCGAAACGCCGCTGACCGTGCCCGCAAGGCCGCCGAAGACCATGGCGGAGCGAGGAGTCTTCAGGTGCATGAACTTCGCAAGCATCGGGGTGGTGACCATCACCAAGATGGCTTTGAAGACCCCGACGGCGATGCTCAGCGTGATGACTTCGGAGCTGGCGCCGATGGCCGCACCGGTGACCGGGCCGACGATATAGGTGACCGTGCCGGCACCGATCGTGGTCAAGCTGATGGCGTCGCGATAGCCGAAGGCATACGCGATGCTGACTCCGATGATGAACGGCAGGAAAGTACCGATGAGAAGGGCGACCGCGCCGATCCAGCCGGCACGCTTAGCTTCAGCGGGTTGGACTTCGAAGGCCGTGGCGACGATGGCGAAATCGCGCAGCATATTTCCGCCCATGAGTGCAAGTCCGCTGAAGAAAGCCAGATCGGCGAGTCCTTTGCTGCCTCCGGTCATACGGCCACCGACATAGGCGAGGGTAAGTCCGATGAGAATTGCGATGGCGGAGCCTTGGACGCGACCAAAGGTCAATTTCCGGGAGAGGAAACCAGAACAGAAAACGACCAATCCGACGATGGCGAAGGAAAGAATCAGGCCGTTATCGACGGCAAGCTTTTGGAGAAGCGTATTCATGGCTCTTAGTTCTTAGGGGCTTCATCCGCCGTAACGACTTCGCGACGATTGATGAATGAGACGCAACCGGCGCAAGCCGTGACGGTGGCAATCGCCGTGAGTAAGACCATGGGGCCACCGCTTAGGGCCTTGACGACGTTCTGCTGCATGGCCATCGCGATCACGACCGGGATGTAGAGGGCCGCCCAGTAATTGACGCCTTCTTCGGATTTCACTTGGAGCCATCCGTGCTTATGTCCGTAAAAGCGTACGGCGATGAGCAGGAGCATGGCGATACCTACGCCTCCGACGTTGGCTTGGACGCCAAGGGCGCGGCCAAGTAATTCACCGAGAAGGATGCCGGTGAGGTGGCATCCGGCAAGCAGGGCAGTTCCGTAGAGGGGCATGATGGGGTAGTGGGGGTGCCTATTAAATTGGCATTAAATCGGTGGAGGATGCAAGCCGATGCGACCAAGAGCTAACTTAGGCCTAAATCGCACATTCTTATTCTAAAATAAGTAAAATCGCGCTCGATGCAGGCAGCGTAACCGTGATTTGTCCGCCCGAGAGGTCGATTTTCTCAGCGGTTTGCGGAGACCACTTCCCATTAGC
>DKND01000102.1:2170-9731 GCA_002470605.1 Opitutia bacterium UBA7397
TGAGACTGTGGCTGGTAAACTTGGAGAATTTACCGCCCGCATTAACCTGAATTTGCATCGATGGGTTGAGTTCTTTATTGAGCAAGGTGACGCGTAGTTTGCCATCGGTGCCGAGTACGGAGTGACTGATCAGATTCGTCTTACCGCTGATTTCGGAAGCGACGAGACGTCCTTGCGCAGCTTGGCTGAAGAAAAGCAGTCCGTAGTAAAGGGGCGCGGGGACATACGTCTCGGTCTTTTTGTCAAAGACGATGGCGGAATAATTATTGGCGGTGAAGCTGCCGTGAAAATTGACCCCGGCGCCGCCGTGGCGGGCGACGTCGAACATGAAATCAATCGACCACAGCGCCGCGGCGAAAGCGTCACTGACGCCATGCTTGCCCCCGCCGGACGCGGTATTGCACTCGCCGACGCGATACGGCACGCCGGCGGCTTTGGCGTCATTTAGTTTAATAAGCCAGTCATCGGGATATTTCTCGCCCAAGATTTTTTCGATCGAGGTGAAGCGCTGTCCCTTGGGGTCGGCCTCCTTGGCGGAAAGCGGGTAGACGTGCGAAGTGGCAAGCGCGATGCGATCCTTGAAGTCAGCCATGAAGAGCGGCATCCATTTCGTGCCCTTGGTGACGGCGGGGCCAGTGATGAGAATCTGGGGATTCTTGGCTTTGATCGCGTCGGCGACGGCCATGAACTCAGCTTTATATTCAGGATAACCCCATTTGCTTGGGCGGATTCCTTCGCGATTCGGGCCTTTCGGATAAAGGTTTGGCTCATTACCGATCTCGATCGCGAGGATTTCTTTCGCACCGACCTTCCAGGCGTAATCGGCCTCGTCGGCCGCCATCGCCGGGTCGTTGGCCCCGAGATTGACGCCGTAGATAATTTTCCAGCCCGTATTGCGGGCGAAGTCGAAGAACGCATCAACCGAAGCCGGCCCGATGGTGCGTGGGTCGACGACATACTTGTTGTCCTTCATGGATTCGAGCGGCGGATGGGCTTCGCGCTTAAAGAAAGTCGAATCGACGTTATTGGCACCGATACGTAAAACGCCCGGCCCGAGCGTGCGGCAGAGATTGATCAGCGTGGCATTTTGGCCGTTGAAACAATCCCGCGTCATGAGTTTTTTCTCCGTACTCAGGCCGACGAAATCGCTTGGAATCACCAAGCCTGGCTGGTCGCTGTGAATGGTTACCGTAGCGGAAATCGAATCCGCGCCGAAGAGGAGGCTGGTGAGGAGAAGAAGGGGCAAGGTGAGGCGCATGAGGAAATATAAAAATGAAGGCAAGTCGCTGCGATCAGTGACAATGCTCAAGACTTCTGGCGGGCGAAGACCAAAATCTGCTTGGCCTTCTACTATTCCCGAAAAGCGAAGGAAAAAAGCGAAGCATCGTTTAATTTAAAACGAAGAGACACTGGTTTGCCGGCTAAAGATTTAAGGTCCGGCTGATTTTTCCAAACCACCGTATGACGTAAAGCGTCGCCCGTCATCCGTTCGCTTGTCCCCCATGTCAGGTTCGAGTGGCCTTCGGCATCGATGAATTCGACGGTGATGCCGGCCCCGGGTTGCGTCGCCACCGCGTTAAGTTCCAGACGTTTGCCGCTGAAGATAAACGGTACCGTCGTGATCGTGCCGCCCTGAGCCGGGGCATCCGCCGAAACAAAGCGATCAAGCTTCCAGGTGGCCAGGCCGATGCTCCCGGTGAACTTCGTCCCGCGACCGATGTCCTTGTAAAGACACGGCGAACCGTGGGTGTAATTCGCGCCGGCATAATAAAGCCAGATTTCGTCCTTCACGCGTAAGGCGCGGGATTGCGTGGCAAGAAAGCCGCAGTCCCATTCTCCGGGTAAGCCATGAGGGATGATCGGGGTGCGGAAGGGCCGCTCCCATGTCTGAAGGTCGCGCGTGGACGCTAGTTGGATTTCGCTAGGGCCTTCATGGTTACCGTATCGTCCGCTGTTGTTGATCGTGAAAACCCAGGGAAAAGCCAAGGTGCAGCTTTCAGTCGGGTAGGCGCCGATGCCATAAAACTCCGTCCGCATCAGCTTGGGATCGTCGGGTACGTCGAGTTGGGCACGGACTTGTTCGATGCGGTCCAAGGAGCCGGCGTCATCGATCTGGTCAGGTTTGAAGACATAGCGAGGCGTTGTCCAGGTGATGAAATCCTTACTGGTAGAGAGCGCGAAGCATCGCCTGACTTGGCCGCGGACGTCGGTGCTATGTTTCGGGAAAGCGACGTAGAGCTGGCGTTCTTCATCGTAATAGATCGTGATGACATCGTTGGAACGACAGATTGGTTCATGGCTCAGGCGGGTCCATCGAAGCCCATCGGAAGAGGTAAAAGTATGCGGTCCGCCTTCGGGTTTATCTTTATGGACATAAGCGACCATCTTGTAGCGGCGTTGGGGGTCTGGATCGTGGTCGTCTTTGATGACGCTAGGAAGCAATGCTTCATTGAGTACCGCGTTATGCTGCCGGCCGCCGCGGGCAGAATCAATCGTTCCGATCAACGGCTTATTCCAGCGAATCCCATCTTGGCTTTCGGCGTAACAGACGGAAAAGTTCGGAAAATCCTTGGTGACGTCCGTCGTATACCAGAGGCGGAATTTCCCTAAGGTCTCATCAAAGATCACATTGCCGTAGATGGATATCCGCCAACCTTCCCAGGGTTGGTCGGCCTTGAGCAAAGGATTGGCCGGATGTTTTTGACCGGGGTGCAGCTGAAACGTGATCTCTTCCGACGACTTCACGAGCATCTGATCGACAAAGAGTTGAGCTTTGCTGCCGATATTAATCAGTGCTTTGGGTTTCTCGGCGGCTGGGATGCGATTGGGGGTAGCACAGAGTAAGCCGAGCGATAAAGACAAAAGCAGAGGTAAGCGCGGCATGGGGTAGTGAGAAAATGAATATCAGCCCACTCACGCTCTGCAACCGCTCATCGCCTCGCTTGGGTGCGCGCCCCAAGCCAGCTCTCCATCCATGCCCAGATGACTATCTGACCAAGCAGGGCTGCTTGGGGTCGAACTTCCAGCCAGGAATGAGGTACTGCATCGCAGCGGCGTCATCTCGTGAGCCCGAAGGGAGTTTCAGGTAGAGCTCGTGGGCGGCCGCGAGCTGGGTCGGGTCGATTTCGATGCCGAGGCCGGGTTTTTTAGGAACGGAAATCTTACCGCCCTTAATCTGCAAGGGCTCTTGGGTGAGGCGTTGGCCTTCCTGCCAGATCCAGTGCGTGTCCATGGCCGTTACATCGCCGGGAGCGGCGGCACCGACGTGGGTGAACATCGCCAGCGAGATATCAAAATGGTTATTGGAATGAGAGCCCCAGGTCAGGCCATTTTCTTGGCACACCTGCGCGACTTTCACCGAACCTTGCATGGTCCAGAAGTGTGGGTCGGCCAAGGGAATGTCGACGGCTTGCAATTTTAACGCATGCGCCAGCTGACGCCAATCCGTCGCTACCATGTTGGTCGCCGTGCGGAGTCCGGTAGCTTTTTTGAATTCGGCCATAATTTCGCGCCCCGAGAAGCCGGCTTCGGCGCCGCAGGGATCTTCGGCATAGGCGAGGATGCCCTGAAGATTCTGACAGAGCGTAATCGCATCTTTGACCAACCAGGCGCCATTAGGATCGAGTGTGATGCGGGCTTTGGGAAAGCGTGCGGCGAGGGCGCGGACGGCCTCGATTTCTTGGGCGCCATGAAGCACGCCGCCTTTGAGTTTAAAATCTTGGAAACCAAAGCGTTCTAGCGCGGCCTCGGCTTGGCGCACGATGGCTTCAGCGGTGATTGTTTCCTCGTTGCGGAGGCGGTGCCAAGCGTGGGCGGAAGCGGACTCATCGCGATAGCCGAGGGTAGTCTTATGCCGGTCGCCGATATAGAAAAGATACCCTAACATCTCAACTTCGGAACGTTGTTGACCCGTGCCGAGCAGCGCGGCTACCGGCTGTTGAAGATGCTGACCGAGCAGGTCGAGCAGGGCGGATTCAATCGCCGTGACGGCGTGGATGGTGATGCGCAGGTCGAAGGTCTGCAGGCCGCGGCCACCGGCGTCACGATCGGCGAAGGCGGCGCTGATGGTCGCGAGCAGCTTTTCGTATTCTGCGATTTCCTTGCCGATAAGTAGGGGTGCCGCGTCTTCGATCGTTTGCTTGATCTTTTCGCCGCCGGGGACTTCGCCTAACCCCGTCTGTCCGGAGCTGTCGGTAATAAGAACGATATTACGGGTGAAGTAAGGGCCGTGCGCACCGCTGAGGTTGAGCAGCATGCTGTCGTGGCCGGCGACCGGTACGACGCGGATGGAAGTGATGAGAGGGGTGGTCACGTTAAAATTAGGCGCGGGTTCGGGCGCGGAAGACCAAGGCGGCGGCGACGAGGGAGGTGAGGGCGAGTCCGTAGAGCCCACCTTGAATCGAACCCGTATGTTCCTTGAGCCATCCGAAGGCGTAGGGGGCGACGAAGCCACCTAGGTTGCCGATGGAATTGATCAAGGCGATGACGGCGGCGGCGATGCGCGGATCAAGGTAACCTTGCGGAATGGGCCAGAACAGCGAGGAGGCTGACTTGAAGCCGAGGGCGGCGAAACAGATGGCAACGAAAGCGAAGATCGGTCCGCCGGTCGTGGCGAGAAACATGCCTAAGCCGGCGATGAGCAAAGCAACTGCAACCCAGGCTTGTTGGTTTTTATAACGTGCGGCTCCGGCGGCGGCGAAATACATCCCCGCAATCGAAATCAGCCATGGCAATGAATTGAGGCAGCCGACTTGCATGTCGGTCATCTTGCCCATCGAACGGATGATGGTCGGCAGCCAGAACGTCGCCGCGTAGATGGTCAGCTGGATGGCGAAGTAGACGACGCAGAACAGGATAATCTGTAGGTCGCATAGTAGTCGCCAGACGCTGGGTCGGTAGGAGCGGTTTGCTGCCTCGGCCTCGGCTTCGAGGGTCGAGGTCAGGGCTTGCCGTTCCCCGTCCTGCAACCACCGGGCCTCTGCTGGAAGGGAGTCGAGCCAGCGCCAGGTGAAAATCGCGAGGACGACCGAGAAGGCGCCTTCGGCGAAGATCATGAACTGCCAGCCTTTGAGTCCATAAGGATGGAACTGCAGGAGATAGCCGGAGAGCGGCCCGGAAATGACGGAAGCGATGGCGGAGCCGCTCAGGAAGATCGCGATGGCTTTACCGCGGTCCGCCGAGGGTAGCCAGCGAGTGAGGTAATAAATGACGCCTGGGAAGAAGCCGGCTTCGGCCGCACCGAGCAGGAAACGCAACCCGTAGAACTCTTGGGCGGTCGTCACAAACGCCATGCAGGCCGCCACCGCGCCCCAAAGCATGGCGATGATGGCGAGCCAGCGACGCGCACCGATGCGCTGGAGGATGAGGTTGGAAGGGACTTCGAAGACCGCGTAGCCGATGAAGAACAGGCCAGCGCCGAAGCCGAAGGCTTCATCGTTGAGGCCGAGGTCCGTGTGCAACTGCTCCTTGATGAAGCTGATGTTTACGCGGTCGATGTAGTTCACGATGAACATCACGACGAACAACGGCAGCACGCGCCACTTGACCTTCGAGACCGCGGACTGGAGGGTTTCGAGCGGCACGGGTAATTACTTAACTCCGGCTTGGGCGATGAGGGCAGCGAGTTGTTGGACTTCGGCCGGCTTGAGGTCGGTCAAAGGCGCACGCACGGGCCCCGCGCTATGTCCGACGATCGTCGCTCCGGCTTTGATGATACTGACGGCGTAGCCGGCGCTCTTGTTGCGAATTTCGAGATAAGGCAGGAAGAAGGTGTCGAGTAAGCGGTTCTGGGTGGCGACGTCATCCTTGGCGACAGCGTGATAGAAATCCATCGCGGCCTGGGGGATGAAGTTGAAGACCGCCGAGGAGTAGACTGGTACGCCCATCGCTTTGTAAGCGGCGGCGTAGACTTCCGCCGTGGGCAGGCCGCCCAGGTAACTAAAACGCTCTCCCATGCGGCGGCGAATCGAGACCATGAGTTCGATATCACCGAAACCATCTTTGTAGCCGATGAGATTAGGATTATTAGCCGCAAGTTTTTCGAGATGATGCGGTTGGAGTCGGCAGACGTTGCGATTGTAGACGATGACCCCGATTTTGATCGACTTGCAGACTTGATCCACGTGCGCCGCCACGCCGTCCTGATTCGTTTCCGTGAGGTAATGCGGTAACAGCAAGATGCCCTTGGCACCAAGACGTTCGGCTTCTTGGGCGTATTGAATGGCCACACGCGTTGGGCCGCCCGCACCGGCGAGGATCGGCACGAGGCCATCGCACGTGTCGACCGCGGTTTTGATCACCGAAGAATATTCCTGAGGTTCGAGGGAGAAAAATTCGCCCGTGCCGCCGGCGGCGAAGAGCGCCGTGGCGCCGTAGGGCGCGAGCCACTGGAGGCGCTTAGCGTAACCGGTCGCATCGAAGTCGCCGTTCGTCTTGAAGTCGGTGATGGGAAAGGAAAGTAAGCCTGACGAAAGGACGGCTTTTAATTCGTTGGGAGACATGAGAGGGGAGGGAACGGTTCAGAGGGCGGCGTCGGAGCGGCTGCCATTGACAAGGCGGGAGAGGCCGAGCGGGTTGGCGTTCTGCAGCTCCGCAGGCAGCTGCGCGTCGGGGAAGTTTTGGTAACAGACCAGACGCGTGAAGCGATAGATGGCATTGGAACCCACCGAGGTCGAACGTCCGTCGGAAAGCGAAGGATAGGGGCCGCCGTGTACGATGGCATGCGAAACTTCCACACCTGTCGGGAAGCCATTGATCACCAAGCGGCCGGCAATAGCTTCGAGTTGGGCGACGAGTTCCTTATTTTTGTTAAGATCGTCGTCCGTGCCATGGATGGTCGCGGTGAGACTGCCGTGCAAGGCCGTCACGACGCGGTCACGTTCTTCGCGGTGGGCGCACCAGACGACCAGGGAGCTTGGGCCGAAGATCTCTTCCTGCAGGGAATCGTTGGCCAGGAAGACGGCCGCTTCGGTGGCGAAGAGTGTCGGGGTCGCACGATTAGGTTCACCGCTGGTTTTGGCTTGGGCGAGGACTCTGACGTTTTTCTGGGCGGCGCGTGCCACGAGCCCGTTGACGTACGCATGGTGGATGCCCGAAGTGAGCATCACGCCTTCGGCAGCTTCGGCGAACAAAGTGGAAAGCCGTGCGACAAAAGTTTCGGCTTCGGCGGAGCGTTCTAAGATTAATAAGCCGGGCTGAGTGCAGAATTGACCGACGCCTAAGGTGCACGAACCCAGCATGCCGGTGGCAAGGCCTTCGCCGCGAGCGGCAAGGGCGCCTGGTAGTAGCACCACCGGATTGACGCTGCTCATCTCGGCGTAGACGGGAATGGGCGAGGGGCGAGCCGCGGCGGTATCCATCAAGGCCCGTCCACCGAGGCGAGAGCCGGTGAAGCCGATGGCGCGGAGTGCGGGGTGCTTGGCAAGCTGTTGACCGACGATGCGGCCTTGGCCGATCAGTAAGGAGAAGGTGCCTTCGGGAAGGTTGCAGGCGCGGACTGCGTCTACGATGAGCCCGCCCATGATTTCTGCCGTGCCGCAGTGGGCATGATGCGCCATCACGA
>DKND01000102.1:9866-10607 GCA_002470605.1 Opitutia bacterium UBA7397
GCCGGTCTCTTGGGTGGCACGGCCGACAAGCGTGGAGGTCGCGGCTTCAATCCGGGTGGCAATTTCGCGCAGGAATTGGGCTTTTGCTTTCCCACTGAGAGCGGAAAGGCTGGGCGCCGCCGCCGCTGCGAGGGTGGCGGCCTTCAGCACATCGGCTTCGGTGGCTTGGAAGAAATCACCCGGAAGCTCGACGTTCGTCGCCGGGTTGACGCAGCGTTGGGCTGGCCCCGTCGATTGGCTGCGAGAAAAGCNNAGGCCCGTCCACCGAGGCGAGATCCGGTGAAACCGATGGCGCGGAGTGCGGGGTGCTTAGCAAGCTGTTGACCGACGACGCGTCCTTGGCCGATCAGCAGGGAGAAGGTGCCTTCCGGAAGGTTGCAGGCGCGGACCGCGTCCACGATCAGCCCACCCATGATTTCTGCTGTGCCGCAATGGGCATGATGCGCCATCACGATGACCGGACAGCCGGCGGCAAAAGCGGAGGCGGTGTCTCCGCCTGCGACCGAGTATGCGAAGGGGAAGTTACTGGCGCAGAAGACCGCGACCGGTCCGAGGGGCCGGAGCATCGAACGATGGTCAGGCTTGGGCAGAGGCTTGCGTTCGGGATTGGCGGTTTCGATGCGGGCATCGATCCAATCGCCTTTATCTACAAGATCGGCGAAAAGTCGGAGTTGGCCGATGGTACGTCCGATTTCGCCTTGGCAGCGAGCCTCAGGCAGGCCGGTCTCTTGGGTGGCACGG
>DKND01000102.1:10726-22735 GCA_002470605.1 Opitutia bacterium UBA7397
GTCGATTGGCTGCGAGAAAAGCCGAGGAATGATTGGCCGGACGATGAGGGCATAGTTCTAAAGAAGGGGATTGGGCATAGGGGTAGGGGATGGATGGGGTGGTGGCAAACAAGATAGGGATGATGCCATGGGCTGAGATTGCTTAGAAACACTGATGACGAACGTGAAATCGCTGATTTTCTGCAACCATTCTGGTTCTGGCGGGTTAAAGAAGTAATTACCCCCGTATGAAACTCAGAGTTTTGCTTATTCTGGCCTTGGTTACTTTAGTCAATTTGCCCTCGGTCGCTTTCGCTGACGAAGTGGGCGTCTTGGTCCGCTTCGGCCTGACCGATACGACTTCGTCGAAGTGGGATGGCTCGGTGAGCGTCTCCTCCGGCAAGGTTGAGAATGTGGGCGGATGGAGATTCCAAATGAAGGATGGGGTGGAAGGGACGACCTGGACCGCAATGACCCGGCCGTTGACCGTGCGTCGGAGCAATAACGGCAAGAAGGGCGCCCAGCAGAATAAGAAAAAAAGCGCCAGCGAGCCGATGGCCGACAACGGCGTCCTTCTCCATCTCGTGGATGTAAATGACGATACGGTCGTCACGGTTAAGACCCCAAAGGGAGATGTCGTTTTTAAGCTCGCAGATTTGCCTTACGGTAAGGTCGTCGAGAAATTGGCCGGGGCGGTAGATCTGGAGCGTACGGCTGCCACCACGAAATTAACCGCCACCCGTGCCGACGATGATTATCCAGCCATCGCCGTAGCGAACGACGGCACGATTTTCACTTCCTATGTCAGTTTCACCCCAGGCTTAGATCGCGACGAGCGCTCCAAGGAGACTTTTTCGGAAGAACCTAAAGATTTAAGCTACCTCGCTAAGCTGCCTGGCGGCGATCGCCTTTGGCTGAGCATCAGCGGCAAGGGCAAGAGCGTCTCTCTTCCCGTCACCGATGAGGGCTGTGATATTTATAAGACGGCCGTGACGCAGGACGGCTCCGGACGCGTCTGGATTTTCTGGAGTGAGAATAAGGCATGGAAGCAGATGAAGTCTGTTCCGAACTTCGAAATCTGGGCACGCTCCTACCATGATGGCAAATTCTCCGAGCCAGTTAATCTTTCCCGAAACGAGGCAAACGATGTCAGTCCGGTCGCGACGACGGATGCCAAGGGAAATGTTTGGGTGGCTTGGCAAGGAGTGCGCGACGGGGTTTTCCGAGTGCTCGCCCGCCGGCAAACTGCCGCCGGTTGGGCGGATGAGATCCGCGTCAGTACGCAACAAGGCAGCTGCTGGACGCCGGCGATCGCCGCCGCGAAAGACGGTCAAGTGGCCATTGCGTGGGATACTTACGACAAAGGAGATTACGATATCTGGCTCCGTACCTTCAGCACCGATGGCGAAGCCAAGCCCGCCCAGCCAGTGACCAATTCTTGGTTGTACGAAGCTCGCCCGTCTTTGGCCTTTGATGGCGAAAATCACCTTTGGGTATGTTGGGAGCAGAGTGGGCCCACCTGGGGGAAGGATTGGGGTGCTTACGACAATCAGGATGGTATCGGACTTTACAAAGGACGTCAGATTGGCGTTAGGGTTTTGGCCGATGGAAAGTGGATGTCGCCGGTAACTTCCCCAACGACCGCCTTCATCGATTCAAAGCCACGTAATAAAGGCAAAGCCTTGCCGCCGCGGACGCCTGAGCCGGTGGATCGCGTCAAGGGGGAAGAAGCCGAGGTCGATGCGTCGGCCAATTCTTACAATAATCTCGGTCGCATCGTCGCCGACCGTGACGGACGTGTTTGGATTCTGTCGCGTAGCCGTCAGAATAATTTCCATACGCCCTTGGGTACCGTATGGATGAGCCATGCGACCTATTTCGATGGCCAGAAGTGGGTGGGTCCGATCCTGTTGCCGCATTCCGACAACCTACTTTATAACACGCCCGCCGTGGCAGCCCACCCCGCAGGTGGTATCATCGTGGCCCACTCAAGCGATCATCGGCAGAGCGCGCACGTGCAGAAGCAGGGAACGGGTTCTTCGAACGCCGGCCTTACGTCTGATAAAGATCCTTATGACAACGACGTGTTCCTGAGCCGATTGGAAATGACCGGTTCGACCGTGTCACCTAAGCTCAAGGGTGCGCCCGCTTCCTTGAAGGTGGATCCTCAGCCAAGCTCTGAAACTGTGAAAGAGCGCGAAGAAATCGCCCGCGCCCGGACCTACCGCTCCGAAATCAATGGTACAAATCTCCAAATCATCCGCGGTGAGTTCCACCGTCACACTGAAATCTCTGGCGACGGCGGCAGTGACGGGCCTTTGGAAGATATGTGGCGTTATGCGATCGACGTCGCCGCGATGGATTGGCTCGGCTGCGGCGACCATGATAACGGCGCCGGACGCGAGTATCCCTGGTGGTTGACGCAGAAGACGACCGACGCTTTCCGGATCGCCGGAAAATTCGAGCCACCTTTCACCTATGAGCGCAGCGTGACTTATCCCGAAGGCCATCGTAACGTCGTTTTCGAACAACGCGGCGTCCGGACGCTTCCTCGTCTGCCTAAGTCGGCCCGCGATTTCACCGGTCACGCGCCCGACACTCAGATGCTTTATAAGTATCTTAAGGCTTTTGATGGCGTCTGTGCTTCGCATACCAGCGCGACGAGCATGGGTACCGATTGGCGCGATTGGGATCCGAAGGTCGAGCCGATGGTGGAAATCTACCAAGGTGCGCGGCAGAATTACGAGCGCCCCGGTGCTCCGCGTTGCCCGACGGCTGACGATTCCATCGGCGGATGGGAGCCACTGGGTTTCGTGAACCTCGCCTTCAAGAAGGGCTACCGTTTCTCTTTCGAATCGAGCAGTGACCACGGCTCCACCCACATCAGTTATGCCTTGGTGTACGCGGAGAACAACTCCCGCGAAGCTTTGCTCAAGGCGATGAAACTCCGCCATACCTATGCGGCGACGGATAACATCATCGCCGAATATAAATGTCAGAGCGGCGGTAAGACCTACATGATGGGCGATGAATTCACGGCCCAGAAGGCTCCGGAATTGAAACTTCATCTGCAAGGTACGGCACCTTTTGCTCGGGTTGTCTTGGTGAAGGATGACGTCGAAGTCAAAGTCTGGGAACCCGGCCAAGCTGTCGTCGATATCCAGTGGACCGATCCGAATCCGACCGCCGGTAAGACCAGCTATTATTATTTCCGCGGTGAGCAGCAGAAGCGGGGTAAGGACACCAACGGTGAGCTCGTCTGGGCCTCGCCGATGTGGATTACCTATGCGGCCGATGCTAAGTAAGTCGTGCGCTGGCTCAGGGGTCTAATTGGGATGACGGCCACCGCCTGGATGGGCCTGTTCGCCTTGGTGGCGACGGCTGTCCCGGCGTGCGCCCATAATCCGGACACCAGCTACGCCATCGTCCAGATCGAGCCACGCCGTTTGGCGACGAAGCTGACTTACGATTTGTTCACGCTGAACAAGATCGTGAACCTGGATGAAAATCGTGACCACCGCATCAGTCGGGCCGAGCTAGAAAAGCATGTTCCTGAGATCCTTCTTTTCTTAGAACGCAATATCACTCTGGAGGTATCCGGAGAGGCGGAAGGCTTGGGTAAGTCGATGGGTATGACCTGGCCGGAAGGGGCGGGCGAAGACATTCCGGAGAGCGATTATCATTCGGTCGCTTCGCTCGTTGCTTTTCGTTTCGAGCGGCCGCTCCAAGATAAGCCGGAGGATGTCACCCTAGAGTTCGCTTTTTTTGAAAGACTCGGCGAGCGGCATACGGTGTTAGGCACCTGGATCAACTCGGGCGTGAGCGAAGAAGTGATCTTCACCCGTTTTGAGCCTGATTACCTTTTTGATACCGGATATGTCGCGCCGCTCTGGCCGCGATTGCAGCAGTTTTTCTTCCTAGGGATGCAGCACATCTTTCACGGCTTCGATCACCTATGTTTTCTGGCCGCTTTGATCGTGGTCGCCCGGCCCTGGGAACTTTTCAAAATCGTCACCTCCTTCACGGTCGCCCATAGCATCACTTTGATTTTGGCGGCCATGGAGATCGTTCAGTTGCCTGGGCGGTGGGTGGAAAGTGCGATTGCGGCGACTATCGTTTATGTCGCACTGGAGAATCTCCGGCCCACGCCACCGCGTCACCGAGCGGTGCTGACTTTTGGTTTCGGACTGGTCCATGGTTTCGGTTTTGCCGCCCTCTTGCAGTCGATGGTGTTGCCGACAACCGGACTTGTCCGATGCCTGTTGTCTTTCAACGTCGGTGTCGAGGTCGGCCAGCTGGCCGTCGTATGCGCCTTGCTGCCCTTGGCCTTGCTCTTGAAGCGCTGGCAGCAGGGCGAGAAGGCCGTCAGAATCGTCTCTGGCTTGCTTGCGGGGATGGGTGGGCTCTGGCTTATGGACCGGGTCTTCGGCTTGGCCTGGATGCCATTCTAAGGCATAGTTCGGTTACGGATCAGCCAATCCTGCCTCTGCTCATAGAAAGAGATTACTTGGCGGCCTTACGCTTCTTTTTGCCCGTATTCTCATCGCCTGGTTCGGGGCCGTCATTGTCGTGCGCTCCTGCGCCCCAGAGCGGCTTGACGTTGGATTTATTCCATTCGTTCCAGAGGGCTTGCAATTCTTTGACCTTATCAGGCATTGCTGCGGCCAGGTCTTTGTCTTCGTGGATGTCTTGGGCGAGATTATAAAGTTTCGCAGCGGAGACCGGCTGAGCTTTGCCTCGGCCGGCATTAGTATCGGCGTTGGTGTCATAGCGTACCAATTTCCAATCGCCGGCCCGAATCGCCATTTGGTCGCCGAAGCGCCAGTAGAGCGCGGCATGAGGCGCGACTTGGTTTTGGCCTGATAAGTAAGGCAGCAGATCGACGCCTTCCAATTTCCATTCGGGCTTCGGCGTGATGCTGGCTGCGGCGAGGACCGTCGCATGGAGGTCAAGTTGTACGGCGGGTTTTTCAAAGACCGCCGGTTGGATGTGCCCTGGCCAAGCGATGACAAAAGGCACGCGGATCCCGCCTTCGAGCGTGGTGCGTTTGGAGCCGCGTAGCGGGGCGTTGACGGAGCCGTTGACCGTGACTCCGGCCATCGTGGGTCCGCCGTTGTCGCTGATGAACGTGACAATAGTGTTTCCCGCTTGGCCGCTGTCTTGGAGGGCCTTGAGTACCCGGCCGACATTATCATCCATCGCGGACATCATCGCCGCATAGGTCCGCCGCTTCGTGTCTTTAATCTGGGAAAACTTTTCGAGGCGATCTTTGGTCGCATCCATGGGCGTGTGGACGGCGTTGAAAGCCAGGTAGAGGAACCATGGCTTGCCCTTGTTGCGTTCGATGTAGGCGACCGCTTCGCGTCCGAAGGCATCGGTAGTATAGTCCAGCTCCTTGACCTGTTCCGTGCCGCGGAGGATGGCCTTAGCGTTAAAGTAGCTGTGGGCGCCGCCGAGGAATCCGAAGAAGTCCGTGAAGCCCCGTTGCTGCGGAATCTGCGCCGGGAGCGAGCCCAGGTGCCATTTACCGACCATGCCCGTGACGTAACCGTTTTCCTTCAGGTGATCCGGTAAGGTCGTTTCGGTGAGCGGTAAGCCGCTGGCACCGTTCGGATTGAATTCGTGACCAAAGCGATTCTGCTGTCGGCCCGTGAGCAACCCGGCGCGCGTGGGAGAGCAGTATGGGCCCGTCACATAGCCGTTGGTGAAGTTGACGCCGGAGGCCGCGAGGGCATCAAGGTGGGGCGTCGGAATATCCTTACAGCCGTGGAAGCCCACGTCGGCATAGCCCATGTCGTCGCCGACAATGACAAGGATGTTCGGGCGCTCGGCGGCGCCGCACAGGCCGGCCCATGCGAACAGGAAAAGAAGGAGGGGTGGCTTCATATAATGATTAAAACACGGCAAACCCCCTTTAGTTGCAAAGCGGGTGAATTCGGTCGCTTTCGGCTTTGCGGGCGACCAAGGCTTCGGTCATCCAAGTTCATGCGACAAAGCTTAACTTGGATAGGATTGTGCGTGATGGCCTGGGCTGGGGCGGCGGAGAAGGCTCCGAAAGTGCCCGCTGGGGTCAGGTTGTCGGCGGATCTGGAATATGCCTCACCGGGTGGCAAGTCGATGAAGCTAGATTTATATTTACCCGAAAACCCCTCTTCTAAGCCGTTGCCGGTCGTGATGTGGGTCCATGGCGGCGGGTGGAAGGGCGGGAGCAAGAGCAGCTGTCCTGGGACGTGGTTGGTGACGCAGGGCTATGTGGTCGCCAGCGTCGAACACCGCTTCATCCCCGATTACGTATGGCCCGCCCAGATTGAAGATTGTCATGCGGCGGTCCGTTGGTTGCGCGCGAATGCGGCGAAGTACGGTATGGATGGAAAACATATCGCAGCTTGGGGCGGATCCTCCGGCGGTCATTTGGTCGCTTTGATGGGGACCTTGGATGCGCCGTCGGAAGAGCGCGTCCAAGCCGTGATCGATTGGTATGGGCCGACGGATCTTTTGACTATGCCGCCGAATGTGCTGTCCGAGAAGCGTACCCGGGCAGATCTGGCGAAAGCGAACGGCGCTTTGTTATTAAGCGGAATCGTGATGGATCAGCCCGAGAAAGCCAAAGCGGCCAGCGCGCTTTATCAGGTCAGCGCTGGGGATGCGCCGTTCTTAATCATGCATGGGGATCAGGATACCAGCGTGCCGGTCGATCAAAGCGTTAGGCTGCACGAGAAACTCAAATCGGTCGGGGTCGAATCCTCTCTCCATATCATTGCGGGTGCGGCACATGGTGGAAAATTATTCGAGGCGCCCGAACAACATAAACTCATCGAAGAATTCTTGGCCCGCCAATTGAAGAAGTAAGCCTGAGAGGCCGGCGCTTCCGGCTTAATCCGCCAATTGCGCGATCAGCTTGAGGGTCTCGAGGGGCGTCTTATGGCTGGCGACGGCGGCGCGGAGTCCCAGCGGCAGAAGTTCGGTCGCCGTTTCCTTTAATTCCAACAAGCGGTTTTGAAGCTGGGTGAGGGCGGCGGCGGGCTCGTCGATATTTACCCAGACGTCAAAGACCGTAATGACTTCGCCGGGCTTCTCGCCGTCAACTTCGCCTTCGCCTACTTCGTAACCGGCGTCCTGCAGTTCATCCCAGAAATTAGCATCACAGTCAAAATCGTCTTCTAGTTCGTAAAGACGAATACCATTGAGCCATTCGTTCAGTTTTTCAAAAGTTGCCTGATGGTCTTGATGCGCCTCGGTGAAAGTGAAGGCCATGCCGACGGCGACCAGAATCTGCCCTTCGAGCGTATCGCCAATCTGCGGGCCGTCGGTTGGTTCGGAGGGTTGGGTCATTGTGAAGGAAAGATGATTACGAGGACGAAGGTGGCAACGGGAAAGGCGAGGCCAGTTCAGGAGCGAGGTTGAGCCGCTGCTGTTCCGGCGAGGTAGCCAGTTGTCCAGGCATTTTGAAAATTAAAGCCACCCGTGACGCCATCGACGTCGAGTACTTCGCCCGCGAAATACAATTCAGGGCATTGCCGACTCTCCATGGTCTTGAAATCGACTTCAGAAAGTTTCACGCCGCCGCAGGTCACGAATTCGTCTTTGAACATGCTTTTGCCGTCCACCTTGAATTCGCTTGCGGTGAGCTGAGTGGCCAGGGCTTGCAGCGACGGGTTGCTGACGTGGGCCCACGGCGTGGTGGTAGGGATGCCGGCGGCGATGACAAAGCGCTCCCAAAGGCGTTGTGGCATGGGCACGGGACTGAAGGTCGAGACCTGCTTACGGGCATTTTGTTCGCGCACTTGGGAGAGTTCCTTAAGTAGTGTATCGCGCGTGCGCGGTGGCACCCAATTGATATGGATCGGAAACGAATAGTTCTGTGAGGCGAACTCGCGTGCGCCCCAGGCGGAGAGTTTAAGGACTGCCGGTCCGCTGAGGCCCCAGTGCGTCACGAGGAGCGGCCCGTCCGTTCGGAGTTTGGTGCCGGGGGCCGTCAGGACCACGTTTTCGACCGAGACGCCGGAGAGGTCGTGTAATCTCGTATCTTGGATATGAAAGGTGAAGAGAGAGGGGACGGGTGGGATGATCGTATGTCCGAAGCTTTCGGCCATGGCTAAGCCGCCGGAGGATTTGTTACCGCCCGTGGCGATGATGAGGCGGTCGTAGCGCGTGGTAGAGGCATCGGTGCAGGTAAGTAGAAATTCCTTTTCGAGCCACTCGGCTTTACGCACGCCCAGCGTGGGCATGATTTTGACCTCTGCTTTCCGGGCGGCGGCCATCAGGCATTCGATGATCGTCTGTGAGTCATCGGTGACGGGGAACATTCGGCCATCTTCTTCCGTCTTGGTTTCGACGCCGCGGGCCGCAAACCAAGCGAGCGTATCGCGGGGTTGGAAGCGATGAAAGGCTCCGAGTAGTTCTCGTCCGCCCCGGGGGTATTTTTTGACTAATTCAGCGGGTTCGAAGCACGCATGCGTCACGTTACAACGCCCGCCGCCGGATACTCGGACCTTGGCAAGCAGGTGCGGGGTGGCTTCGTAGAGCGTTACTTCGCCGGCGCCACCTAAGGCTTCCGCGGCCGTGATCGCTGCGAAGAAGCCAGCGGCTCCTCCTCCGATGACGGCGATGCGGGTGATAGGTGGCATGGACAAGAGACGAAATGAGGAAGAAAGGCCCCAAGGAGGCGATACATTTGTAAAATCGTTGGCAACTTTCGGGGCGGACGATTGTCTTTCTTCTTACCCCCTATGCGTACGACTCTTTTGGCTTTAGGATTATTTTGTCTCACCGCGGCAGCCGCCGACAAGCCGAACATCATCGTCATCCTCGCCGATGACCAAGGGTTTGGGGATGTCGGTGCGAATAATCCGCAGAGTAAGATCGCGACCCCGAACCTCGACCGGTTGGCGGCAGCGGGCATGCGCTTTACGGATGGTCATACGACTTCGGGAGTCTGCACGCCAAGCCGTTACAGTTTACTGACGGGTCGTTATCATTGGCGGACCAAATTACAGAGCGGCGTGCTGGGAGGATTCTCTTCTCCTTTGATCGCTCCTGATCGTCTGACCGTGGCTGGAATGCTGAAGCAGCAGGGTTACGACACCGCTTGTTTTGGCAAGTGGCACCTCGGTATGTCGTTTCCGTTAAAGAACGGACAACGGGCCGATGATGGCGGAGATTTCAGCACCGATTACAAAGATGCGGCTTTGGTCGATTATGAGACGCCTATTAAAGATTGTCCCTTGGATCACGGTTTCGACACCTACTACGGCATCAGCGCCTCGCTTGATATGCCGCCTTTCGTCTGGATCTCAAATCGGAAGGTGACGGAAGTTCCAACTGCGACCAAGAAATGGCTCCGCAGCGGGCCAGCCGGACCTCATTTTGAAGCCATCGATGTCGTGCGTGGGATCACGGATAAGGCCATCGAGCTAATCGGCACCAAAGCTGCCTCCGCGAAAGCCGGACATCCTTTTTTCGCTTACCTGCCTTTTACGGCGCCGCATACGCCCATCGTACCAGACAAGGAATTCCAAGGGTCGAGCGGCATCAGCCCCTATGCGGATTTCGTGAAGCAGATGGATGCCGCCGTCGGTCGCATCATGGTGGCGCTGGAGCAACAAGGACTCGCCGAGAATACCCTGGTTATTTTTACCTCAGATAACGGCTGTTCCACGGCGGCGAATATTCCTGAACTTCAAAAAGCCGGACATCAGCCGAGCTATATTTATCGTGGTAATAAAGCTGACCTTTACGAAGGCGGACATCGCGTCCCGTTCATCGTGCGCTGGCCGGCGAAAGTAAAAGCCGCGACGGTGTCGGAACGAATCGTTGGCCAGATCGATTTCATGGCGACCTTTGCGGAGATCACCGGAGCAAAATTACCTCCGAACCAAGGAGAAGATAGCATTAGCTTTCTTCCCGTGCTTTTGGGTGGAAGCTCCGATACTACCCGCAACGGAATCATCAGCCAGTCGATCAACGGAAGTTTTGCGATCCGGGACGGCGACTGGAAATTATGCTTGAGCGCTGGATCGGGTGGCTGGAGTTCGCCGCGCCCGGGAGTAGAGGAGGCCGGCCTGCCTCCCGTACAGCTTTATAATCTCAAGGATGATCCCTCGGAGAAAAAGAACTTAGAAGCGCAATTCCCTGAACGCGTCGCCGCGATGCGGGCCGACTTGGAGAAGCTCATCGCACGTGGCCGGAGTACGCCAGGTGAAGACTTGAAGAACGACGTAAATATCGAGCTCATCAAGAAGAGTCCGGCGGGTAAGCAGAAAGCGAAGGCCAAGGCGAAGAATCAGGATAAGTAAGGCGTAAGCAGGTTGACGATAGAAGGCCTTGCAGGATAGAACGGGTTATGACCCGCTGCCTCTTACCCCTGGCTGCGCTGCTTTTGCAGCCGCTTTATGCTCAAACCAAGGTCGCGGCTCCGGCGACGCCGGTTGCCATCTCGGTCCGGGCCGAACGCACGGATGCGATCTATCACCAAGGCGAAAAAATCCTCTTTAATATCAAAGTCACCGACAAGTCTAAGCCAGCCGTGGGACTCGTCGATTGGGTGGTCGTCAAAGATGGTCTACCCACCGAGCAGAAGGGGCAGGCGGAACTTGCGGACGGCGCGGCGGTCGCGACTGGTAGCCTGAATGAGCCAGGGTTTGTGCAGGTAAAAGTCACCTATCGCGCGAACGCGAAAGCCAAGGTCGCGCCGATTACCGGCTTGGCCGGTGCCGCCGTTGATCCGACGGAGATTAAGCGCAGTTTGCCTGTGCCGGAGGACTTCGACGCCTTTTGGTCGAGCATGAAAGCCAAACTCGCCGCGATTCCGGTTGCCCCTCAATTGACCCCCGTGAAATCGCCGGTGAAGGGTGTGGATTCATTTGATGTGACGGCGCCCGCCCTTGGTTTGCAGATTTCCGGTTATATGGCCAAGCCGACGGGAGCTAATCCGAAGAGCTTGCCGATCATCCTGACCGTCCATGGCGCCGGCGTGAGCGATAGCTCGTTAGTCGGGTCGTCGAGTTGGGCGAGCAAAGGCTTCATCGCCATGGATATGAATGCGCACGGAATCCAGAATGGCCTGCCACCGAAATATTATGCCGATCTCAAGGTTGGTGCCATGAAGGACTATCGCTATGAGAACAAGAGCGACCGTGAAAAAGCCTATTTCACCGGCATGATGCTCCGTCTCGTGCGTGCCATCGACGTCCTGACCGCTCAGCCGGAATGGGACGGCCAGCATGTGATCGTCTTCGGTGCAAGTCAGGGAGGTTATCAGGCCATCGCCGCTGCCGGACTCGACGCACGTGTGACCTTCTTCGCCGCCGGCGTCCCGGCGGGCTGCGATCATAGCGGCATGCTGGTGAATCGCATCGCCGGCTGGCCTAAGATCGTCCCTGTGGTCGATGGCAAGCCCGACCTGAGCGTCCTGGAGGCCTATCGTTATATTGATTGTATGAATTTTGCGACCCGCACCAAAGCCGCTGGCTGTTATTTCACCGTCGGGTTCATCGACGCCACTTGCCCGCCCACCAGCGTGTATGCAGCTTATAATCAGCTCACCATCCCCAAGGTGATTTATAACGACATCCCCAGTGGCCATAGCCATTCGCAGACGGCCCGGGATGGCATGGTGAAGGCTGTCATGAAGTATTTAGGGAAGTGATGATCTCGTTGAATCGGGTTACGGGTGAGACGGTATCCGGTTGCTACACTAATGATATGAGGTAGGACTGATACTCACCCCAACCTCATGAAGCGTCGTGATTTCCTGCTTACTTCCGCTTTGGCGCTGTCCAGCAGCTTGCTGCGCGGACAGACCGCTTCACGTGTGCTGACCGTCGGCGTCATCGGGCATACCGGTCAAGGTAACTACGGACACGGGGAGGACTCCGTCTGGTTAAAAATCGCTGGCACGAAGATTATCGGTGTGGCCGATGCCGACGAGAAAGGCCTAGCCAAGGAGCGTAAGCTGCTGGGCGATATTCCAGGCTATGCCGACTACCGGAAAATGCTGGCCGAGACCAAGCCCGACATCGCGGCGATCTG
>DKND01000102.1:22780-23032 GCA_002470605.1 Opitutia bacterium UBA7397
GACGAGATCGTGAAACTTTGCGCCGAGAAAGGCGTGCGGCTGGCCATCGCGCATCGTAACCGTTATCACCCGGTGCTCGTCGTGGTACGGAAGCTGATCGCGGCGGGTGAAATTGGCGAACTTAAGGAAGTCCGGGTCATTGGTAAGCAGGACCAGCGCGGGGGTGGGCTGGATCTCTGGGTGCTCGGCGGTCATGGTTTCAATCTCGCGACGATATTTACCGGCCCGGCGATTTCATGCGAAGCCAGGGTC
>DKND01000102.1:23095-27199 GCA_002470605.1 Opitutia bacterium UBA7397
CTGCTCGTCGGCGACGAGATTCATGCCCGTTATGAGACCCAGAGCGGGATCCCCCTTTATTTTGATTCAAAGAAAGGTACCTGGACGAAAGGGATGCCCTTTGGGGCGCGACTCATCGGCACGCGCGGAGTATTTTCCCTGCAAGTCGACGAAGAGCCGCTCGTCATCCTGGAGCGCGACGGCCAACGCACGCCCGTGACCACCGGCGGGGTCGGGCAGCCTGAGCCCATCACGGATATCAAACTTATTAACGGTGGCCACCACGGGGCCGTGAAAGACCTGCTTGCGGCCATGAAGGAAGGGCGCGAGCCGCTCTGCGGGCCTGAAGCCGGCCGTGAGACCATTGAGATGACCTTGGGCGTCTTCGCCTCTTTCGCCGCCGGTGGCACCAAGGTTGCGTTGCCCCTGATCTCACGAAAGCACCCCCTCTAAAATATCTATCATGAAAGCATTTCTTTTGGCCCTGACCTTTGTCGTCTCGGCATGGGCGGCTGAACAGCAAGTCATCAAGGTCGCCCTCTATGATGACAAAGGGGCGACCGGTAAGGGTATTCCTTCCGTTGAGGCCATTTTCAGTAAGACGCCGGACATCAAACTCGCCCGATTTAAAGGCACTGATTTCGCCGCACCGGATGGACTAAAAGGTTATGATTTGGTCATGTTTACGGGCGGAAGCGGAAGCGCAGAAGCCGACGGGCTTACGGAAGTAGGTCGCGCTCAGGTCCGTGATTTTGTACGAAACGGCGGAGGCTATGTCGGGATTTGTGCCGGAGCTTACCTCGCATGCAGTGGTTTCGAATGGGGTATCGGTGTGCTCAATGCCAAGACTGTCTCGTCGAAGTGGCGGCGCGGACAGGGTGAAGTTAAAATTGAAGGATCAGCTTTCGGGGAGACGATTTCCAATCGCGGGATTCGTTATGCCAATGGTCCCATTATTAAGCCTGATGTCCGTAAGGACCTGCCAGCATTTGAGACCCTCCTCCGTTTTCAAACCGAGTTGGCGGAGAATGATACTCCCGTCGGCGTGATGGTGAAGGCACCTGCCATGGTCCGCAGTACCTTCGGGCTCGGACGCGTCTTCACGTCCAGTCCGCATCCGGAGCAGACAGCCGGATTAGAGCCTTTAGTCGAGAAGGCCGTGCGCTGGGTTGCGCGACCTAAGGGGCCAACCGAAGAGCTTTGGAAGCGCCTCGAAGCCATGGAGGTTGATAAGTATTGGTTGCCTGGGGCGATCGTCGATTGGCAGACCGGCTTGCCGACCGGCCAGCCGATCAAGGATGCCAAGAGCAAGCATACGCATTGCAGTCAGTTTGTCGCTGCCGCCACCGAGCGACTCGGAATGTATGTCCTGCGTCCGCCGGAGCATGGCGTAAATCTTTTGGCGAACGCGCAATTTAATTGGTTGGCCTCCGATGCCGGCAAGAAAGCGGGATGGGTCATCTTGAAGGACGGCGCCGCTGCGCAACAGCAAGCGAGTGAGGGACGCCTCGTCCTCGCCACACTGAAGAATCCGGATCCGCAGAAATCCGGCCACATTGCGATTGTGCGGCCCGGCAGCAAGGGCGCTGAACTCTTGGCGAAAGAAGGTCCCGATGTCATGCAGGCTGGCGGCACGAACGCCTTGCGCACGCCTTTGCGTAAGGGTTTCGGCAATCATAAGGAGGAGTATGACCAGATTGTTTTCTACGCCCATGCCGTCGAGTTCGCTTCACCGCCAGCCGCGGCTGGCCTGCAAAGACTCAAATATAATAACCCCGGACTTGTTGTAGATTTGGGCGTCGGACTCTGGGCTTGGCCTTTGCCGATGGATTTCAATGGTGACGGAAAGCTCGACCTCGTCGTTAACTGTCCCGACAAGCCTTCGAACGGCGTGTACGTATTTTCGTCGGGCGTCGACACCGCCAAGAACGCCATGCCGGTCTTTAAGCCGGCGCAGCGTATCAGCAAAGGCTTGCAGAATATCGAGCTCAGCGTCGTCGACGGCGTCACCAAGGTCATGGGGCCGGCGATGGAATACCCTGATTTTCTTAAGAGCGGATTGGAGGACGGCCGTAAGTTGTCATTATCGGTCAATATCCATCCCAATAAAGTCCGGGCGAACATGTGGAAGCAGGTCGACTTCGATGGCGACGGCTTGACGGACATTATCGTCGGCGCGGGAGATTGGACGGATTACGGCTGGGACAATGCGTACAATGAGAAAGGCGTCTGGACGAAAGGTCCGTTACGCGGATTCGTTTATCTTATTCGTAATATCGGCACCAACGAAAAATCCAAGTATGCCAAGCCTACCAAGATAAATGCCGGGACCAAGCCCTTGGAGACCTTTGGCTGGCCATCGCCTTCTTTTGCGGATTTCGACGGTGACGGCGACCTCGACCTGATCTGCGGAGAATTCTTGGATGGTTTTACCTATTTTGAAAACATCGGAACCCGTAAAGCGCCTAAATATGCCGAAGGACGTCGTTTAACGGTGCCGCCGGGCGTCACGGAGAATACCCGATCGGCGGCATGGAAAGCATGGCTTGATGCGTCGCAGCTTCCTGGCGCTCCACGGGCTTTGACGATGGATCTCGAGATGATCACCCCCGTGGCGATTGACTGGAATAAGGACGGCAAGACGGATCTCATCGTCGGGGATGAAGATGGTCGAGTTGCTTATATCGAAAATACCGGAAAATTTACGAGCGACCGCACGCCGCTTTTTTCACCCCCGCGATATTTCAAGCAAGAAGCGGATGACTTGAAGTTCGGAGCGCTCGCCACGCCCGTGGGTTTTGATTGGGACGGAGATGGCGACATGGATATCATCAGCGGCGATTCGGCGGGGTATGTCGCTTTCTTTGAAAACCTGAGCGGACCCGGCGTGGCCAAGCCTAAGTTCGCGGCCCCTAAGCTGTTGCAAGCAGACGGTAAAACGCTGCGCATCATGGCCGGTGGTAACGGCAGTATCCAAGGGCCCGCCGAAGCTAAGTGGGGATACACCACACTTTCGGCCGCCGATTGGGATGGGGATGGTCTCCCTGATCTCATCGTCAATTCCATCTTGGGTAAGGTCGTTTGGTATAAGAATATCGGTACGCGTAAGGAGCCGAAACTTAGCGCTGCCCAACCGATTGAAGTGGAGTGGGAGGGCGCTCAGCCCGCCTTGGCGTGGGGCTGGATGAAGCCTGAGGGCAAGGCCTTGCTGACGCAATGGCGCACCACGCCAGTGGCGGTGGATTGGAATCATGACGGATTAATGGATCTCATCATCTTGGACCAAGAGGGATACCTTGCCTACTTCGAGCGGGCTATGAAAGATGGCAAACGGGTGTTACTTTCGCCTCGGCGCGCCTTCTGCGACGAAGACGGTAAGCCGTTATTGCTGAGCAAAGGGATGGCAGGGAAGAGCGGCCGCCGGAAACTTTGCGTCGTCGATTGGGATGGTGACGGCAAGGCCGACTTCCTGCTTAATTCCTCGAGCGCCAATTTCCTCCGCCAGGTCGGCGAACGCGACGGCAAGTGGCTCTTCAAGGATATGGGCCCGCTGGTGAAGGAGAATATCGAAGGCCATGACGTCAGCCCCACAGTTGTCGACTTTGACGGTGACGGCATTCCGGACTTTTTGGGTGGAGCGGAAGACGGGCATTTTTATTTCCTGCCGAACCCACGAACCGCCGTTAAATAGCCTGCGAGCCCGAACTTATTTCTTTTTCCCGCCGCTTAACCTGATGGGTTCCTCGGCCCAGTTGTTGCGGGCGGGGCCGGTCCATGGGTCGACGAAGCTCGTGGCAGCCCAGTCGTTCCATTGCTGGATGAGTAAGACAGCGACCGCCTTGTTGATGCCGATCAGGTTGTGCTGCTCGGTGCGGTCTTCCTCGATATTGTAGAGTTCCCATTCGCCTTTGAGCTTCATGACCGCTTTCCACGGGCCGCTACGGACGGCACGGTTGCCCTCGTGTTCCCAGAAGATCGGTTTCACGCGATGCAGCGGTTCGCCGAGGAAGGCTGGACGGAGGCTGATGCCTTCCTTCGGCAGGATAGGATGTCCCTCGAACGTGGCGGGGTAGGTGGCCCCTGAGAGGTCGACCGCCGTGGCCATCACATCGATCAGGTGGCCAG
>DKND01000102.1:27214-30117 GCA_002470605.1 Opitutia bacterium UBA7397
CCGCCTTCGTGCGTGAAGTGCTTGTAGCGTCGGAAGGGCGTGTTGTTGAGCGTCGCCCAGCTCATCCCGAGGAAGACGTGGGAGTCCGCCGAGCCGATCTCGCCGCCCTGGGTGATGCCTCGGGGGCCGCCTTCGGCATTGCCGCCGTTGTCGCTCAGGAAGAGGATGAGCGTGTCATCAAGCATGCCCCGTTCCTTGAGGCCGGCGACCATGCGGCCTACGCTTTGGTCGACGCAGTCGAGCATCGCTGCGTAGGTTGCCATCATGTGGTCGAACCGGTCCTGGTCTTCGGGTGAAAGCGAATCCCAGGCCGCGACTTCTTCGGGGCGAGGAGAGAGGGGCCACTTGGGGTCGACCAGTCCTAGTTCGATCTGTTTGGCGTGGCGGGCAAGGCGGAGCTTGTCCCAGCCGGCCTTGTATTTGCCGCGATACTTGGCGATCACCTCAGCGGGCGCCTTCAATGGGAAGTGCGGCGCGCCGTGGGCGAAGTAGAGGAAGAATGGTTTCTGCTGCTGCTTCGCGTCGTCGACGAACTTGAGCGCCCAGTCCGTGAACATGAAGGTCGAGTACCACTCGCCCGTGCCGAGCTTCGGGGATTCCGCCGGCGTCTCCTGGCCGTCGAGGTAGACGAATTCCGTGCCCGGCTTATGCTTCTCGTGAGGAAAATACAGTTCGCCGAAGCGCGTGGTAGCCGAACGTTGGAAGCCTTTGTTCCAAGGCGTCGTGCCGGCTTGTTGGCCGAGGTGCCATTTGCCGACCATCGAAGTGTGATACCCGGCGGACCCGAGGACCTGGGCGATCGTGACCGCGCGGTCATTGAGGCGCCCGTGGGTGCCGAGTGATTCTGGCAGGCGCATGCCGTCGAGATGGCCCATGCCGGCTTGGTGGGGGTAGAGTCCAGTCAGCAGGGAGGCGCGGGTCGTGCTGCAACGGGCCGTGTTGTAGAACTGCGTGAAGCGGACGCCGTTCTTGGCGAGCGCGTCGATATTCGGCGTCGGGATCTCGCTGCCGTAGCAACCAAGGTCGGCCCATCCCATGTCATCGACCATGATGAGCAGGATGTTCGGCTGAGCGGCGGGCAGGGTCAGGCCGGCCAACAGGGTCAGGAGCAGCGCAGGGGTTCGCATGGGGGCACCATGGGGGTGGTCCACATCGTTGCAACCTTCGCCTCTATCCCTGTCTTTACATGGTCATATCCATGGACAGATTGAACCCATGAACCCCCTGTTCGCCGCGCTGCTTTGCATTGTTTCTTTGACCGCCGCCGAGCCAGTCAAGAAACCGAATATCCTCTTCATCCCGATCGACGATCTGAATCATTGGGTGGGTTTTTTGGGCAGAAATTCACAGACCAAGACGCCGAATATCGATCGCCTCGCCAAACTGGGCGTGGGTTTCACTAAGGCCTATTGCACCGCACCTTCCTGTAATCCGTCCCGAGCCTCGCTGATGTCGGGATTACGGCCGAGCAGCACCGGATGTTATGATAACGCCCAGAATTGGCGCCCTGGTATCAGCGAAGACAAATTACTTAACAGCCATTTGGCGAAGAACGGTTATGCCGTCTACGGTGCGGGAAAAATCTACCACGGCGCTGCGGATCGCGGAGGCTATTTCGACGACTACTATGCGGGAGGGAAGGGCGGCCCTCTGAAACTCCATCCCGAGGCCAAGGACGACGGGGTCGGCGGTATCAAGTTCGCGCCGTTGGCTTGTAAGGATGAGGACATGCCGGACCATTCCGTCGTCACCTGGTGCATCGAAAAAATGTCCCAGAAACAGGAGAAGCCTTGGTTCATCGCGGCGGGTTTAGTGAAGCCACACATGCCTTGGAATGTGCCCAAGAAATGGTTCGACCTGTTTCCGTTGGATCAGATTCAATTGCCACCGCACATCGAAGGCGACTTAGCCGACGTCCCGGCGGCGGGGGTCAAAATCGCCAAACCACAAGGTGACCATGCGGCGATTCTAAAATCCGGCCGGTGGAAAGAGGCCGTGCAGGCTTATCTGGCGACGATTGCGTATTGTGATTACGAAGTCGGCCGCCTGATCGACGCTTGGGAGAAATCACCGGAACGGGATAACACGATTATTTGCCTTTGGAGCGACCACGGTTGGAGTCTGGGCGAAAAGGAACATTGGCGTAAATTCGCGCTCTGGGAGGAGCCGACGCGCACGGTCTTTATCTGGAGGGCGCCTGGCGTCACCACGGCGGGTACCTTGTGTCAGCGTCCGGTCGATTACGCGTGCATCTATCCTACCGTTTGCACCTTGGCTGGGATTCCGCTGCCTTCGCACCTAGAAGGCGCGGATATCACGCCATTACTGCGAGATCCTGCGGCGGCTTGGAAGTTACCCGCCGTGACCACTTGGATGAAAGGAAACCATGCCGTGCGCTCGGAGGACTGGCGTTACATCCGTTATGCGGATGGCAGCGAAGAGCTTTATCAGGATTCGTCTGACCCGTTCGAATACGTCAATCTTGCTGGCAAACCGGAGATGGCGGAGAAGAAAGCAGAGATGGCGAAATACCTTCCTAAGTCCGATGCCGCCGATCTTCCGCACAAGAGTGGTGGAGGAGAGGAAGGCGACGATGGTGCCGCCAAGGTAGTTAAAAAAGGCAAAGGCAAGAAGAAGGCAGAGTGATGTCTCAGTGGACCGTCGCTTCGCAGACCATCTCGAGGATGCGCGGGATGCTATAGGTCTCGTACGCACCGTTCTTCGGAGGCGGGGCCGGTTCCGTGTGTGTGCCAAAGCTATCCGCGGGTTGCGCGATGCGCGTGAGGTCAGGGTTCCACTGCCCGTCCTTGCCGCCCATCTTGTAGATGACCAAGTCGAGCGAAGGCACGATGTAGAGACAGAAGCCACCCGCGCCCGTCTTGTAAAATGCGTCGCGCGGGGCG
>DKND01000102.1:30177-45126 GCA_002470605.1 Opitutia bacterium UBA7397
TCGGCCGGGATAAGCTGCTGGTCTTTCCAGCGTCCGCCTTTGGCGAGGCAATAACCGAAGCGGGCGGCATCGGTCGCGCGGAGCGCGATTGAGCCGGCGCCATTGGCGTGGGCCATCGTCACGTCGCCGCGGTAGAGACAATAGCCCCAAGGGCCCCAGCCCATCGGCTTACCAAACTTCTCGTCGATGTAGGCCGGCAGTTCCTTGCCTGTGATGTGTCGGAGGACCATCGAAGCGATATGAGGGGCGGGCGAGGAATAGGAATAACCTTCGCCTGGAGCGATCCAGAGCGGCGTGCGCAAGGAGGAGCCGTCCACGTCATGGATATCCTGGCCTTTGGCGGATTTGAGCGATTGGGCTGTACCACGGACGACCGCGGAAGGCGTGGCACCTTCTCCGTTATGACCCGAGGTCATGCAAAGAAGGTGACCGAGGCGAATGGCTGCTTCGCGCGGATCGCGGAGCGGGAACGCTTCGGGCAGGAATTCCTTCGTGTAGACCTTCGTGTCTAGCCCTTCGGGAATCTTGGATTTGAACTCCTGCAACATCACGCCGCAGGCGATACTCGTGAAGGCCTTGCCCGTGGAAGCCATGTCAGGGTTGGCGTTGCGGTGGGCTTTGCCGAAATATTTCTCGAGCACGAGGTAGCCTTTGCTGATCACGACCAGACCGCCGTTCTCCGTGTTAGAACGTTCGGTCGCGTGGTAGGCCTGTTCGAGGCGGTCGAGGTCGATGCCAGCGAGGGCGCGAGCTTCGGCCTTATCCTTTGGCGTGCGCCAGCCGCCTTGGGCGTCCGAGGGCGGGAAGTATTCCGCCGCACCGAGGGCGACGCTGAGAAGGCAGAAGCAGAGACAAGAACGCATGGGTGTGAGAAGGGAGAGGGGGGCTTTACTAATGGGCCTGAGGTGTTAGAGTGACAATATGAGAAAAAGTTTCTGGGTATTATCTCTGATAGGTATAGCGATGCTATTGGTCGCCTGTGCCAATAAGAATATCGGCGTCATGACTTATGATCAGGCCGTACTTACCTACGGTCCGCCCGACAAGGAGCGCTTCGTCGACGTCCAGCGGGTTGCGGTCTGGAACCGAGGAGAGACCACGCAGAAAACCAAATTCGCAGGGGAGAATCGTTACGACAAGACCTATAATCAGGTCATCCGGGTGTTTGATGAAAAGGGTATCCTGAGGTCCGAGCGATATCAGTGAAGCTGGCTTCGCCTCGAAGCGAAGAATCGTCTCATCCATGAGCGCCTTTACGATATCGGCAGAAACGTTGTTAAGCTGGTAGATTTACTTGCAAGGGCATTCGGCTGATTTAGATTGGCGTCATGGATAAGAACAATGCTCAGATCACTTTGCGAGTCGGGGTGGTGGGGTTGCTTGCCACGGTGGCGGTGGCTTTCGCCCTTTCCTTTTTTTCCGATAAGCTGTTGCCGGTGGAGTTGCACCAATGGAAAGAAGCTCAGGAGGTCGGGTTCATAGCGTTCGCTGTCTTCGGATTGGCGATACTCGGACTAGGGTTATTGCTGATCAGTTTAATCGGGCTCTTATTCCTGCAGCGCTGGGCGGCTTGGTTGCTCTTGGTCGTTTGCCTTGTTTTTAATTTCCTCTCACTGGTGGAACCGACGGTAGAGCCGGGTATCATGGCGTTCCTCGGAAGCGGGGAGGATTTGCTGACGGGTGCGGTCTTGGCTGTCGCTTTCTTTACGTCGGCCCTGAAGAAGGACGCTTAGGCGACTCGCTCAGATATCCGTCCAGTCGTCCGGCTTAGGTACGTTGGTCGGTCGTGGAACTTTGGGTAAATCGCTGCGATTTTGGACCAGGCCGCGACGTTGGGTCTCAAGTTTACGCATGGCGGCCAGGATTTTCTCGTGGGCTTTGGTTTCAAGGGCGCTGAGGTAGACCCATTGCGTGGCGCGCGTGATGGCTACGAAGAACATCCGCGAGACGGTGTTCCGATTGGCACGGACGGAAGAAGATGTCACTCCGGGCATGAGCACCGAATCGAAAGTCAGGCCTTTGGCGCTATGGTAAGTCAGGACGGCCGGGCGGCCGGAAGAAAAATCCAAGCTGGCCCGGAAACCTTTCCGGTCAGTGGTGGTCTGGCGGTCAGCGAGGATGCCTTGGGTACGCAGGAAGTCAGCGAACAAATCGACCTGCTTGACGGTCGGAAAAAGAATACCGACGCGTTCGTTTTTCTGAAGTCGTTCGCGGAGGATTTCGACGAGCCGTTGTTGTTCTTCTTGGTCGTTCGCCGCTAGGTAAAGTAAAGGTGTCTGCCGTTCCATCTGGACGGTCGCTGCTTGGCTCCGGAATTGTTCTCGCTCGATGGCATCGTCGATGAATTCGCAGGCAAGATTCACGACATACGGACAGGCGCGATAAGTCGCGGCCAGATCGATTTCGATTGGACGGTTGCCCAGAGCGAGAAGGATGTCGTTCTTTTTGGCCTCATGGTAGAGGGCTTGTTTATTATCGAACGCTACGGTCAAGTGCTGCCCGCTCAGTTTCAGGAGGGAGTAACAGTCATCATCCAGATCTTGGCCTTCATCGACCAGGACGGCCGCAAGGGGAGGAGAGTTCCGATGGTGTTTCAGATGGTTCAGGACATTCTTTCGAATCAGTTCGAAATCCGGAAAGCCGTTTTCTCCCAGCGGAGTCGGCCCGAGTAGTTCCTGGTGGCGGAGCCGGCACCAATGGTCGAAAGTCAGGATGGATTCAGGGTCGAGGCGGAGTTCGGTGACTGCCGACCGGATGAAGTCGCGGAGCACATTAGTATAAACGAGCACCACGACCTTAGCCTCTGGACCTAAGGTATGACGCAGGTGATGGGCGCGATGTAAGAGCACCACGGTCTTACCCGCCCCAGGGCCACCGCGGAGCACGACCGGAACTGTGGTCGGGGCTTTGATGGCTGCGGCCTGCGCGGCGGTGAGCCGATCGGGTGGAGTAAGCCAGGTCAAGGGCGCTCCCTCTCGTCGTTATGGGATTCAAACATCGGCAGCTGACCTTCGCCGATAGCGGGATGACCTGGGCGAAGGTCGTTACGCCTACGTTCTTCGAGGACATACCCATTCTTTATGACCGTATCTTGGGCTAGTTCGACGGCGGCGCCATACCAAGAGAAAGCGGAATCATCGAGCCGGCTGAGATCTTTACCGAAGCGGCGGAAAGCATCGGCCAGGGCGGTTTGGGATTCTTCGATCTTACCGCGTGCCCGGAGGCAACGGGAATAGAGGACCATCCCGATGGCGCTCGGGTCTTCGGCTTCATAGCGTCGGCAGAGTTCTTCGGCTTCGAGCCAGCGGCCTTTGCGGGTGTAAAAATTTGCTAGATTGAAAAGGGCCGTAGAATTACCCGCAAGAATGCATTCGAGGTAGGTTTTTTCTTGGCGATAGGCATCACCCTTGCGTCCGTAGGCGATCGCGAGTTGGGCGAGGCCAGTTTTCTTATAATCAGGGCGTTGGCGGATGAGTCGTTTCAGTAGATGAATGGCTTTGTCGTTCATGCCGACCTTGTTGTGTAAGTTCGCGAGTTCGATGATCTGGACGGGCAGCCGGTCCGGACCATATACGCTTGCCCGGATGTTGCGTTCGATCTCGAGTATCAATTCGCGATCCTTGCCTGGATTGACGACGTTATGGAGGGGTGACTCGATGGTACCTGAAAAACTTTCACCCCCTTTTTCTGGCGTAATCTCGAACGTGAAATGCTGATTTGCATCGAGGGTGAAGGTCAGGGTCAAGGGCGTACCCGCCTTGATGGGTGGCGTGACGCCAGTGAAAACCGGGCGGGAACCCATGCCCAGGCCGGCCCAGAAAACGATGCGAATGGGGCCGCCCGGTGCGATGAAGCGGTGGTTTTTGTTGGGCTTGAACTGGCCGGAGAAAGGAAGCTTCTGATTATGCGGGATGATTTCATGGTTCCCGCGGTCGGTTTGGAGACTGAGGAGATCGCTGGCGACCGGCGTGAAAATACTTTGGCCGTAAAGGTGAAGTAAGAGCGCATGGTAGGCGGCACCGCGGGCGACGGCCACTTGCATGTCGAGAGCGTTATCGAACCGATGGACCAGGAATTCGCCGAAATACCTTTTCAGGCTATCAATCACCAGCGGGTTGAGCGAGCTGCCGCCGACAGCAAGCAAGAAGCCGATTTGAGAAGGTTTCAGTTTGGCGCGATCAAGCGCGTCTTCGATGGGCGCGAAGATCGAACAGCTCAAAGTGTATTCATCTTCACGCACTTGTACGCTGTCCTCGTCGAGGAAAGGCTCCATGACGTTGGCGAATTCAATCCCGTTCAGGGTCGGAGAATTAAAGGCCAAGCAGGTGCCATCGTTAAGCTGCAGGGTCTGGATGCCAGGATACTGTTTTTTGGCCGTGGGGAGGATTTCGACCAGATTTTCGCCGTGAGACAGCCGGTGATTGATGATTTCACAAAGGCCGATTTTCAGCTGTTCGGCCGTGGCCAGGAGCTGGGGCTCGAGCTGTTCTTTGCGGACTTCATATTCCCATTCATCGAGCGCCATCTTGTTCTGATGAGCGAGAGCGGGGATTAGGATATCATGAACGATGGCGCGGTCAATATCCGCACCTCCTAAGCGATGGTAGCGGGAGACTGCGCGCGGGCTGATCTTTAGCCGTTGGTCGGCGGTGCGTTGCAAAGTAAAGATGGCGACGTCGCAGGTGCCGCCGCCGAAATCGATGATCATCACTTCGGTCTTGTCATTGACGCCATCGAGGGCGGCGAGTCCTTGTCGGGCGATGAAGTCGATGAAGGCTGCAATCGGTTCGTCGAGCAGGTCGCCGTGGCCCAATGTAAGGTCAGCGAGTTTCGCCGCTCGTACCGTGTCGTCACGCTGGCTGATCTGAAAAGAAGCCGGCACGGTAACGACCGTACGTGCGATGGCGCCCTTGGCTTGCGTGCGAAGAAATTGAAGGACTTGTCCGGAGATTTCGGCCGGCGTGCGGCTGCCTGATTTGGCTTGAGGAAAAGTGCGACCGATACCCATTTCGTTTTTTACCTCGGCGAGATAAGTCGCATTCGGGCGAAGACCGAGTTCGACTGATCGACTCATGGTGCGGCGGGCGCCTTCGCCGACGAAACTGCGATCCGGGAGGTGGGCGACGACCGAGGGCACCAGCACCGAGGTGAAGTCGCCCGAAAGCGTCGGCTGGATGATTTCCAGGCACTCGGCCAATTCGATTTCATCAGGACGCGTGGGTGACCAGCGAACTTGGGCGATGGTGGAATTGGTGGTGCCAAGATCGATGCCCAAAACCCGAAAAGCTTTCAAATCGGGGCGAATTTCGGCGTTGGGCGGACGGAGGTGCGGCAGGGGGTTCATCGCTTAGAAATATAGGTCAAATAGTGTCGGCTAAAAGAGGGTACGAAGCAAGGGTGCCGGGGCATATTTATCTTACGAAAATGGGGTCTCCCAAGGGGTGGCAGGATACTTAAGAATTTCTTAAGTTTTGGAAACTCTTAGTTGGCTATGGGGTTCAATAAGTAGTGAAATACCCCATGAGACTCCTGCGTGCTTTCCCCCTGTCGCTTTTGACCCTTTGTCTCCTGATTGGCCAAGGCCAGTTGGCATTGGCCGCCAAGAAGCCCGAAACCAAGGCCGTCAAAAAGGAAGAGAAGGCTAATCCCTCAGTCATCACGAAGGTGACGCCCGTCGCGGAGATTGCCCGCCAGAGCGCAATTTGGCACCAATGGACCGACGTCGAAGGTCGGAAGGTGGATGCGATGTTCTGCGCTTTCAGTCAGGATTTTATCACTATTCAGACCAAGGATGGGAAAACCTTCCACTTTAACGTCAATATCCTCATTCCGGAAGATCGGGAGTTTGCCGTCGCTTGTGCGGGTAAGGATAAGGAAGCCTCCTTTAGTCCGGCCGTGATCGCGGCGGCGTCGGCGGATGTCGATCGTCTGATCCAGGCTGTTTTAGCAAGTAAGGAGCAGAAGCCTAATCCTTTGGCGACGGATGAGCAGTTCTTGCGCCGGATTTACGTGGATGCCATTGGCCGGGTGCCTACGGCGGAGGAAGCGAACGAATTCTTGAATGATGCGGCCGGTAACAAACGAGCGAAGCTGATCGATAAGTTGGTTTATTCCCCTGGTTATACGATGCAGATGTTCAATTGGATGGCGGACCTCTTACGCGTCAAAGACACCTTCGGCAAGGGAATCCCGGCGTTTACTTTCGAAGACTGGCTAAAGTCCCGCATCGCTTCGAATGCGCCTTGGAATCAGCTGGTAAAGGAAATGGTCACGGCCGATGGCCGATTAACCGACAATGGCGCCGCAGGCTTCATGTTATTCGATGCCGACATGCCTTTGGATGGGGTTTCGAACCTCATGACCACATTCTTGGGTACGAACATGGCCTGTGCCCAGTGTCACGACCACCCCTTGGCGGAGTGGAAACAGAGGGATTTCTTCCAGATGGCCTCCTTCTTCGGTGCGACGGATGGTAAGAACGAAGCGATCCAGAGGCAGATACAGGGGACATTAAAGGCAGACCCAACCCTGCCGAAGCAAGCCGTCATTAAAATCGCTCTGGTGAATTCCTACCGATTAGAAGATCAGAGCAAGAATACCCTGACGTTCCCCATGGACTATAAATATAAGGACGCCAAACCAAGTTCCCCGGTCTCGCCTGTGCTGATCAGCTGGGATAAGGGCGATGCCAAATTACCCATTTATAAGTTGGATACGATGCATCCTTCGCAGCTCCGCGATGAGTTCGCCCGCTGGTTGACCAGTCCGCAGAACCCACGCTTTGCCACGAACATCGCCAACCGCCTTTGGAAGAAAGCCTTTGGCTTGGCCGTGCTCGAGCCCGTCGTGGATATCGATGACCTGAGCCAGGCGAGCAGCCCCGAGTTATTGGCCCACCTCACCTCCGTGATGAAGGCCGCTCGCTTTGATATGCGGGAATTTCAGCGGGTCATTTATAATTCTCGGACTTACCAGAGCGGCGCCAGTGTCACCCCTGATCTCGCCAAGGGACCTTATCTTTTCAACGGTCCGCTCGTGCGTCGCCTGACTGCGGAGCAAGCCTGGGACAGTTTCGTGGTCAATTCGGTCGGGACCAACGCCGACAATATCTTGCTGCGGCGCTCGGACACCTTGATGGCGTATTCCTTGCCTGATGGCAAAGTCACCGCTGCGGTCGTTCACAAGGTCATCGATAGCGTCAACAAGAACGGAAAAGGAAAGAGTTTGACGGACGGCAAGAAAACCGGGGGCGGCTCTACGATGGGCTTAGCTACGGGATACGAAGGCGAAAAACCTATCACCCGTTTCAGCATGACCATGGCCCGGGCCAGCGAGTTGCCCCAGCCAGCCTCCGAGTCCCATTTCTTGCGACTCTTCGGACAGGGCGACCGCCTGTTGACGGATTCTGCGACGAATGACGGCAGCGTACCTCAGGTGCTGCAGATGATGAACGGTTCGATCGGGAAACTTGTTTCTGACCCCACCGGTGTGGCCATCGGTGCCGCTCTGAAATCGAAAGCGACCGACGGTTCGATACATTCACTTTACCTTTCCTACCTTTCGCGCCATCCGACTCCGGTCGAATTAGCTGCCGCCCAGAAAGGCCTGGCCAACGGCTTGCACCTGGCTGACCTGGCCTGGGTCTTGGCTAACACCCGTGAATTCTTATTTATCCAATGATCTCACCTACATTCGCCAATCAACTTCGGACGCCCGAAGACCGTCGTACTTTCATCGAACGTTGTGCGAAGATTTCTTTCGGCCTGAGTGTCCTGCCTTTTTTCACGCGCGTCGCGGATGCGGCGGAAAAGCAGGGTGCGGCGGTGCCGAACGCAGCTCTGCCAGGCTTCGGTAAGGCGAAGCGCGTAATCTTCTTGGAGCTCGCGGGCGGGATGTCGCACATTGACACCTTCGACCCGAAAAAGGGTGAGACCAAGGGGCCAGGTTCGGCGATCCCGACGCGGGCGGATTTCCAATTGACCTCCTACCTTCCGGAGATTGCTGGGGTAGCCGATAAAATTACTGTCATCCGTTCCATGACCGCCAAAGTCGGCGTACACGCCTCGGCCGCCTACCTAATGCGGACGGGCTTCGAGAAACGTGGGACCATCCAACATCCGACATTAGGAGCTTGGGCACAGCATTACCTGGGTGGCAGTCATAAGACCTTGCCGTCCTCCGTGGCCATCAATCGCTCGTCGAATCATGGTAACGGATGGTTCCCTGCTTCGCACTCACCTCTACCAATCTTGAGTCCCGAAGATGGCTTGATGAATACGAAAAGCATTGAGTCGGAAGAAGTGCAAGCGAAGCGTGCCGAACTCCTGATTGCCCTGGACGCCGGTTTCGGTAAAAAGGCCGCGGACGAAAACGTAAAAGCATACAACGAGTTTTACGATACAACCTTCCAGTTGATGAAGAGTAAGGACCTCAAGGCCTTCGATCTGAGTTCGGAAACCAAAGAGACCCGCGCGCGTTATGGTAAAAGCAAGTTCGGCCAAGGCTGCTTGCTCGCCCGACGTCTGGTAGAAAACGGCGTTCGTTTTGTCGAAGTATCCAGCGGTGGTTGGGATATGCACGCAAGCTTGGACGACAGTATGGCTGATCGCGGGGGTGAACTTGACCACGTTTTCGCAACGCTGATTGAAGACCTCGAAGCGCGTGGCCTTTTGGATTCAACCTTGGTCGCCATCACGACGGAGTTCGGTCGCAAGCCCGAATTCAAGGGCGGCGGTCGCGGCCACCATCCTTTGGTCTTCTCGACGGTCTTGGCCGGCGGCGGCGTGAAGCGCGGTTATGTCCATGGAACGAGCGACGCCAAAGGTTATGCGCCGGAAAAAGACCCCGTCACCGTGGGTAGTTTTCACGCTTCCATCGCCCATGCAGCTGGACTTCCGGTTGAGCAAGAAATCATGACCCCAGCCGGTCGCCCGATGGTGATTGGAAATAAAGCCAAACCCGTCCTCGGGCTCTTCGCTTAACTCAGCAGTGCCGCCAGATCGCCAGGTTGTTCGAGATGGACGGCATGGCCGGCCTGTTCAACGACGCTAAGACGCGCTCGCGGCATGTGTGCCCCCATCTGTAGGGCTAGCTCGGTAAATTTGGGATCAAATTCGCCGGTGATGAGATCGACTGGGAAGCGAATTTCTTTGAGCCGATGCCAAAGTGAGGGGAGGGTGCCGGTGCCGACGTTTTCCAGACTTAGGGCCAAGGCCTCCGGATGATTCAGTGCTCTTTGAGCTAGGAGTGGCTTGAGTCGCTCGGTGGGCAGTTTGAAAAGCGAGTGAAAGAAAGGCTGATGGTGCCAATAATTATAAAATGCATCCAGGCCCTGGGTTCTGATGAAAGTCGCGAGGGCGGCGTCAGCGAGTTGGCGCTCCTGGCGTTCTTCGCCGGTTTTTAGACCAGGGCTGGCGCCGATCAAAATGAGTCGGGCGATGCGCTCAGGATGGGCGATGGCCCAGTGGAGGGCCAGCCGACCGCCCATCGAATAGCCCAAAAGCGTAATGGGGCCGCTCGTGCCGGCCGCTTGATCGATGATGTTCAGGTGATTGGCTAGCGAATACGCCGTGGTGGCGGTGAGGTCGCGCAAGGAGCCGTGACCTGGGAAATCGGGAGCGATGAGCGACCGGTCGGGTGGCAGGCAGGAACGAAGGGCGGAAAAGTCCCAGCTTGAGCCCGTAAAGCCATGTAGTGCGACAATGGGGGGCATGGTGGCGGGTTGCAGGTTTAGGGATGAGGGAGTTCGCAGGCAGCCCGTCAGTGAGGGCGTTAGGGTAACCTTTAGATTATCCATAAGACAGCCAAAATATGGGAACAAATGCAGGGCGGATTGACTCTATAAAATACCCCCTATGTCCGGCATTCGCGTCAAACCATGGAACCGTGTCGACGGCCCGATTTACAGTCTTTCCACGACTGCAAACGGTCGCGGAAATTTAAATATCTGCAGTTACGTCACCCCGATTTCGATGAAGCCCAAGCGCTTCATCGTGGGGATCTTCAAGGATACCAAAACTTTGGAAAATCTGGAAGCCAACCCCATCGGTTTATTGAATTACATGGCATTAGATCAGGCGAACCACGTCAATCTGCTCGGCAAGAAAACCGGCAACACGATGGATAAGATCGCGAAGCTCGGAGATCAGATCGAGCACGTTGGCGATGGGCTTTATAAACTCAAGGGGGCCTTGGCGATCTTGCGGCTCAAATTCATGGAGCGGATGGATTGCGGCGATCACTGGGCATGGTTGGCCCATGTCGACTCCTACGAGAACTTGCGCGAAGCCGAACCGCTTACCTTGGATGAGTTGAAGCGGTTGAAGCTAATCTTGGCCTAAAGGCCAAGAGGGGGCACGCTGGCAAGTGGGCACGGTTAGAATGTAAGGCAAAAGAAGAGCCGGACTAAGTCCGGCTCCTTTGGTGCTTATTTCTTTTTGGACACCTTACGCTTTACCACTGTCTCGGTGCGTTGCGGGATAAGGTAGGTGCGGCCGCGGATGAGGCGTTCGTAGAGGTCGACCATCGCCACGCCTTCGCGGGGGCGGACAGAGTCGGCTTTGGTCGCGCGATCGACTTGGCGTTTAAGCATCCGGCAAAGGTCTTCGGCGTTATATTGAATCATGCCCAGGATGCGTTCGACAGAGTAACCCGGGATGCTTTCTTCGATGTAGAAGCCATCTTCTTCGTCGTCTTCCAGGAAGACGTGGGCTTCATTCACGCGGCCGAAGAGATTGTGGAGGTCGCCCATGATATCTTGGTAGGCGCCGACCATGAAGGCACCGATGTAGTAAGGTTGACCTTCCTTAAGTGGGTGGAGGGAGAGCGTGTGCCGGACGTCTTCGAGGTCGATGAAATCGTCGACCTTACCGTCGGAGTCGCAGGTGATGTCCACGAGCGTAGCCTGGACGCTGGGGCGTTCGTTGAGGCGATGGATGGGCGCAATAGGGAAGAGCTGATCAAGGGCCCAGTGGTCGAGGAGTGATTGGAAGACCGAGAAGTTGCAGACGTATTGTTCGGCCAGCATCGAGTCAAGACGCGCCAATTCGTCAGGGACGTCGGAAGTATGGGCTAAATCGGAACGAATTTGCCGGCAAATATCCCAGAAAAGTCGGTCGGCGAGGGCGCGGTCTTCGAGTCGCAGGTTGCCTAAGCTGAAGCGAGCGTGGGCTTCTTCACGCTTCTCTTTTGCATCGTGATAGCGTTCGAGTGGGTCGAACTTACGTTTGTTCTTACGGACAGCGTCCAGTTCCCGGATGACTTGATGGAGTTTGCCGTTGGGCAGCTTGGCCGAGCCCTCGTCGCGGGTGATGCGGTCGACGGCTTCGAAGATTAGGATGGAATGCGGCGCCACGAGGGCGCGGCCAGATTCGGAGACGATATCCGGAAGTTCGACCCCGCTTTCGTCGCAGATTTGTTTGACGTTCGCGACGACGTCGCGGGCGTAGACTTCCATGCTGTAATTCATGGAAGATTCGAAGGCGGACCGGCTGCCGTCGTAGTCGATCCCGAGCCCACCACCGACATCCAGGAGCCCCATCGGGAACCCCATGCGCTTTAGTTCGCAATAGAAGCGGGTCGCTTCGATGACGGCTTTCTTGATTGTCCCGATATTAGGGACTTGAGAACCGATGTGGAAGTGGACCAGACGCAGGGCGTCCTTCATCTTGGCCTTTGAGAGCTTACTTGCGGCTTCGACGATTTCGGAAGCCGTCAGGCCGAACTTGGCGTTCTCGCCGGTACTGGAAGCCCATTTGCCTTCGCCAGCGGTCGTTAGTTTAACACGGATACCGATGTGGGGCTGGACGCCCATCCGACGGGCGATGCGGATGATGGCATCGATTTCGGAAAGTTGTTCGACGACGATGATGGTCTGCTTGCCGAGGCGGCGGCCCATGAGGGCGAGCTCGATATATTCTTCGTCTTTGTAACCGTTGCAGATTAGGAGGGCCTTGCGGTTTTCAAGTAGGGCGAGCGCGATAATCAGTTCGGGCTTGGAGCCAGCTTCGAGTCCGAAATCATATTCTTCGCCAGCGTCGAGGATTTCTTCTACGACCTCGCGGAGTTGATTCACCTTGATCGGGAAGACGCCGCGGTAACGTCCGGTGTAATCTTCTTCTTCGATGGCGCGGCGGAAAGCCTCGTTGATCTGCGTGACGCGGTGGCGCAGTAGGTCTTGGACGCGGATGGTCAGCGGGGGTTTAAGGCCCGAGGCTTCGACCTCCTTGACGATATCCGTGATGCGGATTTTGCGGTGATCGCCCTTGGGGTGCACGCAGAGGTGCCCTTGCGGGTCGACGGAGAAGTTATTACCTCCCCAGCGTTTAAAGCCGTAGTACTCTTCGGCGTCTTTAGTTGTCCAAGGCTGTGGTTTGCTCACGTGAGTAGACAGGGGACTTTTTAACCTACGGGGGGAAGCGCAAGGTGAAATCTTACCTCCCGCTCTCCCTTCCGGCTCGACCCGAGGGTAGGCGAGGATTGTCTGGGTGTATGCCAGCGGATGCCGTCATCAAAGCGACACACGTGTTACGGAAGGCATTAGCTGGCCTTTCCTTCCCGTCTCCGGCGGATTACGTATACCGTCCCTTGGACTACGCCTGGGAGGCACATGAAGCCTACCTAAGGCGTTACGCGGCCGCCGGGCCAAGGAAGATCTTATTTTTGGGGATGAATCCTGGGCCGTTCGGAATGGCGCAGACGGGCGTACCTTTCGGTGAGATCGCCGCCGTCCGGGATTGGATGGGCATCGAACTGCCCGTGGGGCGTCCAGACGTCGAGCACCCAGGGAAGAAAGTGACGGGCTTCGCCTGTCACCGTTCGGAAGTGAGCGGGCGTCGGCTTTGGGGCCTATGCCAAGAGCGATTCGGCACGGCGGATAAATTCTTCGCGAACCACGTCGTCCATAATTATTGTCCATTGCTTTTTTTGGAGAACACCCAGTTGGGGCGTAATGTCATTCCGGAGGAACTACCAAACGAAATTATGGCTCCAGTAAATCGTGCCTGTGACCAGTTGCTCCGCTCGATGGTCGAGGCGTTGCAGATCAAGAGTGTGGTCGGCGTCGGCGGTTACGCCGAGACGCGGGCGCAGGAAGCCTTGGCTGGGCTGGCGGTGAAATTTGCAAAAGTGCCGCATCCGAGTCCGGCGAATCCAGTCGCTAATCGCGGTTGGTCGGCAGCCGCGACCAAGGCTTTAGTCGAACAAGGAGTCTGGTCCTGATCATGGGCCTCATCGAAGAAGTCCTGGTTCGTCCGAAACTCCGTCAGAAGCTTTGGCAATGGTGGTATCCTTTCTTTACCCGCCGGGTGCGGGCGCAAGGCATCAGCTTTCTGAATTACGCTTTCGACGGCCTAGATGATCCCCGCCTGGAGCTACGCACCGAGGACGAAGCGGATCGGCCAAATATCCAACTATATCGTCACGTGCTTGGCGGGGTTGATTTGCGAGGTAAGCGTGTGTTGGAGGTCAGCTGCGGGCATGGCGGCGGAGCTTCCTATTTCGCCCGTTATCATGGGCCGAAGGAATATATCGGATTGGACCTGAATTCCGAAGGTATCCGTTATTGCCGTGAAAAGCATCAGGTCGCTGGTTTGAGTTTTATGGCGGGTGACGCCCAGGCTTTGCCCTTTGCAGCCGGTAGTTTCGATGTCGTCATCAATGTCGAAGCCTCGCATTGCTACCCCGATTTTCCGGGCTTCGTGGCTCAGGTGGCCATGGTGCTGAAGCCCGGTGGCTGGTTTTGTCACGCCGATTTGCGCTACCCTAATGGGGTCGACGAATGGGTTGGGGCGTTATCGCACCATCCGTTGCTACGCTTGGAGCAAATGCGATTAATCAATCCAGAGGTCATCCGGGGGATGGAACTTAATACTCCGCGTTATGAGGCGATGGTGCGGCAGGCGCTGCCTCGAGTGCTTCATGGCTTGGCCATGGATTTTGCCGGCGTGAAAGGTTCGCGGCTTTACCGTGACGCGGTTTCGGGGGAGATGACTTATCGGTCCTTTAGGCTGCAGCGGCGAGTTTCCTGAGATTGCTTCCGGTCGGGAATGGCTCACGCTGAGTCATACCCATGCGATATCTTATAGTTATTTTATTGAGCTGTCTGGCGACCCTGGCCGCCGAGCGTCCCAATATCATTTTTATTCTGACCGATGACCAAGGCTATGGCGATTTGAGCGCTCACGGTAATCCCGTTCTTAAGACACCTAACATCGATAAACTTCGCGGTGAAAGCGCCCGATTCGTTGACTTCCAGGTTTCGCCGACCTGTTCGCCGACGCGCAGCGCCTTATTGACTGGCCGGCATGAATTCAAGAATGGTATCACCCATACGATCTTGGAGCGGGAGCGGATGTCGCTCGCGTCGGTGACATTGACCCAGCAACTCCAGAAGGCAGGTTATCGCACGGGTATCTTCGGCAAGTGGCACCTCGGCGACGAGGCTGAGTATCAACCGAATAAGCGGGGCTTCGATGAGGTTTATATCCATGGCGCCGGTGGTATCGGTCAGCATTATCCTGGAAGCTGTGGCGACGTCCCCGGTAATTCCTATTACGGACCGACGCTTTTGCATAATGGCAAGTTTGTGAAGACCGAGGGCTATTGTACCGACGAATTCTTTAAGCAGGCGACGACGTGGATTGAAGGCGAAGTGACGGCGAAGCGCCCATTTTATGCTTACATCGCGACGAATGCTCCGCACGGCCCTTATCATGCCAAGCCGGAAGATGCCGCGATTTATGAAGGCAAGGACCTCGGAAAGGATACCGAAAACTTCTTCGGGATGATTCATAATATCGACCAGAACGTCGGCAAACTACTGGCGAAGGTTGAGGCCATGGGTATCGCCAAGGACACCTTAATTGTCCTCATGAACGACAACGGCGGTACCGCCGGCGTCAAGGTCTTCAATGCTGGCATGCACTCGGGCAAAGGTACGCCTTACATGGG
>DKND01000102.1:45244-47582 GCA_002470605.1 Opitutia bacterium UBA7397
GCATCGGATATCTCTTGGCCGGATCGCGTGCTCTTTACCCACGTCGGTCGCTGGGGCAATATGGTTAAAGGGGTCGATCCAGAGACGGGTAAGTTTGCCGGTACGAGCGTGCGTACGAGCCGCTGGCATTTGGTTTCGGCCGGTGCTTTAGGCGGCGGCAAGGGTAAGGCTAACGCCAAAGCCAAGAAGCCAGCCGCCGATACGGAAGGCAACTCTTCGGGTCCGAAGTGGGAACTCTTTGATTTAAGTGCCGACTATGGCGAGACCACCGACGTCGCAGCGGCGCATCCCGATGTCGTCTCGGACCTGATCGCCAAGCATGATGCCTGGTGGAAGGAGTGTCGTCCGCTCATGGTCAATGAAAACGCCGTCGGCCCGGCCGAGAATCCTTTCAAGGTGATGTACCAGCAGCAGATGGCTGGGAAGTAGGCGAGCGTTAGTTGAACAGTTAATCCGTTGACGGGTTGGCCAGAGAGGCTGGTTGCTTCGTTTTTCTTTCAATGAGTGGCTACACGCCAAATTTCGTGTCGGTCCACGCCCGTAAAGATAGGGCTATACCGTGCGGCAACAGGTCAGGGCTGGCCAACTGTTCAACCTTTCAACGGGTCAACTGCCTCTTCAGGCCAACAGCTGCTTGACGACATCCCCGTGGATGTCGGTGAGACGAAAATCGCGACCTTGGTAGCGATAGGTGAGGCGCTTATGGTCGACGCCCATCAGGTGTAGGATCGTGGCGTTGAGGTCGTGCACATGCACGCCGTTCTTAGTGATATTATAACTGAAGTCATCGGTCTCGCCAAAGGTGGTACCTTTATTGACGCCGGCGCCGGCCATCAGGATGGTGAAACAGCGCGGGTGGTGATCGCGTCCGTAGTTGGTCTCGGAGAGGGCGCCTTGCGAATAGATGGTGCGTCCGAATTCACCACCCCAAACAATCAAGGTATCATCGAGCAGCCCGCGTTGTTTGAGATCGGTGAGTAATCCGGCCGTCGCTTGGTCGGTGTCGTTACACTGGCCTTTGATGGCCTTGGGGAGGCCGCCGTGGTGATCCCAGCCCATGTGGAAGAGTTGGACGAAGCGCACGTCGCGTTCGCAGAGACGACGAGCCAGAAGGCAATTAGAGGCATAAGAGCCGGGGCGTTTTACGTCTGGTCCGTAAAGGTCGAGGACGTGTTGTGGTTCTTTGGAAAGATCGAGCAGGTCCGGTACGCTGGTCTGCATGCGGAAGGCCATTTCATATTGTGCAATCCGAGTCTGGATTTCGGGATCGCCGAGGACATCGTGACGTTGGCTATTGAGGGCGGCGAGCTCGTCGAGTTGTTCGCGGCGTACTTCGCGGGGTATGCCGTCGGGGTCCTTAAGATAAAGCACGCGTTCGCCCTTATTGCGGAGCTTAACGCCTTGGAGTTTGGAGGGCAGGAAACCGGCGCCCCAGAGTCGGTCGTAGAGAGGTTGATCTTCGGGTCGGCCGCTGCCGAATGAAGTCATCACAACGTAGGCGGGAAGATCGGCGTTCTCGCTGCCTAGGCCGTAGGCGGACCATGCGCCGATGCTGGGGCGGCCGGCTAGCTGGCTGCCGGTCTGCATGAACGTAATCGCCGGATCATGGTTGATGGCTTCGGTGTGCATTGCGCGGACGACGCACCATTCGTCGGCCTTGGCGGACATGTGCGGCATGAGTTCGCTGAACCAGGCGCCGGATTGACCAAACTGTTTGAATTTGAAGATCGAAGGGGCGACGGGGAAAGACTTCTGGCCGGACGTCATCGTGGTCAGGCGCTGACCCTTGCGGATGCTTTCGGGGAGGTCCTTAGCCCGCATTTTTTCCATCTCTGGTTTGGGATCAAAGAGATCTAATTGCGAAGGCGCGCCAGATTGGAACAGGTAGATAATCCGCTTCGCCTTGGGCTTGAAGTTAGGGAAGCCCAAGCCGGGATTGGCGGCGAAGGCCGGGGTGCCGACGATGGAGCCTAAGGCGGCGAGTCCGATACCACCCGCGGAACCCTTGATGAAAGTACGCCGCGATAAGGCCATCTGGGTGGCATGATCGAGGCCTTGGAATTGATGGTCATTGCAGTTCATTCGCGGGTGACGGTTTCGTCGAGGTTGAGGAGGATATTGGCCGTGGCCGTCCAAGCGGCCAATTGATTGCGGTCGAGGTCGGTCGACGTAGGGCTCAGGCCGGTTGCGAGTAGCTTCGGCGCAAGCGTTTTGTCGGCCGCATAGGTGGCGAAGCGTTTCTCGAGGCCTTTGCGCAGAACCGAAAGCTCCTGGGCGGTGGCATTGCGTCGGACTACCTGACGGAAAGTCCAGGCGAGTTTGGCTGCGTTATCGCCAG
>DKND01000102.1:47617-48193 GCA_002470605.1 Opitutia bacterium UBA7397
CGGGGTGTTGGAGCGCGAACGTTTGACCGTACAGACTTCGCGCCCTGCAGAATCGAAGAGCAGCATCGTGGGCGGAGCCGCCGTACGTTTCCAAATGGTGTAGAGTGAACGACGGTAAAGTCCTTCGCCCTTGTCGGCCTTATAATTCCGCATGTCGCCGTAAACGCTGGTCTCGTCCCAGACGGCTTCAGGCATGTAGGGCTTTACGCTGGGCCCGCCTTGGATATCGACGAGCAGGCTAGAGATCGAGAGGGCTTGATCGCGGATCACTTCAGCGGGTAGGCGGAAACGGGGGCCGCGGGCGAGCAGGCGGTTGTCAGGGTCTTTCTCCAACATTTCCGCGTTCACGGCGGCGCTACGGCGATAGGCGGCGCTGGTCATGATTAGCTTTTGCATCGCCTTCATATCCCATTTGCGGTCGACGAATTCGACGGCCAGCCAATCAAGCAATTCAGGGTTACTGGGCCACTCGGACTGCGAACCGAAATTCTCGGAGGTCTTCACCAAGCCGATGCCGAAGAAACGCTCCCAGGCACGATTGACCCAGACGCGACCCGTGAGCGGGTGTTGGCCGCT
>DKND01000123.1:0-971 GCA_002470605.1 Opitutia bacterium UBA7397
CGGGTTTCGGGTATCCAGTCTGCCGGCAAGGTGGCGGTGAGAATGGGGGCCTCGCCGTCGCCTGACTTGTCGGATGCGACGCCCAAGGGCCCTTGAGTGTGCATGACGAAATCCAGCTGAATCTCGCAGCGGTCGACCGCCGCGCCTTTGTCGCCCCGAAGTTTGGCGACACTCCGACGTAATAATTGACAATATAAATCAAACCCGACGGTGGCCACGTGTCCGCTTTGTTCGGAGCCGAGGATGTTGCCGGCGCCGCGAAGTTCCAAGTCTCGCATGGCGATCCGGAAGCCAGCGCCTAGCTGGTTGTACTGGCGGATGGCGGAAAGCCGACGGTGCGCGGTCCCTACGAGGTTGGCGTGACGATGGAGGAACAGGTAAGCGTAGGCCTGCCGATTGAAGCGTCCGACCCGACCTCGGAGCTGATAGAGTTGCGCCAAGCCGAAGCGGTCCGCTCCTTCGATGATGAGGGTGTTACAATTCGGAATATCTAATCCGGTTTCGATGATGGTCGTGCACACCAGGACGTCGTATTCTCCGGCGACAAAGGCCGACATGGTTTCCTCCAGTTCCCCGGCCCCCATCTGCCCGTGCCCGACGATGATACGGGCCTTAGGGAGAAGGGCGGCGAGGCGTTCGGCGACGGCCTGGATGGTTTCCACGCGATTGTGCAGGTAGAAAACCTGGCCGCCACGGGCAAGCTCGGCCTTGACGGCATCGCGGACCAGGCGCTCATCGAAGCTACGCACGATGGTGCGGATGGGCAGCCGCTCGCGCGGCGGGGTTTCGATGACGCTGAGATCGCGGGCGCCGACGAGCGCGAGGTAGAGCGTCCGGGGGATGGGTGTCGCGCTCATGGCCAGCACGTCCACCTCCGCACGTAATTGTTTGAGCCTTTCCTTGTGACGTACGCCGAAGCGATGTTCTTCGTCGATGATGACCAAGCCTAGTTTGCCGAAGCTGGTGCCATC
>DKND01000123.1:1019-2686 GCA_002470605.1 Opitutia bacterium UBA7397
TCGACGGAAACCGGCCAGCGGGCAAGTCGCTCTTTGAAGCTCTCGAAATGCTGCTGCGCAAGCACCGTGGTCGGTGCGAGAATCGCGACCTGTCTGCCGCCGAGGACGGACTTGAAGGCTGCTCGTAAGGCTACTTCGGTTTTGCCAAACCCGACGTCGCCGCTCACCAAGCGATCCATCGCCGCCGGACGTTCCATGTCGCGTTTACATTCTTCGATGGCACGGGCTTGGTCGGGTGTCTCGCGGTGTGGGAAAGAGCGTTCAAACTCACCCATCCAGGGGTTGTCCTCGTCCTTGGGATGTGCGATGCCGGGACGAGACGAACGCTCGGCCTGCATAGAGAGTAATTGGGCTGCAAGATCGCCGGTCGCTTTTTCCGCGGCTCTCCGCGATTTTTCCCAACCGCCGCCTCCGAGTTTCGAAAGCTTGGGATGCGCGCGGCCGATGCCGATATAGCGCGTCAGAAGATGCGACTCGCGTAACGGCAGGTGGAGCATCGATTTCTCGGCGAATTCCAGCGAGATATAATCTTCGGTGCGGCCGTCATTTTCGAAAGGTCGGATGCCTTTAAAGAGGCATACGCCTTGGGTCGCATGCACTAAGGCGTCACCATCGACGACTTCGCCGAAGTCGAGCGCTCTGCCCACCGCGGCGCGGACGGCGGTACGGCGACGGGGCAGGGAGGCGAGAGGTCTCTTGCGTCGGCCAAACAATTCGCGTTCGGTCAACAGTACGAGGCCGCCGTTCAATGATCCGGATAATGCGCCGGGCGAAATGATGATGCCGCCACCGAAGCGCGCATGAACAATCCGCGGATTGAAACCCCGTACTTGAACCGCCGCTACGTCGGCTGACAGTCGCTCGACTGAACCGTCGGTGTCGCCGGCCAATAGGCAAAGGCGGCCGTCTTTGGCGAGCGCTGCTGCGCCACGGAGGAGGGTCGCTCGGGCGTGTGCCGGATCTTCGGCCGCGCCGATTAACAGCGATTCCGCTGGGGCTGAATCCAAGGCCTGGGCGAGATAATCGGCCGGGGCTTCATCGGTTTCTTCGAGAAGTAATTCTGCCAGGCCGCTCGTGTGTACGGCCGCGCAGGCAGGATCTTCTAGGCTTTGGTCGACGGCGATGATCAGAGCCTCGGGTGGCAGGTGATGAAAAAAGGAAACTTCGTTAGCTTCGCCGGAATCATCGCGAGGTGCGCAGATGACGAGGCCTTCGACTTCGCCCTCGCTGCGCTGGGTGGCCGGATCGAAGGGCCGGAGTGATTCGACCGTATCCCCGAAAAGGTCGATGCGCACCGGCATCTGCGCGTTGAGTGGGTAGACATCGAGAATGCCGCCACGGAGCGCGAATTCTCCGGGTTGTTCGCAGAGTGCTTCATGGGCATAGCCGAAATCTTCGGCCAACCGTTGGGCGAATTTCTGGATGGAAAGTTTGCCGCCTTTACGCACGACAAGTTCGCGTTCGGCAGTCGATGCGAGTGCAGGCGCCCGGCGAACGAGCGAGGACGGAGTGCAGGCGATGAGCAACGGTCGTTGTGCGGTATGTTGGCCATGACGAAGGGCCGAGAGGACGCCTAGTAAATCACAGTCAGCTTCGAAGGCGGGCACCGCGGCATCAGCTTCGGTGAGCGTACGTGCGGTCGGCTTGCTGCCGTTGATCTCGCTCAG
>DKND01000123.1:2734-7444 GCA_002470605.1 Opitutia bacterium UBA7397
GCGTGCGAAGGCACGCCGGTCAGGGCACGGCGTGGCTGAGTGGACATGACGCTATCGAGTTGGGAAGCCTTCTTGCGTCAAGGCATCCCGTCATTAGGGTGGCCGCATGACGTTGGCTGAACTGAAAGCATCAGCGATTAAGGACGCTGTGCCGCCCAAGGGCCTGCCGCCTGAGGTCAGGGCGCTCTGGCTGATTAAGAAAGGCGAATGGGATGCGGCGCATCAGATCGCCCAAGACATGGCGACGCCGATTGGCTCGTGGCTGCATGCCTTGCTGCACCTGATCGAAGGCGATCTCGGCAATGCTCGCTATTGGTTTCTCGAAGCCGGACGCCCGGTGAGAAAGCTGTCGCAGGTCGACGAGCTTTGGGATGAGATTGCCCAAGAAATCCTATGAAAAATAATTCTTTGCGTATCACCTTCCTGTTTATCTGTGCGGTCCTGTTCTCGCAGGAAAAAGTTTCTCCGATTCTCGGTCACGGCGCCCTTCGTTATTCGGTCGATTTGAATTGGGCCAAGGCCGACCCTAAGGTCGCCCCGGTGATTAATTCGCACGCACTGGCAGAAGGAAAGGATGGCCGCATCTATCTCGTCACGGATCACCCGATGAACGATTTCATCGTTTTCGAAAAGGATGGCCGCTATGTTCGTTCGATCAGCGCCGGGCTCGGCGGCGGACACGGACTCGAGATTTTTGAAAAGGATGGCGTGGAATACTTGGTACATGTCGATTGCGGGTGGCACATGGGTGCCGAAGGCTGGAATCCGACGGCGATTGAAGGACGCATCACGTTGCTGACGACCGAGGGCAAGGTGGTCCGCAAATTTCCGACGCCGAAGGAACTCGGCCTGAGCGACGGCAAGTTCATGCCGTGCGACATCGCATGGACTCCGTCCGGTACTCTGCTCGTCGCCGACGGCTACGGCTCGAACTTCATCTACGAGTTTTCGCTCGAAGGTAAGCTGCTCAAGAAATGGGGCGGGCCGACGAAGGATGCCGCCAATCTCAGTAACGCTCATGGTATCTCCATCGATACCTCCGACCCGCGTGGCGCACTCGTCTGGGTGCCTTCACGCAGTCAGAACCAGCTCAAGGCTTTCACCTTGGACGGCAAGTATGTCGATACCATTGACCTGCCTGGAGCCTTCGCGGGCCAGCTCTGCTTCCGCGGCGATAAAATTTATACCGCTGTTTGCTGGAGTAAGGACGCCAAAGGCAAACGCCTCGCACAGTCGGGCTTTCTACTCGTCCTGGATCGGGCCACGAAGAAAGTCCTCAGCGCGCCGGGCGGCAGCGAGCCCAAATACGTCGACGGCAAGCTCCAGCCTTTGAGTCAGACTCAGCCGGTCTTTAAGCACGGTCATGACCTGTACGTCGACGCCGCCGGTGATATCTATCTTGGCGAATGGAACGCCGACCGCCGTTACCCGGCCAAGCTTACGCTGGTCAAGTAACTCAGCTGATCAGCAGCAGGCGCGGCGAGCCGGGGTGGTTTTCCGGGGCACGGTGGATGCAGGGCAGCACCGGGCTTCCAGGCCAGCGCGTCGCGATACGCCAGAGCGCGAAGGTGCCGAAGGGGTAGGGTTTTGCGCCCGGCTTCGGGGCGTAGTGCGAGTCGTAGCTGTGTTCGTGCAGGAACTCGCCGAAGCCGGCGTCGTCCGAGCCGCCATACTCCTTGCGCAAAATCTCACGGATTTTAGGAATCTCGACCTTGAGTAGGGCGTCCTCGTTGCGGAGGCCTTCGCTGCAGGCGCCATGGTAGGTGCAGAGCCACGTGTCGACTTCGACGGGAGCGCTGTCGACGTGAAACGAAGTAACATCGGTCGGCACGGTGCCGGCGTCCGGTCCGCGCACGCAGTCGTAGACGCAGTTGAGTGACGGTACCAAGTCGTGGTCGCGCAGTAATTTCTGGTCGGCGAGCATCGCTTCGGCGGCGAGACGTCCGGCCGGACTTAGTTCCAGCGAACGAACACGTTCATCTTCGAGTGCTAAGATACCTTCGCCCGGTCCGAGCTTCGCGATGACCTCGGCGAAGTCGCCCGGCAGCGTGCGTTGCCAACAGAGCGCGTTGACGCCATTGGCTAAGCGCGCCGTCATCAGTTCCTCAAAACTCCGCACCTGGCGGATGCGGGATAGGCCGGCGTCGCTCACTTCAGCGCGAAGCGTACGGCGAATTCCTTGGCGAGCGCATCGTAAGCGAGGGCGCCTGGGGAATGGATGTCGTATTGGAAGATGGTCTTGCCGTGGCTGGGGGCTTCCGAAAGCCGGATCGTCCGCGGAATCATCGCTTTCATGACGAGTTGAGGGAAGTGGGTCTTTACTTCTTCGACGACCTGTCGCGAAAGATTCGTGCGGACGTCATACATCGTCATCACGATCGCACCGACAGTGAGCTTATCGCCGGCTCCCGCAGTCTTGAGCTGATCGACGACGCCGAGGATTTGGCCGAGGCCTTCCATCGCGAGGTATTCGGTCTGCAAGGTGACGATGAGATGATCCGACGCGGCAAGCGCGTTCATCGAGAGCATGCCCAGGGCGGGCGGGCAGTCGATGAGGATGGCCTTGTACTTGCCGGCGGCGATGAGCGGGGCGAGCGCATCGCGTAGGCGGGTCAGGTAATTTTCGGCTTGGGCGAGTTCGGACTCGACGGCGGCGAGGTCGACTTCGGAGGGAATCAGGTCGAGTTTTTCGGTGGAGGTCGCGACGACCATATCAGCGGCGTTTGCTTCGCCGTGTAGCACTTTATAAAGCGATTTGCCTTCGGTCTTTTCGATACCGAGCGCACTGGTGGCGTTGGCTTGCGCGTCGAGGTCGATGACGAGGGTGGGGATGCCGAGTCGGGCGAGTCCAGCGCCGAGGTTGATCGTCGTCGTCGTCTTGCCGACGCCGCCTTTCTGGTTCGCGATGGAGAATATTTTAGTCACTTAAGCGTCCTCGATCGGGCGTTCGACTTCGGTGGGGGCTTCGTAATCGATGCCGGCGAGGCCAAAGCCGAAGTTCTTATGGAAGTCGGTCTGGTAGCCGGCGAAGTCGGCGTGCGCATCAAAGGTTTCCGTCGTGATCGTCGGCCAGATGTCGAAGACCGACTTCTGGACGTCAGGCGCCATCTCCCAGTCGTCGATGCGGACGCGGCCGTTCTCGTCGAAGTCTAGGGCATTGCCGTTGTACATCTGTTTTTCAAAGAGGCGTTGAATCTGTTCGATGCAACCTTCGTGGGTGCCCTTAGCCTTCATGATTTTGAAGAGTAATGAAACGTAGAGAGGGACGACTGGGATGGCGGAGCTGGCCTGGGTGACGACGGCTTTGTTTACGGAGACGAAGGCACGGCCGCGGTGGAGCTTCATCAGGCTGTCGATCTTGCGGCCGGTGCGCTCGAGGTCTTCCTTGGCCTTGCCGATGGTGCCGTCCTTGTAGATGGGCCAAGTGACTTGAGGGCCGATGTAAGAATAGGCGACGGTCTGGCAGCCTTCCTTGATTACGCCTGCTTGGTCGAGTGCGTTCATCCAGATTTCCCAATCCTCGCCGCCCATGACCTTGACCGTCTGTGCGATGTCATCGGCGGAGGCGGTCTCGAGGGTGACTTCGTTCACGATCTTACGATCGGTGTCGAGGTTCTTGGCATGGAAAGCAGCACCCGTCGGCTTGAGGACGGACTTGTACGTCACGCCGTCAGGCGCGGTACGACGCGGGGAGGCGAGAGAGTAAACGACGAGGTCAATCTTACCGCCAGGCATCTTGGCTTTGATGGCGTCGATGACTTGGGTTTTTAATTCAGCGGAAAACGCATCGCCATTGATGGAGACCGCCTTGATGCCCGCCTTCTTGGCTTCGGCGTGAAACCCGGTGGTATTATACCAGCCGGGCGAACCGGGCTTGTCGCCTTCGCCGTTGCGTTCGAAAAATACGCCCAAGGTTGCGGCCCCAGAACCGAAGGCGGCGGCGATACGCGAAGAGAGTCCGTAGCCCGTGGAGGCGCCGATGACCAAGACTGACTTGGGTCCGTCTTGGAGTGGCTTGCGGGATTTTACGTAGGCGATCTGCTCGCGGACCGCGGCGGCACAGCCGTCGGGGTGGGAGGTGATGCAGATGAACCCACGGACACGGGGCTTCACGACTTGCTGGGACATGGCTCCACCTTTGAAGAGGCAGATACTGAGTTCAATCCGTAAGTAAGAGGGCAGGGATGGTCAGCGGACCGCGCCTGTATGGTTTCCTCTCGCTTGTGCCGCTTTCTTGCCGTCTCTTCTGGGCATGTTCAGCTCCAGGCTTGATTTTGCAGATACCACCAACGCCTTAAGCAAGGCGCGTGATCGGCGTAAAGTGGCGGGACAGACGACGATTGATTTGTCCGACTCCAATCCGGCTAATGCGGGGTTCTCTTGGTCGGTCGCCGATTTGGGTTCCTTGCTTCGTCGTGAGGGTATCCAGCGCCAAGATCCCGATCCGCATGGCCTGGCCGTGACGCGTACGGCGATTTCCGATTATTATACCGTGCGTGGCGCCCGCGTGCCCACGGATCGGCTATTCATCTCGGCGAGCACCAGTGAAAGCTACAGTTGGCTATTTAAATTATTGTGTAACCCTGGCGACGAAGTCCTCGTGCCGGAGCCCGCTTATCCGTTGCTCGAAATCATCGCCGCCCTCGAAGGCGTGACGCTACGGCCTTATCAAGTAGTGCAATTGGCCGGCGAGTGGGTCATCGACACCGC
>DKND01000123.1:7469-12795 GCA_002470605.1 Opitutia bacterium UBA7397
GCCGCCGCGACCGCGATGTCTTGCGTGGCTTCGCCCAGAAACACGGCTTGGCCATTTTGTGCGATGAAGTCTTTCTGGATTATCCGGCAGAGGGCGTCGCTTCGCCAGGCACGTGGGCAGGGGAGGCGCAAGTCGCCACGTTTGTTTTGAGCGGGCTTTCCAAGGTCGCCCTGACCCCTCAATTGAAGCTCGGTTGGATCGCCGTCGCCGGGCCGATTGATTTCGCAATGGAAGCCTGTCGCCGCCTAGAGCATATCGCGGACGCTTTTCTTTCGGTAAATACGCCAGCTCAGTTAGCCCTACCTGATTTGCTTCGCCGGGCTGAGCCATTACGGGCTTCGGTGCGGGCACGGGTGGCCCAAGGTGATGCGGCCGTCCGTCTTTGGGCGACCAATTCGGGCAGCCGTTGTACTGTTTTACCCCGGGCCTCAGGCTGGTCTGCGATTATCACCCTCCCTCCCGGGGTTTCGGAGGAGAAGCTCCTTCTTAATGCGATTGATGAGGGGGTTTGGGCTCACCCGGGTTATTTTTACGGTATGGCGGCTATCACTCAGAGTGTCGTTTTAAGCCTTTTGACCCCGCCAGACACGCTTTCGGCAGGGCTTCAGGCCTTGGATCGGGCTTTGAAACGGAGTTAGTCGACCAATTACCGCTTGCCAAGCGGCTCAGCACTCCTTTGCTCCGACTTTCCAAAAGGAGCTCGAACACTATGTCCCGTATCTGCAGCGTCACCGGCAAGCGCCCTCACAAAGGCCGTCGTATCATTCACCGTGGTCAATCCAAGAAGAGCGGTGGTATCGGCTTCCAGCTGGTCAAACAGACCAAGCGCGTTTTCCGTCCCAACGTCCAACGCATCCGCGTGCTCCAGCCTAATGGTTCGGTTAAGCGCCAGTGGGTGTCCGTCAAGGCGATCAAGGCTGGTCTCGTCACCAAGGCCTAACCCCTCTCTCCGATAGCGGAGAAATAAAGACCCGCCAACTGGCGGGTTTTTTTGTGCCTTAGGCCTCCGCCGGTCACCTGTCCGTAACGCTCTTGCTACTCAAAGCGGGGGAGGTCGGTGAGTATGGGCTGGCTGGTCGACAAGGCGCTAGCTAAGCTTGAGCTTCTCTTTTGTCGTCATGCCCGAGAAGAAGCCCATCGCGGAAGCCCCGCACCGCACAGCCAGATTGCTATGTGGTCCGGAGGAAGAGGCATTTGTCGCCTTAAACGCCCGTCGGGAGGGCCTTACGGCGGCCGAGGTCGCTGAGCGTCTGGAAGCTTTCGGGCCCAATTCGGTCACCGCTCCTCGCCCGCGCCCAATCATCGAATTGCTCCGCAAGTTCAAGGAGCCACTGGTCGTACAACTGATCGTGATCTGCGTACTCTCGTTCATCTTCGAGGACGACGAAACTAAGCGTATCCTTAGCACTACGCTGGTCGGCGGCATGGTGTTCTTCTCGGTCTTCCTCTCTTATTTCCAGGAAAGCCGCTCCGCCGCGACGATTGCGAAGTTGCAGGCGATGGTGAAATCGACCTGCGATGTCATCCGTGATGGAGTCGAAATCACCGTGCCCATCGATGAAATCGTCCCCGGGGATATCGTGGTGCTGGCGGCGGGTTCAATCATTCCGGCGGATTGCCGCGTGATTCAGGCTAAGGACTTTTTCCTTTCGCAGTCGGCGCTCACGGGCGAATCCATGCCGGTCGAGCGTGTGGTGATGGCGACGGTCACGGGAGATGTTTCCGCCCAAGAGTGCCCCAACGGTTGCCTGATGGGGAGCAATGTGCAAAGCGGTTCGGCCAAGGCCCTCGTGCTCGCCACCGGCCGCGATACGCAGTTCGGCGCGATGTCCGCCCGGCTGGTCGAACGTAAGGATGCCACGGCCTTCGAGCGCGGGACTCGCGAGTTCGTGTGGATGATGATCCGCATGATGCTCGTGATGGTCACTTTGACTTTCGGGTTCAGCGCCTGGCGTACGCATAACTCAAATCCCAACGGTTATTTAACTGACGCTTTCCTTTTTTCCCTGACGGTCGCAGTCGGTCTTACGCCGGAAATGTTGCCGATGATACTGGCGGCCTGTCTTTCGAAGGGCGCCCGTTCGCTCGCCCGGCTCAAGGTCGTAATGAAACGGCTTGATGCCATTCAGAACCTAGGGGCGATGGATATCTTCTGTACGGATAAGACCGGCACGCTCACGCAGGACCATATCGTGCTTCAGCGCCATGTCGACGTCATCGGCCGCGACTCCGAAGACGTTCTGCGTTACGCGTGGATGAATTCCTATTACCAGACGGGCCTCCGCAATCTGCTCGACCGTGCGATTCTTAACCGGACCGACCTCGACGTCGAGCGGAGCTGCCGCAAGGTCGACGAAATTCCCTTCGACTTCCAGCGCCGACGGATGTCGGTCGTCGTCGACCACGAAGGCGACCACTTGCTGATCTGCAAAGGTGCCGTGGAAGAAATTCTTTCCGTCTGCGATCGCTATCAGATCGACGACGAAATCCACACCATGATTCCGTTGATCAAGGACGAAGTTATGGAGGAATATCGCTCGCTTTCCTCCCAAGGCTTCCGGGTCATCGCGCTTGGTTATCGGGAGTTCGATCGTTCGAAGGAAGTTTTCGGCACGGCCGATGAAGCCAGCCTGGTCTTGCTCGGTTACCTTGCCTTCTTTGATCCGCCCAAAGAAACCGCCGCTACGGCTCTTGCCGGGCTCCGTGCCCGTGGCGTCCGGGCGAAAATCCTGACGGGTGATAACGAACTGGTTTCCCGCAAGGTCTGCGCGGATGTCGGCATGCCCGTGGGGCGGATCCTCACGGGAGCTCAGCTGGCCTCGATGGATAAGACGACCTTTGACGCCGCCGTGCTCGAGGCTGACATCATGGCCCGCTTGACGCCCTCGCAGAAGGAGCAGGTCATCCGTTCGCTCAAGGCCCAAGGGCATACGGTCGGCTTCATGGGCGACGGGATTAATGACGTGCTCGCCCTTAAGGCCGCCGACGTCGGCATCTCCGTCGATACGGCCGTCGATGTCGCCAAGGAATCCGCCGACGCCGTCCTGCTTGAAAAATCGCTCCTGGTCTTGGTTGACGGCATCGATGAGGGCCGGCGCATCTTCTGTAATATCGAAAAATATATCCGGATGGGCGCCTCCTCCAACTTTGGCAACATGTTCTCGGTCTTGGGCGCTGCGATACTCCTGCCGTTCCAGCCGCTCAGCCCGATCCTGATCCTACTCAACAATTTCATCTACGATTTTTCGCAGACGGCGATTCCGTTTGACCGGGTGGAGAGCGACCAGATTTCCAAGCCGCGTCAGTGGAATATCAGCGGTATCCGCGGTTTCATGGTCTGGCTTGGTCCGGTGTCTTCGCTTTTCGATTATCTCACCTTCGCGCTGATGTTTTTTGTGGTCTGCCCGGCCGCCTGCGGCGGCGCTTGGGGTCAGCTCGATGAGGCCGGCCGGCTTCAGTTCGTAATCCTGTTCCATACCGGCTGGTTCATCGAGTCGAACATCACCCAGACGCTCGTCGTGCACGTCATCCGTTCGGCGCAGATGCCCTTCATCCGTTCCCGAGCATCTTGGCAGCTTACGCTGACCACCTGCGCCGCAATCTGCTTCGCTTGTTGGCTGACCTTCTCGCCTTGGACCAAGGGGCTTGGACTTGCGGGTGCGTCCTTGGGCGCGACCTATTGGGCCGCCCTCGCGCTGATGACGGTTGCCTACGTGACCCTCGCTCACTTGATTGCTCGTCCGCGCCTTCAGGCCGCCTGACCCAAACCCTTCCATGCGCATCCTTCTTGAGGCCCTCCAAGCCGGCCGTCTGTTCGAGCTCACTGAGACTTCCAAGCGCGGAGCTTTCGAATTCCTGGGCCGCGTGCTCGAAGCTATTCCTGAGATTCCCGACGACTCTGGCGTGGTCGAGGCCATGTTCGCTCGCGAGGAGACCGGCAACACCGCCATCGCGCCAGGCGTAGCCTGTCCGCATGCCCGCGTCGAAGGCATCAATGCCGAAATATTTTGCGCGTTGGGTTGGTCGGCTTCTGGCATCGATTACGCCGCGGAGGATGGCAACCGTGTTCACTTGGTCGTAGCCTACTGGATTCCTGACTGTCAGCGCGTCGGTTTTCTCAAGGAGATGTCCGGGTTAGCCAAGGCGATCACGGCATCGGGCGGCATCGAATCGCTTCGTAAGTGCGAGACGCTCGGTGAAGTCCGCCACGGCTTGCTTGATTGGGTGACCGTCGCACTTAACGAATCGTCGCCGGATGCTCGCGCCCGCATGCTTCGCCTGAGCGCCAAGCCATCGGCCAGCGATGACTCTGCTCCGAAATCCTGAAGTTATTTAGTTGGCAAAACGGTGCCAGAGGACGGCGCCCCAGATGGCCACGGCGATCACGATCGTCAGGAAGACGGCGGCGCTGCCCATGTCTTTGGCGCGTTTGGCCAAAGGGTGGCGCTCAAGTGAGATATGATCCGTATTCGCTTCGATGGCCGAGTTGATAAGCTCGACGATGAGGATGAGTTGCAGGACCGAAAAGAGGAGGGCGTGCTCGAGCAGGTTGATACCAGGAATGAGCCATGCGAGAATTGACAAGGGGATGACGACCATGAGCTCCTGCTTGAAGGCCTCTTCATGTTTAGCCGCCGCCCGAAGTCCGTCCCACGTGTACCTGAGTGCATTGATCAGTCGGGAAAGGCCCCCCTTGGATTTCATGGTTTGGCCGTAAGGCGTCGGGTTTTGCATGAGCTAAGGAGTGTTATTGGCCGTTAAAGGGGAGGGCAAAGGCAATTTTAGCCCCAAAAATCGCTTGCCAGAGGGGGGTGCTACCCTAGGTTCTGTGGTTCCCTAGTCGGGAAACCACCATGCGCGACGAATACCTCCAGGAAGCCCGTAAAGTCATCCCAGATGCAAACATTCTAATCAATGTCGTCTCCAAGCGCGTGAAGCAGCTCCGGGCGACGGCTGACTATTCCGTCACCCCTCCTAAGTTCAATCACCTCTTGGGCGACGTTTTTGAAAAACTTTCTCCGGAAGACGTGGCATTGCGCGAAATCATCGAAGGCCGCATCACTTGGGAGTTCCGTCCCGAAGATCGCTTGCCTACCTAAGCGCTGGTCCGCTCCAGCCGGTTTTTCCGGCGCGTAGTCTTTTCGTTTCCGATGGCCGCCCGCCGAGAGCATACTCTTCCCGAAGTCAGCAATCCTAAGGCTGGCAGGGATTACTTCATTGGTCAGACCTACGAAGCCGGCATGATTTTGCTGGGTACCGAGGTCAAGGCCTTGCGGGCCGGCCGGGCCAATATCGCCGACGCTTTCATCAAGATTAGTCCCAAGGG
>DKND01000123.1:12896-15800 GCA_002470605.1 Opitutia bacterium UBA7397
CAGTCCGGCGGCCATGCGATCGTTCCGCTCAAGATTTATTTCAAGCACGGCCTGGCTAAATGCCTGCTCGCGGTCGGCAAGGGCAAGAAGCAGCACGATAAGCGTCAGGACATCAAGGAGCGTGAATCCAAGCGCGAAATCTCCCGCGCGATGAGCCGCCGCCGGTGAAGCCGCCCCTGCATCTCGTCCTGCTCCGTCCGGAGATCCCGCCTAACACGGGTAATGTCGGTCGCATGTGCGCCGTGACCGGTTGCGTGCTGCACCTCGTCCATCCGCTGGGCTTCAAGATCGACGACGCCAAACTCCGTCGCGCTGGCATGGATTACTGGCACGAGCTCGACGTCCGTCATCACGATAACTGGGAAGCCTTCCTCGCCTCACCCGGCCGCCCTGAACGACTCTGGCTTTTCACCACCAAAACGACGCGCGGCCTCTGGGACGCGGAGTTCCAAGAAGGCGACGGGCTCGTCTTCGGCAACGAAGGCTCCGGCACCCCCGACGAGATCCACGCCTGGTTCGGTCGCGACCGCGAGGTCAAGATCCCGCACTTCAACGACAAGACCCGCTCGCTTAATCTCTCCACCGCCTGCGGAATCGCGACGTACGAGGCGCTCCGTCAGATCAAGCGGGCGAAGTAGGAGTCATTCCAGCTTCTGTCGCGTGCCTGGCTTTCAGGTTGGCCAGGGCTTTCCTGGCGATGGCATGGTGTCGATCGCACAGGCGTCTGATCGCTAGGCCGCACAAGAGGGAGCTGACGGGTATCAATGAGAGGAGCAAGAACGAGAAATATCCCTTTTTGCAGAAAAATATGATGAAGACCGAAAGGACCACGTAAGAAAGCGAGGCGCCCCATACCAAGGGCTTGAAAAACTCATACTCCCACTGCTCCGAAGGAGAAAGGTTTTCGGCCAGGATTTTCTCTACGCTCGGCGAGGCTCCCATGCCGGAAAATTAACACGACGCCGGCGGAAGGCAATGCGAAAAACATGCGTGAATCCCCCCTGCTTGCTTTTGCGCTGAAACCGTTAACTTCATGAGCATGAGCCGCCTCAACGCCGTCCGCTCCCGCATCGCGCCCGCCCGTGCCCGCCTCCTTGCGCACCCGCTGTATGCCAGGATGGCTTCGCTCGACGATGTGCGCGTCTTCATGCGTTCGCATGTCTTCGCGGTCTGGGATTTCATGTCGCTCCTGAAGCGTCTGCAGTGCGATCTCACCTGTGTGACCGTTCCTTGGGTCCCTGTCGGCGACGCGGAAGTCCGCTTCCTTATCAACGAGATCGTCTGCGGCGAAGAATCTGACGTCGATCCGCGTGGTGGCCGTATCGCGCACTTCGATCTCTATCTCCGAGCCATGCGCGAAGCGGGTGCCGATACCGCTGCGGTGGATAAGGCGCTCGCCTCCGTTCGGGCAGGAGGCTCCACTGCCGCTGCGCTTATTTCCGCTGGCGTCTCGTCTGGCGCCGCCGCTTTCTCCGGCGCGACCTTCGCCCTGGCGACGAACGGCAAGTCGCATGAAGTCGCCGCTGCCTTCACCTTCGGACGTGAGGACCTGATCCCGGATATGTTCACCGAGCTCGTCACTCGCCTCAGCCGCGAATACCCTGGCAAGCTCGACACCTTCCGCTATTACCTCGAACGGCATATCGAAGTCGACGGTGGCCACCACGGCGCGATCTCCCTCCGCATGGTCGAGTTACTCTGCGGTGACGACGACCTCAAGTGGGCCGAAGCCGCGGATGCGTCCGTCGCTGCCATCCAAGCACGCATCGCCCTTTGGGATGCGATTTCGGCGGAGCTCGCCTAGGCTCTGGGCTTACTTCGGCGCTCCCGGGCGGTGCCGTTGGACGATGGCGTGGAAATCCCCGAGATTATTGGGGGCTTGATTTGATAATTTCCGATAAACCACCGTGAGCAAACTAAACCTCGGCGATTGGGTCTGGTCTTGCCCCATCGTTTTCGCGGCTTAGGTTGAGCGGAAGATGATTGGTACCCCCGCCATTCTGTGTGCATGAGTTTTCCTCCCCTTGATTCGGCGGTAACGCAGGGATTCGTGGTGACGGCTCCCGGCCGGATCAACCTTATCGGAGAGCACACGGATTATAATGACGGGCTGGTTTTGCCGATGGCGATTGACCGTCATGTGAGCATTCGGGTCACGCCTCGGGCTGATCGTCTCGCCGTCTGGAGTTCCGCTCGTGAATCTGAGGTCGTTACTTTTGACCTTTCTTCTGCCATCAGTCGCGATGTTCGCGGTTGGGCGGCTTACCCGGCAGGGGTCATCGCTGGTTTTCAGAAGCTCGGATGGGAAATTCCCGGCTTTGACGCCGCGGTGTCCGCCGACCTTCCGGCAGGCGGAGGGTTGAGCAGTAGCGCCGCCCTCGAAGTCGCCACGGCCACGGTCTTAGAGGTTCTGGGCGGAAAATCTTTGCCGCTACCCGTGAAGGCCTTGCTTTGTCAGCAGGCCGAGCATGAATATGCTGGCGTGCCGTGTGGCATCATGGATCAATTTGCGGTGACGCTCGCCCGCGCGGGACACGCTTTGTTGCTGGATTGCCGAGACCAATCGGTGCGTTACGTGCCGATGGATGGCCAGGCGGTTTCCATCTTGGTGATTAACAGCGGCGTCAAGCATGCCTTGGTCGATGGCGAATATGCGCGACGTCGGGCACAGTGCGCCCATGCTGCGCGTTTACTCGGAGTTAGTTCATTGAGGGACATCACTTCGGCCAATCTGCTTTCGCGCGGCGGCGTCTTATCGGAACTTGAACGTAAGCGCGTGAAGCATGTGACCAGCGAGCATGACCGGACGCTTACTTTTGTGTCGGCGCTTGAACGGGCGGATTGGAAGTCCGCCGGCGAGGCGATGTTCGCCAGTCACGAATCCCTTCGGGCCGACTATGAGGT
>DKND01000123.1:15868-16410 GCA_002470605.1 Opitutia bacterium UBA7397
GCCCTCGTCGCCAGCGATAAGCTCGAGTCTGCCGCCGCTTCTTTCCGCCAAGCTTATCTGGCACGCACCAAGATCGATCCCGTGATGTTCGTCACCCGACCGGCGGGCGGACCGGCGGTCACGAAAATTTCCCAATAGACCGTCATCCCCATGCATACCTCCGACTATCTTGTCTTCCTTGCCTATTTCGCCGTCGTGACGACTTACGGACTTTGGATCTATCGCAAGAAGCGAGCCGATGTCGTATCGTCGGCCGATTTCTTTCTGGCCGAAGGGGCACTGACGTGGTGGGCCATCGGGGCCTCCATTATCGCCTCCAATATTTCGGCCGAACAGTTCATCGGGATGTCGGGCTCGGGTTTCGCCTTGGGTCTGGCCATTGCTGGCTACGAGTGGGGCGGAGGAGCGGCGTTGCTCATCGTCGCGATCTTCATGATGCCTGGCTACGTGAAGAACCGCATCTTCACGATGCCACAATTTCTGACGCAACGTTACGGCAAGCTCGTCGCTACCATTATGGCGGTCTTCTGGTTGCTGGTCTA
>DKND01000020.1:0-1213 GCA_002470605.1 Opitutia bacterium UBA7397
CGGGAAACCCCTTATTAAACTAGCCAGATTCCCTGCTTTGATAAGCCAGCACGGGTTCGGTCAATCGGGGGAATGCATCTGCTCTACGTCGATGAAAGCGGCGATACCGGCCGCGAAGGCTCACAAACACGGACGTTCACCCTGAGCGGACTATTGGTGCATCATGCAGAGTGGCACGAAACTCAGGCTTCGATCGCAAGGATGAGACGCCGGATCCACGAGAAGTACGGCTACCCGCCTCAGGCCGAGCTGCATGCTAGCGAAATGCTTGGTCGTAGCCAAGAACATCACGGCACTAAAAGAAGCCAGCGCGTGCAATCGGTCCTACATGCGGTCGAAATGATCCGGAGAGAGAAACGACTGACGCCCTTACGGGTCGTCGTCGAGAAGCACCCTTGCCCGCAAGATGTGATACATGCCGCCTGGCTTGCCTTGCTCGGCGCAGCGTCGAGGCATATCGCCTCAAGCGATGGACACGCCCTCTGTTCCGCCCCTGGGCTCGCCGTCATCTGCGACGACCATCGCACCGCGCCTTCAGCCGCTTGGCTATGTGAAATCAACTCGCAGCTAGAACTCGGTGGCCTGCTCATAGACGAACCCTTCGGCCGTGACTCCAAGCAAAGCCCGCTTCTCCAACTTTGCGACCTCTTGGCTTACCTAACTAAACAGACCGTGGAACCCAACGCGCTATTCAAGCAGACGCATGCTCATAACATGCTCAAACGCTGCGAAGCGCTCTTCACGGAACGAGGCGTCACGATTACCATCAAAGAAGAAGGGGGCGCTTTCGCGCCCCCCTAAGAGGAATCTCGGTGGGTCTTAGCCGCCTACACACCTGAGATTGAAAATAGATGGCAGGATGCCGGCCGCAAGTCGGAAGTGATGGGGGATGCAGTGGGGGACTGCTGCGAAACAAAGTTCGCCGCAGGGCGAACCAAGACAGGGGCACGATTCAATCATCGATGCTGTCCTCGACTCCGGCCTCTCATTAAGCATGTTTCGACATGACCATGCTGCTCCGCCCCGCCCTGCTGCTCTACACCTGTTGCCTCTCCGTCTCGGCGGCCATCTTGCATGTCGACCCGAAGGGAGACGACAAGGCGGCGGGCAGCGAGGCCAAGCCGTTCCGCACAATCCAGCACGCAGCCGACCTCGCCCAACCGGGCGACACGGTGCTGGTCGCATCTGGAGTCTATCGCGAACGCGTGGCCCC
>DKND01000020.1:1254-4830 GCA_002470605.1 Opitutia bacterium UBA7397
AAGGTCGAGGACGCTCTCTTCACCGACACGGCGCATCGCGACGGCGCGAACCCATTCCGGATCCCCTCGTCTTCCACGCCCTATGGCCGCGAAGGACAACCAGAATTCGAACGTAAATATCCCAATAGCGACAAGACCTTGAACTATAACCTGGGCCAAGTCTTCGTAGATGACGAAATCTATACGCAAGAACCAAAAGAAAGCGCACTGAAAGCTAAGTCCCGCACCTGGCGTTACGATGCGGCCACAGGCGTGCTCGCAATCCATTTTCCCGATGACAAGCCGCAAGCGCATGTCGTGGAAATCACCACCAAGCGTCGCCTCTTCGCCCCGCACCAGCGCCAGCTGCAACATATCGTGGTCGATGGCTTCACCTTCGAACGCTGCGGCAACCAATATCCGACGAACTTCTGGGAAGCCGAACACCCCGAATGGCAGCACGCGGGCATGGTCGGCACGCGTTCCGGGAAATTTTGGATCATCCGGAATAATATCATTCGCTTCGCCAACGGCATCGGCATGGACCTCGGAAATGAAGGCGCGGAGTCCTCCGACCTCGAGACCGGCAACAACGGCCGGGCCACCGGCGCCCGGGGCCACCTGATCGAAGGCAATGTGATCAGCGACAACGGTGCCGCCGGCACCGCCAGTTACAACGGGTCCAACCTGATCATCCGCGCCAATACCTTCGAACGGAATAACCGTCTGATGTTCACCGGGAAGAAACGCTGGGAAAGCGCCGGACTCAAACTGCACAACCCCAACAACTCGGTCATCGAAGGTAACCTGATCCGCGACAACTACGTGCTCTGGGGCATCTGGTGCGACGGCGGCGCCGGACAAGACACCCGTATCGCCGGCAATACCATCATCCACCAAGGCGTCGGCATCGACTTCGAAATCGGCAGCGCCAAGCCCTGCGTCGTTGAAAATAATATCCTGATCGAAAACGACATCGGCGTCCGCACCCGCGAATCCGGCGGGGTGAGTATCCAACATAATCTATTTGTCGGCACCAAGACGGTGGACGTCGAATTCTCACTCGAACGCAAACGCAGCGGAAGCTGGAGCGCCGCCCATTGCGCCGTGCGCGAAAACCTGCTGATCGGCAGCAAGGGCCTTTTACTCAAATTGACCGCGCCAGACCAATTCCAGAGCGAAGACCGCAAACTCGACGGTAATATTTACGCCGTCCGGACTTCGGAGCCTCGCTTCGCCTTTGATAAAGGCGCTGCGATGAACTTCGCCGACTGGCAGTCCCGCTGGAAAACTTATAACGGCGCCGTCGATGCCGAAAAGAAAAGCCATCTCGTTGCCGGCTGCGGCTACCGCTTCGACGCCGCCAAGATGGAGCTCAATCTCACCCTCGACTTCGACCCTAAGGATGCGACCTACCCGGGACTGAAGCAGGGGGTGCAGGTTTTAGACTTAAAGAGGTAGGGGCGCGACGCAGTCGTACACCTAGTCGACGCAAAACCAAAAGGACAGCACGTGGTACTGTCCCTACCTCGCAAAAAAGGGCGACCCTGAGGCCGCCCTTTTGATTCCTTAATTTACGCCGTTCAGATCGAGAGCAAGAAATCGGCGAGTTGCTTCTGTTGGGTCTTATTCAGACGCAGATAGCGATCACGCGACGCCTTGGCTTCCCCGTCGTGCGCGCGGATGGCGTCGTCGACCGTGCTGGCGCGACCATCGTGCAGATATGGCGCACTCATCCGGAGACCCCAAAGGGGAGGCGTACGCATTTCCTTACCCGTAGCTGCACCCTGCGCGATGCCGTCACCGAGCGTACCCATGTCATGCAGGAGCAAATCCGAGAAGAGCGGCACTTCTTTGTTCGCCAAAGCTGGAACTTTATTAGGTCCGGTATACATCGCAGGGACGTGACAGAGGGAACAGGCGGCGACTTCAAAGACCATCCGGCCTGCCGCCGCGCTGGGCGAGAGCTTCAATTGAGGAGGCGCTCCGAGATAGGTCATGAAGTTCGCGACTTTCTCGAAATCAGCGAGTCCGACCGCTGGTGCGTCTTCGGGATCGGCCACCAGATCCGTCCGAGCCAGGACATCAGCCTTACCGTTCGGCGCATTTTCCGTGGGGAAGAAGCGATTGGTCACGCCCATTTCATTCGCATAAGCATCAGCAGCGAAGGCATAAACCGAGGTCTGTTGCGCCTTCCAACCGAAACGGCCCAGCATCACCTTACCGCTCACCACATCGGTCACCATCGACGCTTTACCCTTCACCCCTTCGACGGGAACACGGCGGACGTTGCGGAGAATTTCCGCAGCAGGGATCGCATCGATTAGGCCGAGTCCGAAGACCGGTGGAGAATTACGATGGATAATGATATTGGCATCATTAGGCACGACCTCCTGGGCATCGGGCGAAATCGCGTTATCTTGGAGTAAAGATCCGCCTTGCGCATCGAGTGGATCAAAATTGCCATGAATCGCGCGGCCGAAGCGCGTGACATTTCGCGTGCTTCCTCCGCCCGTGACCGGTGCCGAGTGACAGGCGACGCACGATGACTCGTTGAAGATTGGGCCGAGACCGCCGGCGATATCTTCCACCTTTTCAAAATCTTCTTTCCCATCGATGAAAAGACCGAGCAACGTGCTGTTCAGACCGGGAAGCGGATCGCCGAACTCAGGCTTGAGGAAAGTCACGCGAGGCATCGGCGTGTGCCGAGGCGCCTGCGGACGAACCGCGGGAACTTGCGCGGGGTGGTTCGAACCAACGGGGAGAGCGTCCGCCCCGCGCACCGTCGAGGCGGCGAGGAGAAGCGAGAGTGACACGATCAGACGAGGATTGATCATATTTTGTTGGGGTTTTTGGTTTTTGGTTACGGGCCCTTTGCGCTTCCGTACAGATAATCTAATCCCGCTTATTAATAATGTTAAGACATCAATTGTAACCTTTCGTTAAAGCGAATCTTAAGCGAAGATTAACATAAGATTAAGGCACCAGAACGTGGGCTGATCAGTTGAATTCTTTCGCCGCAGGGCGACCCCAGTTATGGGCACGATTTATCGCGCACTCCACGCTAGGAGGAAGCGGCCAAGCCACGCCCCTACCCGCGGCCGCCCTGCAGCGGCTACCGAGCGATATCGTTCCGACCAAGTACGGTGATGCCGTGCCGGGACAAGACCGAGGCCGCCAACTCTTGCGCTTCCGTGCGCACCACCAGACCATGGCGACCATTAGGGCGGAATAGGAACGGATAGACGTAATAAATATTAATCTCCGCTTTCAGTAACACAGAGGTGACATCCTTCAACTGCGCTTCGGATTGCAATTCGATCGCCACGACGGGCACGTCATCGTGCGCAAAATTATGTTCGTTTAATACGGCTTCCGCGCGTTCCGGATAATCGACCACGATGCGGATGATCGTCGAATCCGTCGTATCCACCAAACAAAGCGCCATGATGTGCACATCAGCGTCGCCGAGAGATTGCACGAGTTCGTTCAATCGACCGACCTTATTTTCGACAAAGATGGAGAACTGGCGGACCGCGCCGAGGTCAGGTTGATTGCTGGTTTCGATGCCCATCGAAAAACACTATGACACTTCCG
>DKND01000093.1:0-3117 GCA_002470605.1 Opitutia bacterium UBA7397
CTCCGAACGGGGAAATGGAAGCTTTTCCGCGCAGGTGCCCGCTGGGAGTTGTACGACCTCGAAACGGACCCTTCCGAGAGCAGGGACATCGCAACAGACAACAAGGAGCTAGCCAAGGCCTTGAGCGAGCGATGGGAAACCTGGAGCAAGGCCCAGGCCGAACCGCGCTGGCGCTAGAAGTTGACGTCAACCTTCGGCGCGAGGCGGGGTTTCATCCAGATTCACATGCGACTCATTTGCATGCCTCTCAGCCTTCTGCTCTTGGTCGCCGGACAGGCTACCGAAGCGCCTGCGTATTTCCGCCTGCCCGACACCGGCATCACGCTGCGCTACACGAAGACCTTCGGCGAAGATGGCGACTACTTCGGCTCCGCTCCGAGCTTCAAGGATAACGGAGACGGCACGGTGACGGACGCGCTGACCGGCCTGCTCTGGCAGAAGGCCGACGGGGGCGAGATGACCTGGGAAAAGGCCAAAGATTACGCGAAATCGCTGCGACTGGCCGGACGACAGGACTGGCGCCTACCCACCAGCTTGGAGCTCTTCGCCCTGACCAACCAAGGCATGCACGGTCCGGCAATGGACACCTCCGTCTTCACCCGCTCCGAAGCTCGCTATTGGTGGACGAACTCACACAGGGCGGACGACCCGTCAAAGATATGGCTCGTCAACAGCGGCGGCGGCATCGGCGCCCATGCGAAGGCCGAAACGGTCAGCGCCGGCGGCGAAAGGCCTGTCCACGTCCGCTGCGTCGCCGGAACTTCCGTTACGGGGACCGGACCTTCGCTGATTGAAAACGCCGACGGCACCGTAACGGATCGCCGAACCGGCCTGACGTGGCAGAAGATCGGTCCGACCAAGCCGCTCAGCTGGGAAGAAGCCTTGAAGTATTGCGATGCGCTCAAACCAACCGGATGCGGCCCATGGCGCCTGCCTAACATCAAGGAACTACGCTCGTTGAGCGATGACGCGAAGATCCGCCCTTCCTTGGATCGGAAATTCTTCCCCGAGGCGAAGGTAGCGAACTACTGGTCTTCCACGACCCAAAGCAATCGTCCGGGACGCGCCTGGCTGACCGAGTTCGAGACCGGCCTGGTCACCTATGCCGACAAGACCGAGACCCAGTTCGTCATCGCCGTCTGCGGGGGCGTAGCCGTAGCCGGACCGAGGGAGAAAGCAGAGCCAGACCCGAAGGTGCTCACCGACACGGGTAAGCCGGGTAAAGATAAGTCGAAGAAGGCTAAGAAGTAAGGCGCCGGGCGGTTTCGGCTTAACCTTTTGGCCGATGCGGTGTTCCATCGCCGAACCCCATGAGCCTCCGCGCCCTCCTCTCTGGCATCGCCTGCCTCTGCGCAACCCTGGCGGGGGCCCAGACCCAAAAACCTAATATCGTCTTCCTCCTGGTCGATGACCTCGGCTACGCGGATTGCGGCTTCAATGGCGGCAAGGAGATTAAGACCCCGAACATCGATCGGCTCGCCAAGAGCGGGACGATCATCGAGAGCCATTACGTCCAACCGGTCTGCTCTCCGACCCGCTCCACCCTGCTGACCGGACGCTACCCGACGCATACCGGCGTCTACACGATCGTCTCGCCCGGCGCACCGTGGGGCCTGCCGCTTGCCGAACGCACCTTGGCCGACGCCTTACGCGCAGCCGGTTACCGCACCGCGCTCACCGGCAAATGGCACCTCGGCGAATTCGAAAAAGCCTACCAACCGAACGCTCGTGGTTTTGATCACCAATACGGACACTTCTTCGGGATGCTCGACTACTACACCCACGACCGCATGGGCAAACTCGACTGGTATCGCAACGGCGAGCCTCTCAAGGAAGAAGGCTACACCACCCACCTGATCACCGCCGAAGCCTGCAAGATCATCGCGGCCACCGGGCAAGATAAGCCGCTCTTCCTCTACGTACCTTTCAACGGCGTGCACGCCCCCTTCCAGGTACCCGAAAATTACCTCAAGCCCTACGGTCACCTCAAAGGCAACCGCCAGAAGTTGGCCGGCATGCTCGCGGCGGTCGACGAGGCCATCGGCAAGATCGAGGAGTCGCTCCGGAAGTCCGGCCGCCTGGAGAACACCCTCATCGTCTTCTCCAGCGATAACGGCGGCCCACCTCCGGGCGACAATACTCCGCTCCGCGACTTTAAAGGGACCATCTACGAAGGTGGCACCCGCGCTGCAGCTTTTGCCAATTGGCCTGGCCACATTCCCGCGGACCAACGCGTCCGCCAGCCGATGCACATGATCGATTGGTACCCCACGCTGATTAAGCTAGCGGGCGGTTCTCTCGAACAAAAACTGCCCATCGACGGACTGGATATCTGGCCGATGCTGACGAAAGGCGCCGCCTCTCCGCACGACGCGATTCTCTCCGTCTCCACGCAGGGCCCTTCTCGCGCCGCCGTTCGCATGGGCGACTGGAAGCTGATGGTGAGCGGGAACGCCGATGCCGACGGAGGCGAAGACGATGGCGCCGCGAACGCGAAGAAAAAAGGCAAGAAGGTCGCCGGGAAATACGAGCCCATCGCGCTCTACAACCTCGCCGAAGACCCTTCCGAATCCAAGAATCTCGCCGAAACCCAACCCGAACGCGTCAAAGCCATGCGCGCCCGCCTCACGCAATTGCTCAAGGACGCCGTGCCTTCCGGCGCCGATATTTCCAAAAAGTAAAATTCATGAAATCCTCCCTCACCCTCATCCTCGCTTGCCTCGCGTCGCTCTCTTTCGCCGAAACCAAGCCCAACGTGATCTTCATCCTCGCCGATGACATCGGCTACGGCGACTTCGGCTGTTACGGAGCGACCAAGATTCGCACCCCCAACGCCGACAAGCTCGCTTCGCAAGGCCTCCGCTTCACCGACGCCCACGCGCCGTCGGCGGTCTGCACGCCGACGCGCTACGCTTTCATGACCGGCGAATACGCCTGGCGCAAACAAGGCACGGGCATCCTGCCCGGTATCGCCGGCCTCATCATCGAGCCCGGTCGCACCACCGTTCCCTCCCTGATGAAACGCGCCGGCTATGAGACCGCCGTCATCGGCAAATGGCACCTCGGCCTGGGCAAGACCCCGACCGACTATAATACGGAGATCAAACCCGGACCGCT
>DKND01000093.1:3228-15685 GCA_002470605.1 Opitutia bacterium UBA7397
CTCGGAGGCAAAGCCGCGCTCTGGAAAGATGACATGATTGCCGACGTGCTCGCCGAAAAGAGCATCAAGTTCATCGAGGATAATAAATCCAAGCCGTTCTTCTTGTATCTTGCCACGCATGATATTCACGTACCTCGCGTCCCGAATTCGCGCTTCCGCGGCACCAGCGACGCCGGTATTCGCGGAGACTCTGTTCACTCGTTCGACTGGACGCTCGGCCGTGTGCTCGATGCTCTCGATCGTCTCAAGCTCTCGGATAACACCTTGGTGATCGTCACCAGCGATAACGGCGGCGTGCTCGACACCAACGGCCCCACCGACAACGTCAATAGCGGCGACGAGAAGACCAATAACGGACACCTTCATAATGGCGTCCTCCGCGGCAACAAAGGCTCGGCCTACGAAGGCGGTACCCGCGTGCCCTTCATCGCCCGCTGGCCCGGACATATTCAGCCTGGAACTTCCAACGCGCTCGTCGCCCACATCGACATGCTCTCGACGCTTGCGACCCTTACCGGCCAAAAGTTGGCCGACGCCGATGCGCCCGATAGCCAGAACATCCTACCCGCGCTACTCGAAGCTAAACCTGGTCGCGAAATATTAGTCGAACACGGCAACGTCTTGGCGCTACGTTCGGGCAACTGGAAATACCTCGTGATTGGCCCAGGCGCAGGCAAGAAGAACCAAGAAAAAGCGAAGGCAAAGGGCACCAAAAAACCGGAACTCTATGACCTGAGCAAGGACCTCAGCGAGACGACCAATGTCGCCGATCAAAACCCCGAAGTCGTCGCCAAGATGGCCAAGCAATTGGCCGATATTGAGTCCCAGGGCCGCAGTCGCTAATTAAAGTGCCACAGTTCAGACTACGTCCTTCCCTGCTCGGGTTTTTACTACTCGGGTTGGCCGCGCCGCTGTGGTCCGACCAGCCGCGGCCCAACATCGTCTTCCTACTCATCGATGACATGGGCTGGGGAGACTTCTCGTGCTTCGGCAACACGGAAGCGAAGACGCCGAACATCGACCGAATGGCGAGAGAAGGCCTCCGCTTCTCCCAGTTCTACGTCAACTCGCCCATCTGTTCTCCCTCCCGCTGTGCATTCGTGACCGGTCAATACCCGCAACGGTGGCGCATCAATTCTTACCTCGATAATCGCGCTGAAAATAATCGCCGCGGCAACGCCCAGTGGCTCGACCTGAAGGCCCCGACTCTGGCACGTACGCTCAAGGAGGTCGGGTATGCGACCGGCCATTTCGGAAAATGGCACCTTGGCGGCCAACGCGATGTCGATGACGCCCCCGCAATCACGGCCTACGGCTACGACGCTTCACTGACCAATTTCGAAGGGATGGGTCCAAAGCTCCTTCCACTCACGCTCAAGCCCGGCGATAAGGAGCCGAAGAAGATCTGGGCCGACGCTGAACGCCTTGGCGGTCCGGTGACCTGGATGAACCGCACCGAGATCACGACGGGCTACGCCGACGCGGCACTGAAGTTCATCGACCAGGCCGCGGCTAAACAGCAGCCATTCTATGTCGACCTCTGGCCGGACGACGTCCACAGCCCCTACTTCCCTCCGCTCGAGAAATGGTCGCCCGAGAAACATCAGATCTACCTCGCCGTCCTCGAGGAGATGGACCGACAGCTCGGACGCCTCTTCGAACGAATCCGCGCCGACGCTACCCTGCGCGATAACACGATCTTCTTGATTTGCTCCGACAACGGACCCGAACCAGGCGCTGGTAGCGCTGGCCCGTTACGCGGCAATAAGTCGCAACTCTACGAAGGTGGCATCCGCTCCTCGCTCGTCGTCTGGGCGCCTGGCCTCATGGAGAAAGCCAAGGTCGGCACGCTCGACGCCGCATCGGTCTTCGCCGCAATGGACCTGGCTCCCTCGCTAGCCCACCTCGCCGGGACGAAGTCGCCCGTGGGGCTCGATGGGGCGAACCTATCGTCAACGCTACTCGGACGCGCTCCCGCCTCGCATCCCGGTCCGATCTTCTGGCGTCGCCCTCCGGAAAAGAAGACCTGGCTACCCGCCTTGCCCGATTTGCAATCGGACTTGGCCATCCGAGACGGCAATTGGAAACTACTCTGTGAATACGATGGCACTAAACCGTTTCTCTACGACTTAATCAGGGACGCTGGCGAAACGCATAACCTCGCCTCCAACGAACCCGCCGTCGCCCAGCGCCTGACCGCCGCCGTGCTTGCCTGGCATCAATCTCTTCCCGCGGACAACGGACCTCAACTTGGCGTGCAAAGCGCCAAGCGCGGCGCAAAGAAGAAATAATTCCTCCGACTTGGACTTACGCCTGACGGGGGTCGAGCCCTACCCTATTGTGAAGCAGTTTTTGGTGTAGCAAACGCACCAGGGGTCGGGGTCGGGGTCGGNNCGCGACAAAAGGGTTAGCTCCATACCGCATGGTGCACGCATCCGCAGATTCTGCATCGTTGCATCGTAGTTATTCACTACCCCTACCCCACCCCTGCCCCTACCCCTTTTTCTTGTCGCTTCTATTCTCGCAACCCAGACGGCTTTCCGCTGTTTGAAAGGTATGCGTCTCCCCCGCTTCCTATCCCTTCTGCTGGCCGCCCTAGTCGGCTGCTCCTCCCTTTTCGCCGCCGGTTTCCGCCTGGCCGCGCCGATCTCCGACCACATGGTCCTCCAGCGCGAGAAGCCTGTGGCCGTCTGGGGCTGGGCCGATGCGGGTGAGTCCGTCACCGTCGCTTTTGCCGGACAGTCCAAATCCGCCACCGCGGATGCCGATGGCAAGTGGACGCTCAAGCTCGACGCGCTTTCCGCTTCCGCCGAATCCCGCTCACTCATCGTTACGGGCAAGGACGGACATAAGGTCGAAGTGAAGGACGTCCTCGTCGGCGAAGTTTGGCTCGGCTCGGGCCAGTCCAATATGGCGATGACCGTGCAGAGCTCGAACAACTTCGACGCCGAGAAGGCCGCCGCGAAATACCCGCTCATCCGCCACTACCGCGAGACCTCGACGCACTCTGCCGGACCCAGCGCCGAAGGCAAAGGCCTTTGGCAGGCCTGTACGCCCGAGAATGTCGGCGGCTTTTCCGCTGCGCTCTATTTCTTCGGTCGCGAGCTCCACAAAGAACTCGGCGTCCCGGTCGGGCTGATCAACACCTCCGTTGGCGGCACGCAGATCGAATCCTGGGTTTCCGCCGAGACACAATCTTCCGACCCAGAAACGAGGGTGAATTTCGAGGCCCAAATGAAATACTACCTGGCCTTCGACGAGGCCAAGGCACCCGAACTCTTCCAGAAGCAGACGGCTATCTGGAAAGCCGCCGTGGCCAAAGCCAAGGCCAATGGTACGCCCTTCGTGACCCCAGCCCCCAAGGATCCGCTGGCGATGCGCAAACTCAAGGGCGGCCCCGCCGGGCTCTTCAACGGGAAGGTCGTCAATCTCGTCCCCTACACGCTCCGCGGCATGCTCTGGTATCAGGGCGAAGGCAACGCGGGCGCCGGCGCCGGACTCTACCACAAGCAACTCTCCCAACTTGTCACGAGCTGGCGCACGCTCTGGAACGACGAAGTTCCTTTCGCTTGGGTCCAACTCCCGAACTACACCTCACCCGGCGAAGGCTGGCCACGCGTCCGCGAGTCGATGATGAAGACGCTCGAACTCCCGAAGACCGGTATGGCCATCACCATCGATCTCGGTGACGCCAAAGACATTCACCCGAAGAATAAACAGGAAGTCGGCCGTCGGCTTTCCCTCTGGGCGCTCGGCACGGTCTACGGCAAGAGCGTCCCTGCCATCAGCGGCCCGCTCCCAGCCGGCTCCTCGATCAGCGGCAACGCAATCACGGTTTCCTTCAAGCACACGAACGGCGGACTGAAATCCATCTCGGGTGGCGCCCTCACGGGCTTCCAGATTGCCGGCGAAGACAAACAGTGGAAGACCGCCGAGGCCAAGATCATCGGCGAGACCGTCGTCGTCAGCAGCGCCGACGTCGCCCAGCCCGCCGCGGTCCGCTACGCTTGGAAGGATTGGCCGGAATACAGCCTCGCCAACGGCGCCGGCCTGCCCGCTTCGCCCTTCCGCACCGACGACTGGCCGGTACCCGTCGCCAAGAAGTAAGGCTCCTTCACGCATTATCCTCGCCAACAAAAGCGAGGCCGACTGACATCCCAGTTGATGAAGATTCTTCTGGGATGTTTTCTTTCAGGGTTGCTCGCCTTGACGCTACGCGCGAATGAAACCGACCGCGATCTGATCGTGTACGGCGGAACGCCCTCTGGACTCATCGCTGCGGTGGCCGCAGCGCGTGAAGGCCTCACCGTCACGGTTCTCGAACCTTCTCGCTGGATCGGCGGAATGGTCACCGGCGGGCTTTCTAAATCTGACATCGGCAAACCCGAGACTATCGGCGGTTACACACGCGAGTTCTTCACCCAGGCCGCGAAGGACAATGATCCCAAGTTTCTCTGGTACGCCGAGCCCTACCGTAACATGGAAGCATTTCGCGCGCTGCTCACCGAAGCCAAGGTCGAAGTCATCACCAATGTCGGATTGAAATCCGTCCAACGCGAAGGCCAGCGCCTCAGCCGTCTCACGACCCTCGACGGACGGATCTTCCGCGGCCGGCAGTTCATCGATGCGACCTACGAAGGCGACCTCATGGCCGCCGCCGGGGTCAGTTTCATCATCGGACGCGAGAGCCGGACACAATACGGTGAACGTTTGGCCGGATATTTTCCGATGCCCATTCGTCCCCGAAGCGAAGAAGTGATGAGCAACGACTGCCCCAGCATCGGCGGCAAGGGCCCCAGCTATATCCATGGCACGCCAACGGATATCTCCGGCCTCGACAGCAAGGGACAACCTATCGCAGGAGTAAACGTCGCCCCGCCTTTACAACCCGGTGATGCCGACCAGCTCACACAGTCTTATAATTTCCGCATCTGCGTCACGCAACGCCCAGACCTGAAGCTCCCCTTCCCCAAACCCGCGCACTACGATGCGCAGCGTTACGAGCTCCTCCTCCGCCTCATCCAAGCCCATCCCGCTATTCCCTTCGGTCGCCTCTTCCATCTCGGAGAAATCGCTAACGGCAAATACGACCTTAACGCCCAAGGTCTTTTCTCCACCGACTACCCCGGAGCCAACACGGACTACCCGGGCGGTGACACTACCACGAGAGCCCGGATTCTGCAGGAGCATCTCGACCACAACCAAGGGCTCTTCTGGTTCCTCTGTCATGATGCGCGCGTCCCCCTGAAGCTCCGCGAACAAGCGAACACCTGGGGCCTCTGCAAAGACGAATTTACCGACAATGCCGGCTGGCCTTATGCGCTCTACGTTCGCGAAGCCCGCCGTATGATTGGCGAATACGTGCTCACGCAAAAAGACTTACAGCAAGAGATCACCAAGCCGGACACCGTGGCCATGGGTTCCTTCCTGATCGATTGCCATATCGTCGAGCGCATCTTGACTCCCGCAGGAATGGTACGCGACGAAGGTTCCTTCCAGGACGAACCCGTCAAGCCTTACCAAATCCCCTACCGATGTCTTACGCCGAAGCGTAATGAATGCGAAAACCTACTCGTGACGGTCTGCCCTTCTGCTTCGCACATCGCCTACTGTTCCTTGCGTATGGAGCCCGTCTATATGGCCCTCGGTCATGCTGCCGGGGTAGCAAGTGCGCTGGCCTTGCATGACCACACCTCCGTGCAGTCGATCGACGTCCCCGTTCTTCAGGGAAAACTTCGCGCCCAAAAAGCCGTCCTTGAATTAAAATCGGCGGAGGCGATGCGCTTTACGGGTATCGTGATTGACGACGAAGAAGCCGCCTTCACCGGAACCTGGGTAAGTTCTAATTTCGGGAAAGCCATTAATGCGACCAGTCGCCACGACGGTAACGACAACAAGGGGAAATGCGAAGCACGCTTTGAAACCCAACTACCTCACGAGGGCCGCTATCACGTTCGATTCGCCTACCTGCCGTCGGGCAATCGGGCGAGCAACGTACCCGTACGCGTCGTAGCGGCAACCGGAAGTCAGACCTTCCGCATCAATCAGAAGCTCACGCCTGAACTCGAAGGCCATTTCATCGAACTGGGCGTCTTCGATTTTATAAAAGATAAACCGGCGCAAGTGATTATCAGTAATGCGGACACCGACGGCTTCGTCTCGGTCGATGCCGTACAGTTCGTTACGGCGGAGCCCGAAGTCATCAAATAAATCTCGGAGAAGGAAAAGCGAAGCCCATCGCTGCTTCCGAGCATTAGCCGCCGCCCCAATGAGGGTTGCCAGAGGTCGGGCATCCGCCTACGACCTCGTTACCCCCAGAACCTTTGCCGCTCCGCGGGGTTACCCCTATATCCCTTACCCATGTTCGCCTTCGGCCTGACTATCTTCTGGGGAGCCTGCCTGCTCTTCCTCGTCCAACCTCTGATTGCCCGCTTTATCCTCCCTTGGTTCGGCGGCGGGCCAGCCGTCTGGACGACTTGCATGCTTTTTTTCCAAGTCCTGCTACTCGGAGGTTACGCCTACGCTCACTTCAGCATCAGTCGCCTACGCCCACGCCAACAAGTCATCCTGCATCTCAGTTTGCTGGCCTTGGCGCTCATGCTCCTGCCCATTACCCCGAGTGACCTATGGAAGCCGGTGGATAGTCAAAATCCGGCCGGTCACATCTTGTTACTGCTGTTAGCGTGCATGGGCTTGCCCTATTTGGTGCTGTCCGCGACGGGTCCGTTATTCCAAGCCTGGTTCAGCGCCTCGCACCCCGGCGTGTCGCCCTACCGTCTCTACGCACTTTCGAACATCGGCTCGCTGCTGGCCTTACTGGGTTACCCCTTCCTGATGGAACCTAACCTCGGACGCCACGCTCAAGCAACCTGGTGGTCCGTCGGGCTCGGTATCTTCGCCGTCTTGGCCACTTGGTGCGGCGTGACGGTATGGCATCGCGCAAGTTCGACGACGACCGTCAAGGAAATGACGAACGAAGATGAAGGCGTCATTTCAGGTTTCCAACGCTTCCTGTGGTTCGCCCTGCCGGCATGCGGAGTCGTCTTACTTTTGGCGATCACGAATAAGATCTGCCAAGACATCGCCGTGATTCCTTTCCTTTGGGTTCTCCCGCTCGGACTTTATCTTCTTACCTTCATCATCAGTTTCGATAGTCCGCGCTGGTATCGCCGTCGCTTCTGGCTGCCGGCTTTGGTGGTGGCCCTCGCCGTGACCGCCTGGTTAATGCTGGGCGACCATACCATCACCGTCAGCGAATGGTTCGGGCCTCTGGCTTTCATCGTCGAAAAAGCGGAATCCGTCGGCACTTTCGCGAAGCTCGGTCTCTATCTCACCACGCTCTTCATCAGCTGCATGGTCTGCCACGGCGAAGTCTATCGCCTGCGGCCTTCCGCCCAACGGCTCACCGGCTACTTCCTTTCGATCTCGGCCGGAGGTGCCGTGGGCGGCCTATTTGTCGCCGGCGTCGCTCCGTTGATTTTCCTCAATTACTTCGAGCTGCACATGGGGTTGATGATGCTGGCCACGCTCGTGTTGGGCGTACTTTATCGCGACCCTCGCAGCCCGCTCCAGCAAGGCACGCGCCGCTGGGCTTGGGTCCTTTTGCTCATTGGGCTGCCGCTTTTCGGTACGACTTTAGTCGTCGACACCTATTGCAGCCTGAAAGGCGCCAAGGAGCTTTCCCGTAATTTTTACGGCGTACTCAAGGTGAACGAATATTACGCCGGCGAGCCCGACCAACACCAGTTCAGCCTCCAACACGGCGGCACGCTGCACGGATTGCAATTCACCTCGCCTGAAAAACGCAAGATTCCCGCCACTTATTACACCGACAGCAGCGGCGTCGGCCGACTGATGCGCACCCTGCACCCGGAAGGCGGACGAAAAATCGCCGTCGTCGGCTTGGGCACCGGTAGCATGGCCGCTTGGGGGCGCAAGGGCGACCAGATGAGCTTCTACGAGATTAACGACGACGTAGTGCGCCTCGCCCGATCCACTTTCACGTTCCTTGCAGACTCTGCCGCGAAAATTGAAGTAGTCATGGGCGATGCCCGACTCTCCTTGGAACGGGAAGCCGACCAGAATTACGATACGATCGTGCTCGATGCCTTTAGCAGCGACGCCATTCCGGTCCATCTGATTACGCGCGAAGCTTTTGAAACTTACCGCCGTCAGCTGAAACCCGGCGGGGTGATCGCGGTGCATATCTCGAATCGCTGCCTCAACCTCGAGCCGGTCGTATTGCAACTGGCCAAGCACTTCCAACTCACCCCCGCCGTGATTCACGACAGCGATGTCGATTGGGGCTTCGAGGACGACAGTTATAACGCGGCTTATTCTTCGGACTGGATCCTACTGTCCAAAGATAAGGCCTTGCTCGATCAGCCTTTCATCGCTTCCGGCATCAGCGAGCCAGAGGAAATCCCTAAATCTATGAAACTCTGGACAGATGAACAAAGCGACCTCCTGAGTATCCTAATGGTCGACGACCATACTTTCCTCAGCTGGCTCAAAGGGCTCTAAATTAACCTCTTGGTTTTAGGGGGTTGAAATCGCTAAAAGGTCAGGCAAGGGTGTCGTCCCCTCCCATGCGCAGCCTCCTCCCCGCTCTCCTCGCCTTCACGACTTCGGCTTTGTTCGCCGCTGACCCCGTCAAATTGACGTTGGAAGATTTCACCGATGGCTCTGGCGCCAAGCCCGCGGCCGGCTGGTCCACCGAAGAAGGCGGCGTCATCCATCTGACCCCGGCCAAGGGCACGTCCTTCCTCATCTCGAAGAAAGAATACTCCAGCTTCGTACTCGAATGGGATTGGAAGCTGGCCGACGCCGGGAATAACGGGATCAAATATTGGGTGACCAACATTAAAGACGCCAAAGGCAAAGGAGAATGGCTCGGTGTCGAATACCAGATGATCGACGACAACAAGCACCCGGACGGTCTCAAAGGCGGCAGCCATAATACCGGCAGCATCTATGACCTCTTCGATTCCGCTAAGGACAAGATCCTGAAGCCGATCGGCGAATGGAACCACAGCCGCGTCGTCATCAAGGACGGCAAGATCGAACACTTCCTCAACGGTAAGACTGTCTCTTCAGCCGATGCGAACTCGGCCGAATGGAAAGAACACGTGACCAAGAGCAAGTTTGGTAAGAAAAAGGACTTCGCCCCGGGGCACGGTAAACTGATGCTCACCGAACACGGCGACCCCTGCTGGTTCAAGAACCTCGTCATCACCGAGCTGTAAGCCCTTCGGACCTCGTCGGACAGTCGCTGCAGCCTATGAAATCTAAGTTTATTTTCATCGGGCTGCTGCTTGCGTCGTTTAATCTTTGCGCGGCCGACCGCGAACCGAGAGTGCCCCTCAAAGCTAAAACCCCTTCCCCTTGGGGCTCATGGGTCGAGGCGGATTATCCGTTCTTCTCTTCCGTCTTGGACGCCCGCCGAGAAGGTACCGGCGCACATAACCTGACGCCCCGCGGACTGATTCTTAATTTACCCGACGACTGCTGGGTGTGCTTCGACACCGACCTGCTCCGCGTCTCCGCCATCTGGAAAGGCAAAGGCGTCACCGACAAAGCCCTCGCCCCAGGCTCGTATCACGATTCCGGACGCAAGACGCCGGGCGGACAATTCCCTGCCCCGCAACCTGACGGTAAATTCTGGCTGGGACATTCGATCATACCCGGATGGCAATCCGGCGATAAAATCAACCGGGTTGATCCGCGCGATCCCGCCCCTTCTCCCGAAGAAATCGGCCGCGGCCCGCTCAACGAAAATCAAGGGCGTTTCAAAGCCCTTCGCCTCGCTGGCGAAGAAGTGGTCTTGGAATATACGGCCCAAGGTTCGACGGTAAACGAATGGTGGACCGCCTCCGAACATGACGGTCACACCGTCGTCGAACGTCACCTCACGGTTTCAGCCAATAAAAAAAATCTCCAGCTGATTGTTGGCGCGCGGATGAATGGTCCCTCCCAAGAAGTCGAGACCGGCGTCACGGTCACTTGCCCCGAAGGCAAAGACTTCGCCGAGCTCACGCATGACGATGAATTCTTTGTCGTCAAAGTCCCGGCCCACGCCGAACCAGTCAATTTCTGCGTCTCGATCTGCGATGAGCATGCCGCTCCCGCCATCGCTCCGCGCCCGATGCCCACCGGGACCTCCAAGCTCCGCTGGCCCCAAGCGGTCACCACGGCGATCTCCCCTTCCCAGGGTAAAGAAGCCTATGTCATCGACCACGTGGACCTTCCTTCCGCCAACCCTTGGAAACGCGCCGTCCGCTGCGGTGATATTCAATTCAAGAAAGACGGCACCGGAGTTCTGATCACCCTCGACGGAGATGTCTGGACGGCCAAAGGCCTGCATGAGCCCGCTGGCCCCGTCCTCTGGCGTCGCTTCGCCTCCGGCCTTCACGAACCAATGTCCGTCGCCATCCGCGACGAAGCGATTTTTGCCTTCGATCGCAATGGCATCTGGAAACTCATCGACACCAATGGCGACGGCGAAGCCGACGTGCATGAGCTTTTCTCCAACAACTTCGGACAGACGGCGGACATGCGCGAATTCCCCAGCACCATCCGACCCGCCCCCGCCGGCGAATTCATCATCGCCAAGGGCGGCCAGGAAGCCACGACCCTCGGCAAACATAACGGTAGCGTCTTACGTATCTCCGCTGACGGCAAAAAAACCACACTTCTCGGCTACGGTTTCCGCCAACCCAACATCGGCGTCAATCTGCGCACCGGGCTGGTGACTTCCAGCGACCAAGAAGGACAATACATTCCGAGCACGCCGCTCCATATCGTGAAAGACGCCCAATTCTATGGCTTCCTCGGCGATAAGTATCCCCGCGAGAAATACCCCGCCCCGATTGCCGATCCGCTCACCTGGATGCCGCATTCGGTCAATGCTTCCGCTCTTTCGCAAATCTGGCTCTTCGATGCGAAGATGGGCCCGCTCAATGATTCGATGCTGCAGATTTGCTTCAATAAACCGGAGGTATTGCGGGTCGTGTTCAATGACCGTGCCTCCCGCCCCCAAGCCAGCGTGGTCAGCATCACCACGGCCTTCGACTTCCCCCCCCTGAACGGCTCCGTCAATCCAATTGACGGCCAGGCCTACATCGCAGGCTTCCAAGTCGTCGGCTGGGGCAACGTCGTCAATACGCTCTCTGGCCTCGGACGTCTCCGCTACACCGGTGCCCCCTCGCTCACGCCCCGCGAAGTCGTGCCGATGGATAAAGGCGTGCTGCTCCGCTTCGATGTCGCGCTCGATCCCTACAAGGCGACCGACCCTGCGAACTACGCGCTGGCTTCGTGGAAATATAAACGCGCCTACACTTACGGCTCCGCGCAATACAAAGCGGACGGAAGCACGGGCAACGACTGGATCACGCCCAGCAGCGCCTATCTCAGTCAAGACGGCCATAGCGTCTTCATCGGTGTGCCTGCGATGAAGACCGTGCAACAACTTCGCATCGGTTGGTCCATCTCCAGTGCCGACGGCGCCACGCTCGAACAAAACGCTTATACGACTCCCTATAAGTTAGCGAAGTTCGACGCCAAAGCGGAAGGGTTCGGAGACATCTCCGTCAACCTGACCCCGCGCGCCGCCGCGACGAAAAAAACCGAGGTGGTCTCAGCCGATGAAGGGCGTCGCCTGGCCACGATGTTCGGCTGCGTGGCTTGTCACTCCGTCCTCGATATCGACCAACCTCACGTGGGGCCGAAATGGAAGGGTCTCTTCGGTACCAAACGTGATTACGTCACCGACAAAGGGAAGAAAGGTAGCTGCTTGGCCGATGAAGCCTACCTTCGCGAATCCATCCTCGAACCCGGCGCCAAAAGAGCACCTGCCTACGCCAGAGGTGAATACGCCATGCCCAGTTTTGCGGGGATTTTGAGCGAGGCTCAGATTGAATCTTTGGTGCTGTATATAAAAACCCTGAAATAAAGCAGGTTGGCGGTTATTTCTCGCAACCCCGCGTGCTTTTCGCTGTTTGAAAGGTATGCGCTCCCCTCGCTTCCTCCCTGCCCTGTTGGCCGTATTGGCCACTGGCTACACCTCCCTGCTCGCCGGAGATTTCCGACTCGGCTCGCCGATCTCCGATCACATGGTTCTCCAACGCGAGAAGCCCGTCGCCGTCTGGGGCTGGGCTGACGCAGGAGAAGCCGTCACGGTCGCTTTCGGTGGCCAATCGAAATCCGCCACCGCTGCGGACGACGGTAAGTGGTCGCTCAAACTCGACGCGCTTTCCGCTTCCGCTGAATCCCGCTCACTCGTCGTCACGGGCAAGTCTGGCCACAAGGTCGAAGTGAAGGACGTCCTCGTCGGTGAAGTCTGGCTCGGCTCAGGCCAATCTAACATGTCTTTCACCGTCCAATCTGCGAAAAACTTCGCTGTCGAAAAGGCGGCCGCGAAATACCCGCTCATCCGTGAATACCACGAAGGGTCTTCCGC
>DKND01000135.1:0-3143 GCA_002470605.1 Opitutia bacterium UBA7397
CTCGCCTATTCTGAGTTCAGCGCTCGTTACGCCCTGCTTGAAAGCCGCCTCCGCTCCAAGTCGATCTCGGACGACCAATACAAGAGCCAGTTGTCCGACCTCCGCAAAGAGCTCGGTCTCTGATCTTAGTCCTGTCCGCTGACCCGAAAGCCCGGCTTTACCGTCGGGCTTTTTTCTTGGAACAGACGCCAATCCCGAACACCTTCGGGACATGTCGGAAACGCTTGCCCGCACGCCTCTTTACGCCTTGCACGTCGAACTCGGCGCTCGCTTGGTCCCCTTTGCAGGCTGGGAAATGCCCGTGCAATATACGGGTATCATCGAGGAACACCTCGCTGTCCGCCGTACCGCCGGGCTTTTCGACGTCTCGCACATGGGTGAAGCGCGCGTGCGCGGCGCGGACGCGGCCGCATTCCTCGACAGCATCATGACCAACGAGATGGCGTCCATCCGCATCGGCACCGCCCGTTACACGGTGATGTGTCAGCCGGACGGCGGATGCGTCGATGATCTGATCGTCTATCGTCTGGCCGAAACCGAATTTCTCATCTGTCTTAACGCTTCCAACGCCGCAAAGGATATCGCCTGGATGCGCTCTCTGGTCGGCAAGGCGAAGGTCGAAATCATCGACGAGTGTAACGACTGGGCTCAACTCGCACTCCAAGGACCGCTGGCCGAAAAAATCCTCTCCGCCGTCACTGCACTCCCCCTCGCCACCCTTAAACGTTTTGCCTTCGTCATCGGCGAAGTCGCTGGCGCCAAGGGCTGCATCGTCTCACGCACCGGCTATACGGGTTCGCCTGGTTTCGAAATCTACCTGCCCTCGGCCTCCGCCGACAAGGTCGCGCGCGCGCTGCTTGCCGCCGGCCGTCCATTAGGCCTGATCCCAACCGGATTGGGTGCACGCGATTCGCTACGCCTCGAAGCCAATTATCCTCTCTACGGCCACGAGATCTCGGAGCGTATTTCGCCCATTCAAGCCGGCCTCGGCTGGACCGTGAAATTCGCCAAGCCCACCTTTGTCGGTCGCGAGGCCTTAGCCCGTCAAGCCGAAGGCGGTCCGCCATCGTCGGTCATCCTATTCTCGCTCGATGATCGGAGAATCGCTCGCCAAGGAGCAGCCATCTTCGCGGGAGAAATCTCGGTCGGCGAAGTCCTCTCCGGCACGCTTTCACCCCTTTTAAACAAGCCCATTGGCACCGCCCTGGTCGCAGCCGGCTATGCGGGTTCCGCTGACTTGTGCGTCGACGTCCGGGGTCACCGCATCCCGTTGCACATCGCCACCGAGCCCTTTGTGAAGTGAAAGGTTGAAATAATCCTCCGCCCCCATACCCCGAACCTATGAGCAACGTCCCTTCCGATCTCCGATACACCAAAGACCACGAGTGGATCAAACTCGCCGCCGACGGGACCGCTACCATCGGCATCACGGACCACGCTCAGGCCGCCCTTGGCGACGTGACCTTTGTCGACCTGCCTAAGGCCGGAAAGATTTTTGCCCACGGTGATGTTTTTGGCACCGTCGAATCCGTCAAAGCCGCCTCGGATCTCTATAGTCCGGTCTCCTGCGAAATCTTAGAAGCAAACAGCGCGCTCAACAACGCGCCTGACTTGGTCAATCGCGAGCCCTACACGAGCGCGTGGATGATCCGCGTCAAGGTGACGAATCCGTCTGAGTTGGCCGCTCTTCTCGACGCGGCAGGTTACTCCGCCGTGCTCTAAGCCGCCGCGGCCCTGCCGCGAACTCTTGCGCTCGCCTGACTTTGGTTTAAATCATTACCCAATGTCTTTCGCCGCCGTCCATGCCGCCCATCCGTGGGATGACGTGCTCGCCTCCGTCCAGGCGAAAACGGACGCCGAGGTTCTCCGCTCGATAGCGCGGGCCGAGAACGGCGTCACCGAACTAGAAGACTTCAAAGCCTTCGTCTCGCCGGCGGCGGCGCCGCATCTCGAGACCTTGGCACGGCTCAGCCGTGAACGGACGCTTCGCCGCTTCGGGCGGACGATGCAGCTGTTCGCTCCGGCGTACCTCTCAAATGAGTGCCAGAACGTCTGCACGTATTGCGGCTTTTCGGCGGGTAACAAAGTGGCGCGACGCACGCTCAACCCCGGAGAAATCCTCCGCGAAGCCGGCGCCCTCAAGAAACTAGGCTTCGACCATCTGCTCCTCCTGACCGGCGAATCCAATAAAGTAGAGCTGCCTTACTTCGTGGCCGCCCTCAATCTGCTTCGCCCGCACTTCGCTTCGCTCTCGATGGAAGTTCAGCCCATGGAGACTCCCGAATACGAAGAGCTCCGCCGCCACGGTCTTAATGCGGTCTTGGTCTACCAAGAGACCTACCACCGCGAAACTTATAACACGCACCACCCCAAGGGTCGTAAATCCGATTTCGCCTTCCGCCTCGACGCCCCTGACCGCGTCGGCGCCGCGGGTGTTCACAAAATCGGATTAGGAGCGCTCTTCGGTCTCGAAGACTGGCGGGCCGAATGCTTCTTCACGGCGCTCCACCTGCAATGGCTCGAACGCAAACACTGGCAAAGCCGTTTCAGTGTTTCCTTCCCCCGCATCCGGCCGCACGAAGGCGAACTCCAGCCTAAGGTCGAGATGACCGATCGCAATTTGGTCCAGGCGATCTGTGCCTTCCGTCTTTTTAACGGTGAAATCGAACTCACGTTGAGCACGCGCGAAAGCGAAGCTTTTCGCAACCACGCCTGTCGCCTCGGCATCACGGCGATGAGCGCCGGCTCCCGAACCAACCCCGGCGGCTACGCCGAAGGTAAGGAAGCCTCCCTGGAACAGTTTGCCATCGAAGACGACCGCTCTCCGGCCGAGGTAGCCGCGATGCTCAAGGTCGCCGGCTATGAAACCGTCTGGAAGGATTGGGATCCTTCCTACGATCAACCGCTCGCCCTTTCCCGATGAGCCCCCTGCGCGTCTGGCTCAGCCACGAACAGGCCCCCGCTTGCAAACCTGGCGCGCGGGTAAAACTTTCCGCCGAAGAAAGCTCGCACGTCGTCCGCAGCTTACGTGCTCGACGGGGTGACGCGGTGGTCTTGCTCGACGGCGAAGGTCTCGTCGTCGAAGGCAAACTCGATTCAGCCGACGGCGACGGAGCGACCGTCGAAGTCGTCCGCGCTCGCAC
>DKND01000135.1:3169-10050 GCA_002470605.1 Opitutia bacterium UBA7397
GCGGCCGCCGTCATTCCGCTGGAAACCGCCCGCTGCGAATTAAAACTTGATGCCGACCGGGCGCGTGCCCGCCGCTTGAAGTGGCACCATCAGGCCGTCGAGGCCTGCAAGCAATCCGGGCATCCCTGGCTGGCGGCAATCTCCGAGCCCCAGCGCCTGCGCGAATGGCTCGCCTCCCTGCCGGCCTGCTCCCCCGATGAATTACGTCTCACGGGCTCGCTCGAATTCGATGCGGAGCCGGTGGCACATCTGGATTTTTCAAAAGCTAAGAAAGTCCTCTGGCTGATTGGCCCGGAAGGCGACCTCACCTCCGAAGAATACGCCGTCGCCCGTGCTGCCGGCTTTCGCGCCGTGGGTCTTGGCCCGACCGTTCTGCGCGCCGAGAATGCCGCGCTGGCATGCATCATCGTGACGAACGTCTTAGCGAATCGAGTTTAAGCGTCGCGCCGACTCACGCCTTACCCGGCGCCCGCGCGACGACGGCTTGCATGCGACGTAAAATCTCGCGGAGTTTTTCGCGGGAACATCCGAAGTTAAGGCGCACGTGCCCAGGCCCGCCAAAGTCGGCGCCATTACTGAAGCCGATACCGCCTTTTTCAAATTCTGCATGCGGATCTTCGAAACCCAGCGCGCTGACGTCGAACCATGCCAAGAAACTGGATTGCGGACGGGCTTTCAGGACCACGCCAGGCATGGATTTCAACTCCTGCTCAATCAGGTCGAGATTGCCGCGCAGGTAATCGACGCAGGCTAGGCGCCACGCTTCACCATGGTCAAACGCCGCCTGCGTGGCAGCCAAGCCGAAGACGTTCTGATCTAGCGACAGTCCTTGCAGAACCCGGCGGAAACGTGTCCGTAACTGCGGGTCGGGGATAATCGCAAAGCCACAAGTCAGTCCGGCGATATTGTAAGTCTTGCTGGCGGCCATGAGCGTGACGGTCCGCGCTGAAATATCTTCCCCGAGCGTGGCAAAGATCGTGTGCTTTGCCTTCGGGTCTAAAATCAGGTCGCAATGGATTTCGTCCGAACAGACGACGAGGTCGTGCTTTCGGACCAACGCGGCCAATCGCTCAAGCTCGGACCGATCAAAAACGCGCGCCAGCGGGTTGTAAGGATTGCAGAGCAATAGGACCTTGGCGTGCGGCTGCGCGCAGGCCACTTCGAGTTTCTCCCAATCAAAAGTCCAGCGCCCTTCGACAAAGACCATCTCGAGTTTGAGGGGGTTGCGTTCTGAAATGACCGGCGCCGTCAGGAACGGCGGGTAGACTGGAGCCGTGGTGACGACGGATTCGCCCGGCTTGCTGGCGCAACGGATGGTCGCATGAATCCCAGGCACCAGCGAACACATGAACGTGATCCACTCGGGCCTGATTTCCCAACCGTGTCGGCGGCGGAGATAGTTAACAATAGAAACAAAGACCTCATCGCGCTGGGCCGGATAGCCGAAAACGCCGTGGTCGGCTCGACGCTTGATGGCCTCCACGACCGCCGGCGGAGACGTGAAATCCATGTCCGCGATCCAGCATGGGATGACGTCGCGGTTGGCATACTTGTGCCACTTAGTGCTATCCGTCCCTGCGCGTTCCGGACAGCTATCAAAATCGAAAGCCATAGTCTGGGTAGAACCTTGGATTGAACCTGCCGACGGGCAAATGCATTTTAGCAGGCTGATGACTTTACTCATGCCCGAGCTCCCGCATGGGGCGATGCCTTCCCATGGGACTACTCGATGACCTAGACCGGGGCTTGATTGATCTGCTCTTCCCGCGAGATTGCGTCGTGACGCAACTGCCTATGGAAGATGGACCGCGCCGCCACCTTTCCACCACCGGCGCCTTGGAATTAATCCGGATTCACGACCCACGTTGCTCGACCTGCGGCCACCCGTTCGAAGGCATCCTCGAAGGCGACCGCGACTGCCCCCATTGCCTCGACCTCCACCCCGCCTTTACCCGCGCCGTTTGTGCCTTTCAGGCCAAGGGTTCGGCTAGAGATATCATCCACCAGATTAAGTACGGCCGAGCGCCCTACCTGGCCGACGACTTAGTCGATGCGGCCGTGGAAGATCAGGACTTTAAGCGGCACCTCAGCGGCTCGATTCTCGTACCTGTACCGCTCCATGCCCGACGCCTCAGGGATCGAGGCTACAATCAGACCGAACGCATCGCCCAGGCCCTCGGCCAGCGTCTGCCTGGATGCGAAGTTCAAATCCTCTTGGCGAAACACTCCGAGACCGCTTCGCAGACCCGCCTTGACCGTGCGGCCCGGCGTAAGAACGTGGCCAAGGCGTTCGCACTTAAACCCGGCCAGAAGATCGACTCATCCCGGCGTTACGTGATTATCGATGACGTGCTCACGACGGGTGCGACCTTGCATGCCTGTGCCCAAGTCCTCCGAGCTGCCGGTGCGGTCGCCGTCGATGCCGCAGCATTGGCTCATGGGTGAGACCGGGAACGCAAAAGTGCAAAGGTGTTTTTCTTAGGGGGTAGGGCGAGGTAGGGCTGACCACCCTTGGTCAGCCGCGGTTGAGCGAGGGCGCTCAACCCTACCCATTACCTCCCTAGCCAACTGGCCCACTGGTCAACTCACGTTGTATCGTTCCGGTCTCCGGTTCCCCTTTGAGCCCTGCCTCTTGTCCCCCACCTTTGCACTGTTGCACAGGCCGCTGGCCGATTTGCACTTTTTCACCTCGGACAGCTTCGACAACCGTCCCTACCCCTTGCCCCCTCGCGGCTACGCCGTGTTCTTGCCTCCCTAGTCAACTGGCCCACCGGTCAACGGATCAACTAACGGTGCAACGGTCTGGCCAACTATACAACGGGTCAACTAACGTTGCCTCTCTCTGGTCCACTGAGCCTCCGAGCCTCTGGGCCTCTAGCTTCCCAGTGCTTCATCCAACTGCTCAGCGCTGAACCCCATCTTCTGCAAGACGAAGGCCCGCATGTCCGGGGCCAGCGGAGCCGTAAAGATCCGCGTCAATTTCGGGGAACGGAAATCCAACTGCGCCGCATGGAGAGCTTGGCGACCCATTTCCAACTTGGCGGCATGGCGCTCCGTCCAACCGAACTCGGCGAATTCCAAGTAAAGCGATTCATCGCCGCCGTAGAGTTTATCTCCCACTACCGGGACGCCCAGCCATTGCGCATGCGCCCGGATCTGGTGCTTCCGTCCGGTGTGCGGCTGCACGCGCGCTAAAGTAAATCCGCCCCCCGTCAGGATCGGCTCAAAGAAAGTCGCCGAGGGCGAAGTCCCAGGGCCCTCGCGGACGGCCGTTTTTACGGCGACAGCGCTGGTCTCATCTGGACCTAAAGGCTGATCGACCAAGATGGGCGCAGGCAGGATACCCTTTAACAAGGCATAATAAGTTTTAGAGACTAATCGCTGCTCCATCGCCGTCTGGGCGGCCGAAGCGGCCTCCCGATGCTTGGCGATGAGGATGATGCCGCTCGTCTCGCGATCCAAACGGCTGATGAGGTAAGAGACTTCGGATTGCTTCCACTCTTTCACGGCGCCAACCAACGAAGACCACGGTCCGTCCTTCGACGGGTGGCATACCAGCCATCCGGGTTTATCAAAAACCATGTAGTCATCGTCTTCGGCGATGAGCCATTGAGGTAACTCCGTCGGATCCACTTTAGGGACATTCTTTTTGGCGGTCAGCAAACGGTCCTGCATCCCCGCGTCCGGCAAGGCTCGCCCTTGCAGCCTAGCCAAGACTTCGCCGACCAGGTAGAGCGAGCCCAAGACTACCAACGGATCGCCCGGCGCGGCGCACTGTCCGGCCGCCGGAAATAAATCAGCGACCAAGGCCGTTCGGACTTCGCCTTTGAAAGACGGAGGTACGAGTGTCTTGAGTTCAGCCACCGAACAAGCCCTTTCATTATCTGGCCGGACTAAAATAAGCACAGCCGCATGACGCGCGGCGGCTTCGATCAAAGGCCGGGCCCGATGCGCGCCCAGCGCACCGACGATAATCGTCGGCTCACGTAGCTGCGCCAGGAGCGGCTCCACAATCCGTACGCCTTCTTCATTGTGCGAACCGTCGATGATGAGCTTGCGGCCATCGCTAAGCGTGAGGTCTTCCCAGCGGCCCGCCCAGGTGACATTTAGCAGCGCTGCCCGCGCCAAGGCCTGATCAATCGGCAATCGGGTCGCGAGTTCGCTGGCAAGTAAAGCGGCGCCCGCGTTCCAGTGCTGGTGTGCTCCTTCAAGATTAGTCAGCGGTAATCCGGCCTTGAAGCGATCTCTGACAAAATAAAGCGGAGCGCCGACTTCTTGGGCTCGGGCGACGATTACGGCTTCGGCTTCGGGCGGCACCATCCCGACCACGCACGGAACGCCAGTTTTAATGATTCCGGCCTTCTCCCTGGCGATTGCGGCCAAGGACGCTCCTAGATATTCTTGGTGGTCCAGGCCGATGGAAGTGATAACGCAAACTTCAGGCTGGCAGATGTTCGTGGCATCCAATCGGCCGCCGAGGCCGGTCTCCAGAACCATCACGTCGACATGCTGCTCCCTGAATTCCAGAAGCGCAATCGCGGTGATCAGCTCGAAGAACGTCGGCGCCATGGCCTTATCCTCTTGGACAATCGCTTCATAATGCGGCCGCAACTGCTCGGCCAGTTCACCGATGCGTTCTTGGGTCGCCGAGCGACGATCGATTTGGACACGTTCGCCGATTTCCATCAGGTGCGGGCTCGTATAAAGTCCCGTCCGGCGTCCATGTGCCCGCTGAATCGCTTCGATCATCGCGCACGTCGAGCCTTTACCGTTCGTGCCGGCGACATGAAAGACGGGGGCGCATGACTCGGGATGCGCCAAGCGGGCCGCCAACATGCGCATGCGATCCACGCCGAGGCGCGAACCAAGATTACGTAGACTCGTCAACCAGTGCAGCGTGTCGGCGAGTTCCATCTCCGCAGCGCTTGCTTAGGCCGCGCGGCGCTTGACGGATTTGACCTTCACCTTGCGGTGCGCCAAGGCACGCAGGAGGCTCGCCAGTTTGGCTTTCATTTCCTTGCGGTGCACGATCATGTCGATCAAGCCGCGCTTAAGGAGAAATTCGGAGGACTGGAAACCTTCAGGAAGATCCTGATTGGTGGTCTCCTTAATCACGCGGGCACCGGCGAAACCGATGAGAGCACCAGGCTCGGCCACGATCACGTCGCCCAGCGTGGCATAACTTGCCATGACGCCGGCCATCGTCGGGTTGGTCAGGACGGCGATGTAAGGCAGGCCAGCGGCGCGTAATTTAGCGAGGGCCGCGCTGGTCTTGGCCATCTGCATCAAAGAAAGAATGCCTTCCTGCATGCGAGCTCCGCCCGAGGCGCAGACCACGACGCAGGGGCACTTCATCTTAATCGCACGTTCGATAGCACGGGTGACTTTTTCGCCGGCCACTGAGCCCATCGAGGCGCCCATGAAAGAGAAGTCCATGATGGCGAGCGAGACCGGCAGGCCGTCCATCAGACCATGCCCGCAGACCACGGAGTCGCGCAGGCCGGACTTCTTCTGGTGCTGGACTAGGCGCTCAGGGTAAGAGCCTCCGGCCGTAAATTTGAGCGGATCCTTCGAGGCCAGCTTGGAGTCGGTCTCCTTCCAGCTACCCTCATCGATCAACAAAGCGATGCGGCGTTTGGTGGAGAGGCGCTCATGGTAGCCGCTGACCGGAAAGACATTCCAATTCGCCTCCAGGTCCTTGGAATAGACCATCTCGCCATCGAGGGGACACTTGGTCCAGAGACCCGCCGGGATATCCTTTTTCTTCGGAGTCGGCGTGTGAGTACGTTTGCGGAATACGGCCATGGTTAAGCCCTTAAGGTTTAGGACTTCTCAGGGTTTACGAAAGGGAAAAGCACGCACCAACCGACCTAAAAAGGCCTAATTTGCCCTTTTAACGAAGAATTTTCAGCGGCGAGACGTTCCCGCCAACCGCTCGAGAATCATCTCGTAAGCGTTGGTGGCACGCTCGGCCATCTGGATTTCAAAATTCTCGTCCGGCGCATGTAGATTGGAGTCAGGCGTGAAGAGCCCAATCATCACCGAGTCGAGTCCGGTCTCGCGCCGAATGTCCCCGATGATCGGAACGCTACCACCTTCGCGGAGATAGAGCGGCGCTTTACCGAAAGCTTCGGCGATTGCCTTATCGGCTTCGCGGAACGCCCGGGCCAAGACGGGATTCTGATCCTTCGGGGTATTCGCCCGGTCGGGCGGACAGACATAATAAGCTCCGTTACCCTGCATCTCCTTGATATCGACCCTCACGCCTTTGGGCGCACGCGCCCGGATGGCATCCGCGACTTGCTTATGAATATAAACCGGGTCCTGGCCCGGCACGAGGCGACAGGTGATCTTAGCGAAGACCTTGGAAGGGATGACGGTCTTAGAGCCCTGCCCCTGATAGCCGCCGCCGATGCCGTTGAATTCTAGAGTCGGAGCGAAACGTACGGCTTCCAGGCCGTTCAATCCCGGACCGGGATGCAATTCGTCGACGCCCAAGAAGCGGCGATAATCTTCTTCCGACATCGGTAGCTTGCGCAGCTCCTCCCGCTCCCAGCGCTGAGGCTGATCGACATTCTCGTAAAAACCTTCGACGGTCACGGCGTTATCCGCGTCATGCAAAGAGGCACAGAGTTCAGCGAGCGCCTGAATGGGATTGTAAACCGCCCCGCCATGGAGGCCCGAATGTAAATCGGAACGCGGCCCCGTCAGCCCTACTTCCAAGCCAATGATACCGCGCAAGCCGGTGGTGATCACAATTTGGTCCGACGACGGGCTGGCGGTATCCGAGAGCATGACGCAATCCGCCTTTGCTAATTCGGCCTTATGGGCATGGAGAAATTCGGGGAAACTCGGTGAGCCGATCTCCTCTTCGCCCTCGA
>DKND01000135.1:10117-11898 GCA_002470605.1 Opitutia bacterium UBA7397
TCGGCGGGTTGGACGTCATAATGTCCATATAAGACGATATGCGGCCATTCATCCGGACCACGGCGACGCGCCAAGACGACCGGATGCAAGGGCGTCGGCACGACTTCGACCTCCAGGCCAGCTGATTTGAGCAAACCACAGATGTGTGCGCGCGCGCCATCCATCCCTGCCTTGAAGGCCGGATCGGTAGAAACACTGGCGTGGCTAACATACTCGATGAGTTCGCGAACGAGATCCATGCCTCCATTAGGCAAGGAAGAGGCGAGAGAGCAATCAATAGAGGGCATGAGGACCCGAGGGCCCGAGGACACGAGCGAGGCAAAGTTGACCCGTTGAACGGTTGGCCAGTTGGCCAGTTGGCCAGAGAGATTAACTAGCTGGCCAGTTGACAAGTTGACCTGCGGGCAAGGGATGCAGGAAGAGTATGGAGTATCGGGGGAGTGCTTGCCTTGAGGTAGGGTCTGCACTGCGTGCCGACCTAGCTGTCCTCGGCCGCCGCAGGGTGGCCCCTCTAGGACGCGATAGTGATCACGTCCCTACCTTAAGGGCCGCGGTTGAGCGAGGGCACTCAACCCTACCCAATACAACCGGATGCGATGTTATCACATCCCTACCCTGCCACCTGGAACCCGGGGCCGCCACCCGCCACCTGGAACGAAACTCCCTACCTCACCCCTCCCCCGATACCTCCCTTGCCAACCTGTCAACAGGTCAACCGATCAACTCACGCTGCCTCTCTCCGGCCCTCTTTGTATCTCGTGTCCTCGAGCCCTCGATGACTCTTTTTCCTTCCCCCTTCCCTGTCTCTGGGGAGAGTAAAGGTATGTCCCCCGCGGAACAGTTGAAGGTCATGAAATCTCGCACCGAGAAATTCATCGGTGAAGGTGAAATCCTCAAGCGCCTTGAGGCCGGGAAAACCTTGCGCGTAAAGCTCGGCGTCGACCCCACCCGCCCCGACCTGACTTTCGGACACATGGTGGTCTTCCAGAAACTACGTCAGTTCCAGGAACTCGGCCACCAGGCCGTGCTGATCATCGGCGACTATACCACGCGCATCGGTGACCCGACCGGCAAATCCGAGACTCGCCCAGTGCTGTCAGAGCAAGAAATCGAAACGAACGCCAAGACCTACCTCGAACAGGCCTACCAGATTCTTGATCCCAAGAAAACCGAGGTCCGTCGCAATAGCGAGTGGTTCGGAAAAATGTCGTTCCTTGACGCCCTCCAACTCAGCCGCCGCATGACCGTCGCGCAAATGCTCGCCCGCGATGACTTCGCCAAACGCCACGCCTCCAATACGCCGATCTCCATCGTCGAATTCCTTTACCCACTCCTGCAGGGTTACGACTCTGTGATGCTGAAGTGCGACATCGAAATCGGCGGCAGCGACCAGCTCTTCAACATGCTTGTCGGCCGCGACCTGCAGGAACAAGACGGTCAGCCCCCGCAAGCCGTGCTCGGCATGCCGCTCTTGGTCGGCCTCGATGGCACGCACAAGATGTCGAAGAGCCTCGGCAACTATATCGCCTTTAATCACGGCGCAAAGGATATGTTCGGACGCATCATGTCGGTGCCCGATGCAACCATGTGGATCTATTACGACCTCCTCCTGCTCTCCACGGCGGAAGAACTCGCCGCGCTCAAGGCGATGCACCCGATGGAAGCTAAGAAGCAGCTCGCCACCCGCCTGACGGATAAATTCCACGGTGCGGGCGCCGGCGCCAAGGAGCGTGCCGAATTCGAGAATGTCTTTTCCAAAGGTGGCGTCCGCACGGATATTC
>DKND01000015.1:0-4659 GCA_002470605.1 Opitutia bacterium UBA7397
TCTCGCAAATACGCCGTGCAATCGAGGCGAAAGCGGGCCGACGAAGAAGGTGACCTCCTGGTCATCAACCCCACCCCGCGTCGCGGAACCGAACTACCGTTCCAGCTTTTCAGCTCCGACTTAGCCGGCCTCACCACCGCCGTGGTGGCCGTGAAGGCCTGGCATTCCACCAAGACCATCACGCCTTCGATGATTAAAAAGGGCGACCTGCTTGAGTTCGTCCGCAAAGAGGCCGTGGAAGCGGCCCGAGACGCCTTTGCCGACCTGACGCCACGCGAAGGACAATCGTTATCCAAGATCCTCATCCTACCCGGCATCCCCGCGCAAGAACCTCAACGTTCCGAAAGTATCACCCTGCTTCGGGAAAGCGGCGTGGATCACGTTCTGACGTTCCGGACCATCCTTGAAAATCTTGTTCAAGCCGTGGAATCGAATCAAAGCTACGCGAAATCTGACACGTTACAGTTGCTTCGCCTTCTTCGACTGTACGATATGGTGAAAGCCGCCCAACTGGAATTATTCGGCACCAACCCGCCCGCCAAGTGATCCACCCCTCCGCCCAAATCGACCCCTCGGCCGTACTTGAGACGGGTGTTACCGTCGGACCCTTTGCCATCATCGAGGCCGGAGCCAGACTCGGCAAAGGCTGTTCCATCTCCGCCTATGCGATCATTAAACGCGGTGCAATTTTAGGCGACGAAGTAAAGGTAGACCATTTCGCAGTCATCGGCGGTGACCCGCAGGATCTCGGTTTTGATCCGAAAATCGTCTCACGCGTCGAAGTCGGCGCACGCACCGTCATCCGCGAACACGTCACCATCCACCGCGCGACCCAAGCGAATCAAGCCACCTTAATCGGGGCAGACGGACTCCTGATGGCCGGAAGTCACGTCGCGCATGACTGCATTTTAGGCAAAGCGGTAATCCTGGCGAATGGGTGCATGCTCGGCGGTCATGTTCAAGTCGGAGACAGTGCCTTCATCAGCGGAGGAGTTGCCGTCCATCAATTCTGCCGGATCGGAGCCGGGTCGCTCACTTCGGGCAATGCCGTGATCACTGAAGACGTCCCCCCGCAGGCCCTCGCCTACGGACGCAACGAACTTGCAGGCCTGAATTTGATCGGCCTGCGGCGGCGATTAATCAGCGCTGAAAGCGTCGCGGAACTAAAGCGTGCCTACCATCATGTTTATTCCCCGGGAACCACCTGTTCAACCCAGGCGCAACTCGCCATCCATAGCGGAGAATATCAATCGCCTGAGGCTTTGGCCTTTTTACATTTCTTCCTCGGCGGCAAACGTGGACGATTCGCCTCACCCGCATGAAGAAGAAACCGCTAGCGATTACTTGCGGCGACCCCGCTGGCGTCGGCCCGGAACTCATTGCGAAATGGCTGCGGAGTCACGCCGAAGAAGTGAAAAATATCATGCCAATCGGCCCGGCATCTTGGATTGAAAAATTAGGCGTCAAAGGAGTTATCGTGGGTCCCAGTGACTTCAATATTACGGCCGGGAAACCGACGCCCGCCGGACATCGCTTAGCGATTGAAGCCATGGAAGCCGCCGCGCAAGGAACAACGGAAGGTCGGTTTAGCGGCGTCGTCTCTGGCCCCATCAATAAGAAAGGATTTTCCGAAGTGGGCTATCCTTTCCACGGACAGACCGAATTTTTCGCCGCCCGCTGGACGGGCGAACCGGTCATGGCCTTTGCCGGCGGACGGATGACCGTCGGCTTGGTCACTTGGCACCTGCCGCTCCGTTCCGTCGCAGACGCGATCACGCCCGCAGCCATTCGTCGGACCCTCCTAGCCCTCATTGATCTGCGTAAAAAAATGGGCGATACCCGTCCCCGCATCGCGGTCTGCGGCCTCAACCCGCATGCCGGCGAAGGCGGCCTGCTCGGGACCGAAGACGATGACGTCATTCGTCCCGTGATTAAACAGCTTTGTGCCGAAGGGAATGACGTGAGCGGCCCTTTCCCGGGCGACACGATCTTTCACCGCCACCTTGATGGCGAATTTGATGCGGTCGTCGCGATGTATCACGATCAAGGCTTAGCCCCGCTAAAGACTGTCGATTTCGCGAGCGCGGCAAACCTGACACTCGGACTGCCCTTCATCCGCACCAGCCCGGATCACGGCACAGCCTACGAAATCGCCGGAAAGGATTTGGCTGACGTCGGAAGCTTAGCCTCGGCCATCCGCCTCGCCCAAGCGCTGTCGGCCTGATGCGGATTTTGATTTTTATCATCGGCTGGGGTCTGGCGATTTTAGCGTCCGCCGCCGAAATGCGCATCGCAAGTTTCAGCCCCGGAGCGACCCAGACGATTATCGATCTCGGCGGAGGCGACCAAATCGTGGCAGCGACACGTTGGTGTCCGCTCCCATCCGCCCACCCCGCCCAACGAAATTGCGACATCTTCCTACCCGACCTTGAAACGTTGCAGAAACTGCGGCCGACCTTGGTCATATTACCACGCATGGCCAATCCGCTTTGGGCGGAGAAATGCCGCAACGCCGGTCTTGCGACCTTGATACTAAATCCCGAAAGTCCGACCGCTGTCGTCCAAGATATTCGGGCCATCGGCTTGGTACTCAATCAATCTGACATGGCAGAAAAAATCTGCGGACGCATGGCGACACCGGCTTCCGTCACGCATAAGACGATTATTATTATTTGGGATGGCGTGATGGCCGGACCGGACGCCTACCTTGCTGGCATCTTGGCCGCTGGAGGATTTAAATCAGCGCTCCCGACGGGAACGTGGCTGAAGTTCGACTGGGAAATGATCGCCCAAGCCAAACCGGATGTCGTCCTTTGGATTGATAATGCCGCGCCCGATCGGCCGATTGTCGCATCCCAAAGCCAGCGAAATGGAATGATGCAAATTCCTGTCGTTAATAAACTTAAATGCGTTGAAGCTGGAAAAATTTATGAGACTTCAGCCGGCAGCCGCTGGCTCCCGGGAAGCGGCCTGGTCGACACCCTCCCCGAATTGCTAAAACTTAACCTTAATTAAAGGTGAACGTAACACGCAATCGCATGGGGCGAGTTGACAGTGCAGCGGAATGAACCATCCTGAATGTCCACACCTATGAACTCCAAGTTCCTCAAATTCCTCACCATCAGCTGCGGCGCCCTCGCCCTCTCAGTCGCGGTCGTCAGCGCCGACGAAGTCAAAAAAGACGGCGAAAAGAAGTGCCCAAACTGCCCGGATGAAAAGCCTAAGGCTTCCATCGAGCAATTAGGCGTCGTCGCCCATTGCGGTAAGTGCGACAAGAAGGATGCGCCTGCGGCTCCTGCCACTGCGCCCGTTGCACCAGCCACCCAAGAAGAAAAGAAGGACGGCGAAAAGAAGTGCCCAAACTGCCCGGACGAAAAGCCTAAGGCCTAAGCTAAGTCCTCCATCGGACTCCCCACCAAGGGCTCACTTCACGGTGAGTCCTTTTTTGTGCCGTTTCAAAATCGGAGAAGTAATTCCTGCCGCACAAAAGTAGGGAAATCCTCGTGTATCACCACCCCGTTCGCATGCGCAAAAACTTCGTCTACCGGCTCCAGCGGCTTCCCGCTGCGCACCGCACAAGCATGGATCGCGGCATTAATTCCGGCCTCCCAATCCGTGCGTCGGTCCCCAATCATCCACGACCTTCCGAGGTTCAAGGAATACTTTACTGCCATTTCCTGAATGAACCTAGGACTGGGCTTACGATAAAGGGAGGGCTCGTCCGGGCGTTCGGGCGCGGCCTTGATTTCCAAAATACCCGGGGCCGGCAAATTAAGTAATTCCAGCATCTTGCGATTACAGGCTTCGTAAGCCTCCCAAGTAAAAATACCCCGATTAATCCCGCTCTGATTAGTAAGGATGAATAAACGATAATCAGCCCGCAGACAGGCCTCCAAGGCTTCCTTTACCCCTTTTATCGGCTCAATTTGATCCTCCCTGCAGGTATGGTGATGGTCACGAATCAAGTTCCCGTCACGATCAAGAAATAAGGCAGGATGGCCAGACATGGGCCTATTTCAAAGAAACTGGCAACTAAGAGCAAGGGAATGGAAAGGGGGCTTGACCGAGGGGGGTTGAGGGGTAGAACCAACCCTCAACCCAGCGTAGAACCATGGCCAACCCGAAACGCAAACAGTCCAAACGCCGCAGCCGTCTTCGTCGGGGCGCTAACCAATTCCGTGCTCCAAAGCTCGTTCGTGACACCGAATCCGGTGCACTTCGTCGCTCGCATCGTGTCGACCCCACCACGGGCAAGTACCGTGGTCGCCAGGTCCTCGACGCCAGCGCATAAGCCGGTTTACGGGCCCAGCCCGCACCCATGAGCGAAGCCACTCTGAAGAAAGGCCACCGGATTGCCCTCGACTGCATGGGAGGCGACCTAGGCCCTTCAGAAGCCGTCGCTGCCGCTGCCCTCGCCCTTAAAGATGGGGTCATCGGTCCTGACGACACCCTGGTGCTCGTCGGTAACGAAGATAATTTGCGCCTCTTGGCGATGGAGCACCGTAATCTGAAATCGTCCCGCGTCATCTTCAAGCATGCGCCCTCCATCGTAGGCCCCGATGACGCGCCCATGACGGTACTGAAATCTAAGCGCGATTCATCAATGGTAATCGCCCTTGAATTGCTTAAAACTGGAGAAGTTGATGCCGTAGTTTCGAC
>DKND01000015.1:4784-49533 GCA_002470605.1 Opitutia bacterium UBA7397
GCCCATCCGCGCGTTGGACTTCTTACCGTCGGAACAGAAGAAGGCAAAGGCGGCGCTCGCATTAACCGCACCCACAGTCTTCTGAAAGCCATGGGTACGAGCATCAATTATATCGGGCCGGTCGAAGGCTTCGATATGTTCGGTGATGCGTGCGACGTTGTCGTCACCGACGGCTTCACGGGAAATGTCATTCTTAAGACCTTAGAGGGCTTGGTCTACATGCTCCGCGAACTGGTCGGCAATAAAGTCATGCGTAATCCGGTCTACATGGCCGGCGGCATCGCCATGTTTCCTTTAGTCCGAGAATTAAAAGGTAAACTTAAGCCCGAGCGCTACGGCGGAGCCCCCCTTCTCGGACTTAACGGCCTCGTCATGAAAGCCCATGGTTCCAGCAATCGGCAGGGCATTGTCAGCGCCATCCGCCTTGGCCTTGAAGCCCTAGGTCACGGGGCAGGACGTCAGATGCAAATGGCTCTAGCAGAGGCAAATAAGGTGATTTCGGCCACTCCAGAGGAAGTCTGAGGTTTTAGTGTTTCCTTTCCCGCCGTCGGGTCTTACCTCAAGTCTTCGATGAGCAGCGCCGAGCTTTCAGTCTTTATCAGGGCTATCGGTGTACACGCACCCGAGCGTAAACTCACCAACGCGGAGCTGTCGCTCATGGTGGAAACCTCCGACGACTGGATCAAAAGCCGGTCGGGCATCTCGGAACGGCGCATCGCCGGTCCAGGCGAAAATCCGTCCGACATGGGAGCGAAGGCTGCGGCCAAAGCCTTGGACCGTGCGGGACTTAAACCTGAAGACATCGACCTGCTCATCGTCGCCACGATGACGCCCGACGTACCCTTCCCGTCTACAGCGTGCCTCCTCCAAGCTAAGCTAGGACTTCGCCGCGACATCCCATGCTTTGACATCTCGGCGGCTTGTTCGGGCTTTGTCTATGCGCTCCAAGTCGGCACTGACATGATGCGATCGGGTGGTTATCGCCATGTCCTCGTCATCGGTACCGAAAAGCTATCCAGCGTCGTAGACTGGCAAGACCGGGCGACCTGCGTGCTTTTTGGCGACGGCGCCGGCGCTGCCATTCTGGAAGCCACCAACGTCAAGGGGGTTGGCATTCTCGGCAATGTCTTAGGTGCGGACGGCACCAACGCCGAATTGCTTCATTGCGTAGCGGGCGGCTCAGCGAGTCCCGCCAGTACGGAAACATTACGCGACGGAAAACATTTCCTGCGGATGAATGGCAAAGAAGTCTTTCGCCTTGCCGTCCGGGTGATGGCGGAGTCTTGCGAACGCGTCCTGGCCAAATGCGGCGTCAACTCCGACCAAGTAGCTTGGTTCATTCCCCACCAAGCCAATATTCGCATCGTTGAAGCCGTCGCCAATCAACTTAACGTCGGCATGGAGCGATTCCCTTTTAATCTCGACCGTTACGGCAATACGTCAGCCGCATCGATTCCCCTCGCCCTGGAAGAAGCTTGGCGTGATGGTAAGATCAAACACGGCGACCTTGTCCTCTTGGTTGCTTTCGGTGCGGGCCTCACTTGGGGCGCAACTCTCCTTCGCTGGCATGAACCTACTCGCTAAAACCTTTTATTCTGCCGCTTTCTTGCTGGCTGCCTCCGCCTCGGCGGAATTCATCCGTCAAGACGGACATTGGCAAGTCAAGGCTGGCACCACCCCCGAAATCACCCCCGCGGAGCGGATGACCGTGGTCCTAATCGCGATGGACATAGCCTCCGCCGAGAATGACTCCGGCGAGCAAAGGGCCGCCCTCAAATCGTGGGCCTTGGTCGCGGAAGCAAATCGTGGCAACCCCGCCGAAGCCTTGGCGATGCTCGAACAGGCTCGCATTTACACGCAACAAGGTCGCTTCGAAATGGCGACCGACCTCATCGACGACATCTACGCCCGCCACTCGAGTTTTTCTAAATTCCAAGATGCCGTCCAACTGCAATTCGAAATCGCCAACCGGATTGGAAGCGGTGAGCGACGCTACTTAGGCGGCTGGTTCCCATGGTTCAAGGACCCTGCAAGCGCCCTCACTTATTGGCAGAAAACTTTACGGCTGGCGCCCAACGGACCGCTGGCTGACCAATCGTTAATCAAGATCGCCCGACTCTCCATCGAGCTCGAAATCGAGTCCAAAGCCGAGGAAGCCTTGGAACGTCTGGTCAGCGATTATCCGGCCTCAAAGTTCTTGGCCGAAGCCCTCGAATCTCTGGCTAAGATACGCTCCCACGAATCCATGGGAGCCGACTGGGACCAAGCTTCCACCATCGAAGCGGCTGATCATTGGCGCACCCTGGCGGACCAGTTCCCGAACGACAAGCGGACGAAACAAGCTCCCGAACAAATCCGCATGCTCCGTGATCGCGCCGCCCGCGCGCGGCTTAATTTAGCCCAATTTTATTGGTTCAAACATAATAACCCCGAAGCGGCTAAACTCATGGCTAACGCCTGCCTGAGCTTAGCTCCCGAATCTCAGGCGGCCAAAGACGCCGAATCGCTCTTGGCCGAGATTCAGAAGAATCCGACCCCACCCAAGACCATCGCCGACCGACTATTAGGCACCTACCCAAGGCCGCGCATGGCGAATGAGGCGGCCCCGACGACCACCAGCAGCGACCTTGATTCTTTTGGCTTTAAAAAAGAAGCCCCTCGGTCGGCGACAGAAACTGAACGTCGATAATGTCGCGCTTCTTCTTCATTCTTAGCCTGGGATTGGTCACGGCTTGTTCTTCATACCGGCTTGGCGGACCGAAGCCCTCCTTCACGCGCATCGAAGTCGCGCCCGTCCGTAATTCGACTTCCCGACCCGGAACCCATGCAGTCCTGCAGGAGAAAATCCTCGAGGCTCTCTCCGGCGACCCGCGCATCAAAATCGGTTCTGGTGAAGCACTTCTCACCACCGAAGTCACGCAGTATAAACGCGAAGGACAGACGGCGAATTCCGCCGACGCCTTCCTCATCTCCACCTATCGGGTGACGTTCATCGTTCGCTGCACTTTGACCACAGAGGGCGGAAAGCACGTGTTGTTTAAAGACCGGGAATTCTCCGCGGCCGTCACTTTTCAACCCAAGGGAGACCCCACGGCCGAAGAACTCAGCCTAGGCCCCACGCTCTTTGCAGAAATCGCCGCCCAGATCAGAGAAGCCGCAACCACGGCCTGGTAATCATGAACGCCCCTGTCGTCGCCCCCTCCTTGCTCGCCGCCAATCACGGTGAATTCCTGCAAGGCCTTCGCATGATCGAGGCGGCTGAACTTTCCTGGGTCCATTTGGACATTATGGACGGGCACTTTGTGCCCAACATCAGTTTCGGACCACAAGTCGTCGCCGACCTTCGACCTCAATCAAAATTATTCTTCGACGTTCACCTGATGCTCACGAACCCCGATCGCTTCGTGGATGCTTTCGTCAAAGCTGGAGCCAATCGCCTGACCGTTCACGTGGAGGCTGATCACGACGTTGCCAAGACGATCGCCGCAATCAAGAACGCAGGCCTACCAGCGGGCATCGCGATGAACCCGGACACCGATCCTTGCCGCTTGCTGCCTTACTTGGACTCGGTCGACCTTGCGCTTTGCATGACGGTTTTCCCTGGCTTCGGAGGCCAAGCTTTCATCCCGTCCGTGCTCGAGAGTATTAAGTTCCTCGATCACGAACGTCGCCAGCGTGGCTTAAATTATCGCCTCGAAGTCGATGGCGGCATTAACGCGACGACGGGCAAGCAATGCCGAAGCGCAGGCGCCGACACCTTGGTCGCAGGCACAGCCTTCTTCAAGGCGGCGGATCGCAAAGCTTTCGCTACGGCCCTGTCAGTCTAAGCCGCCGCGGGAGGCGGCGGTCCGTCACGGACTGCTTCTTTCTCCTTCTGCAACCGTAACTGTCCGCAAGCGGCATCGATATCATGCCCCTTTTCCCGACGTAAAGTCGCCGTGACGCCCAAAGCGCGAAGTTCTTTCACAAAGCGGTCTTGGCGCGTTAAAGAGGGTCGCACCCAAGGCAAGCCCTCGACTTTGTTATACGGAATCAAGTTAACGTGGGCATGCAACTCACGGGCGATCACGGCTAATTTCCGAGCCTGCTCTAACATGTCGTTGATGTCTTCGATCAGGATGAATTCGAGCGTGAGCATCCGCCCATGCTTACGAGCGAAAGCCTTGGCGGCCGGTACCAACTCTTCCAACGGATACTTCTTGTTCACCGGCATGATTTTTTCCCGCACTTCATTCGTTGCGCCGTGCAGACTGATCGCGAGACGGAAGCCCTCAGGCTCTTCCGCAAGCTTAAGGATTTTAGGCACGACTCCGGAAGTCGAAATGGTCACGCGGCGGGCGCCAAAACCAAAACCCCAAGCCGCGTTCACGATGCGCAACGCCGCCATCAGATTATCATAATTCGCCAAAGGCTCACCCATGCCCATCACCACGATGTTATCGAATGACGCCAGCCCTTCCGCGGCACGGGCCGGATCCGCCTGATCTTCGATACGACAGACTTGCACAAGTTGGGAGACGATTTCACCGACGGAGAGATCTCGCTTCCAGCCCTCTAGGCCTGATGCGCAAAACTTACAGCCGTAGGCGCAACCCACCTGAGTGGAGATACAAATGGTTCGCCGGGACTTATCTTGGCCTACCCCCTCCATCGGTGCCCGGATAATGACCGTCTCGATGAGCGAGCCGTCGCGAAGGCGTTGTAACAGCTTTTGGGTCACATCCAAAGCCGTTTTACGCCCCAAAACCTCCGTGGCCTCAAAATCATAGTTCTCTGCCAACCAGGCCCTTAAATTAGCTGGTAAATTGGTCATCGAGTCGGCTTTTTCAGCCCGGCGGGGGTAAATCCACTCAAATACCTGGGCCGCTCGGTACCGGGGGTGCCCGCCCTCGACCAATCGTGCCCCCAAGGTCTCTGGGGTTTCACCGTGAATTGAGGGCTTTTCGGGCTTAAATGCCATGTGTGAGAGTCGGGGTTGGGACTTAAGGTCGATAGACCCCAAAGCCCTCAGCCTTCCTGCTTGCAAGTGAGAATTGTTATCCCCAAAACCAATTTTTGCAATGAGCAACAAGGTCCCCAACCCACAAGGTGGTAAAATTAACTCTCTTCAGGCCGCCATTGACAGGGTAGCAACGGGACAACCCGCCTTCTGCCTTCACCAAGCCTGGGGTATCGGCGTCATCCGCGCCTACGACGAAGCCGCCAAACGCTTCACGGTCGACTTCCCAGAGCAGAATAAAAAAGCCCACGCGATGGACGCCGCTTTCTTTCTCGGTAAAATTGAGATTATTAACCCAAATGGTGCCGTAGCATCGGCTTACGCTGACGACACTAAGGAAAAAATTGCCGGGATGGTCGCCAATGACCCGGCCGGAATCGTCAAGGCCCTCCTCGACGAAAGCCCAACCGGAACCTGCTCATCTTACGCCCTCGAAGCCAACCTCGAGCGGATTCATTTTGCCTCCCTCGCCGCCGGCAAAGACCGAGCGGCCGCCTTCAAGGCCTGGTGGACCAAAGGGCGTGCTGTCCTGCGCAAGGATCGTGCGGTGCTCGTCCCCGAACGCAAAGGAGGGCTCTACGCCCTTCTTGTAGCTCCTCAAGACCTCGGTGAAGACCTCTTCGCCCAGTACGAAGGCGCCCCAAACCTTGAACGCAAGTTAGCCCTCCTTGAAGAGCTCGCGGACAGCGCTACGGCCGAAACTCGCTCAGCTGCCAACGAAGCCAATCTGGCCAAGGTTTCTTCAGACCTCGCCAAGGCCGTCAATGCCCTGAGCACCGCCCGCCGTCGCGATAATCTTCCGGTCATTCTTTGCGGCATCTGGAACCGAGATAAGTTCTTCCGTCCAGCCGTTGAAACCGTTGAAACCGTCACCCCTACCGCCTCCGACATCATCGCCCTTTGCTCCGAAAGCGACCTAGCTTTCATTGCGCTTAACATCCCTCACACGACCGAGAAGATCCGCAGCCTATTGGACCTCGTCCGCGCGCACCACGGCGACAACTGGGCTGATCGCGCCTTCGACCTCCTTCGTAACCGCGACATCGGAACCACCAAGAGCGGCTCGGCTAAATTAGTCTCGGAATGCATCGCTTATCTTTGCGACCAAGAACTTTCCGCCCATGTGGCTAATCGCTTCGCCCAGTGGCTCGAGACCCGCGAATTGCGTGCTCCCGTCATCATCTGGGTTATCAAGAATCGCACCTCGAAGAAGTATGCTGAGATCGTCAACCGTCTCATTAATCCGTCGCTGCTCGGCGCCATTCTCGCGTCCGTTGATACCGAATCCCTGGAGTCCAATTCTACCGCCCGCATTCCGCTAGCCAACGAATTGATCAAGGATCGCGAACTGATCGCCGACATCTTGGCGCCGGCAAGCGGCCCAAAGACCGATAGCGAAACCATCTTCGACCTGACTCGCACCATGCTGAGCAGTCAAGGCTTCGACCAGATGACCAAGAAGGCCCTGCTTTCACGCCTGGCGAAAATCGAGCCACACGTCCAACGTCTGGCCCAATCCAAGCACACCGACACCGAGGCCGAAGAAAAGGAACTTGTCGTCTCAAATTCCAGCAAAGAAGAGAAAGAGCGCGAGCTCGAGGACATCGTCAAAGTCCGCCTGCCTGCCATCAAGGAGGCCATCCAGATCGCCAAGGAACACGGCGACCTTAAGGAGAACTCAGAGTACAAGATGGCCCGCCAGGACCATGACACCCTTGCAGCTCGCCGCGCCGAACTTGACTCCGTGCTAAAGAAGGCCCGCATCACCGACTTTAAAGAAGCCAAGGTCGACTCCATCAGCATCGGCTCAACCGTCACCCTCCTGCGCGGTTCCGACCAAGTCCAGATCACCTACGATATTCTCGGAGCTTGGGACGGTAAGCCAGAAGAGAACATTCTTTCCTACATTTCCCCGCTGGCAAAGCAGTTCCTGAACCACAAGCCGGGCGAGACTTTCGTCACTAACATCAACGGTAAGGCTGAAACGTGGAAAGTAATCACGATCACCCGCTGGATCGATAAGCGCAAATAAGCCCTGTAAAGCGCCCTCGAAGAAGCCCCGGAATCGGGGCTTCCTCTTTTGACACCCAAGCCGTTCGCCCCTAATCAATTCCAATGCTAACCCCCTGGGAGTCTCTCCGGTTACTTGCCGACCCCACCCGCGCTCGGATTTTATTCCTTCTGAACAAAGGCGAACTCGCCGTGGGCGAACTTCAGGAAATCCTCGGCATGCGACAGTCGCGCATCTCGACACACCTTTCACTCCTTCGCAAAGCCGGCCTCGCCGACGACCGAAGAGATGGGAAAAATTCCTATTACTCGCTGGCACGTAATCTTCCGGCGGGAGTAAGCCGCCTCATCGAGGCCGCCATCTCCGCCACAGCTCAAGACCCAGCAACCGCGGCCGATCAACGCTCCCTGCAACGAATCATCCAAAAAAGACGTCAAAAAGCAGAGCGACATTTCAATCTGGTAGCCGATCGTCTCGGACGCAACTACTGCCCAGGGCGATCATGGGAGTCCATCGGTCAGATGCTGCTACTGCTCACACCGTGCGTAAAGATCGCCGATCTAGGCGCCGGAGACGGCACCCTTTCTCGACTGCTCGCACGCCGGGCAGAAAGCGTCCATTGCATCGATAATTCTCCCCGCATGGTCCAACTAGGCCGGGCCTTGGCAAAGAAAGAACACCTTAACAATCTCACTTACGTTCTCGGCGACATTGAGAAGGTGCCTTTGGCCGATTGTAGCGTCGATCTCGTGCTGCTCAGCCAAGCCCTGCATCACGCCGATAATCCCAGAAAAGCCTTAAGTGAAGCGCATCGAATCCTCAAGCCAGGTGGCAGACTCTTGGTGCTTGATCTCCGTGCCCATCGTTTTGAAAAAGCACGTGAGCTCTATGCGGACCGCTGGTTGGGATTCAAAGAAAACGACCTCCATGACTGGCTTGAAGCCGCCGGATTCCAGTATTCGGAGGTTCGGGTGGTGGCCAAGGAGCCAAAAGAACCAGGATTTGAGACCTTGCTCGCTTCGGGGTTAAAAGCAGGCAGGTAATCAAATAATCCATCCATTGTTTCAAGCTGGCAACAAACGTTAAATAGGGGGTAACCCCCTTTATAAGGGCTTGGCAGCAGTCCAGCGAATGGCCAATTTTAGTCCCCACCCCAATGAGGAGTTAATCACTCCCCAATCTGATGGCTACCCACGAGTCTCGAATCTACAAGTTGGCAAAAGTTTCCCTTCTTGCCCTCCTCCTCGCCGCCTTACCCATAGCTGGTGATTTACGGGGCCAAGCGGCAGCCGCGGCTATCAATAAAGAGCCAAAGGAAGACCCGTTGTCCGTCTTGTTCAAAAAAGCCGAACTGAACTTTGATCAGAAGAAATACAAGGACGCCTTGGCCGATTATGTCGAACTTGAAAAACAAGCGACCAGCGTTGAGGACAAGCTCAAAGCCGTGGTCATTTTCCGAAAGGCCACTTGCTACTACTTGATCAAAGATTGGTCTAAGACCGAAATCGAGCTGACCAACTTCCTGACCAAGTTCCCCCGCGGTACCGATGACTTTTTTGACAGCGATAATCGTCGCGGCTTGGCGGAACTCACCTTGATTGAAGTCCTCTCCAATCAAGCCAAGTGGGACGCGGCTCTCCTGCGCCTCGAAAAAATCCGTTCGAATACCCTAGCCCGCCCGGAAGATCGCGTGAATGCCTACGCGCTCTCCGCCAAGATTGTCCTCGATCGCGTGAAATCCGCCCCGGAAGCCGACAAGAAAGCGGCTTACGGCCAAGCCATCGCCTTGCTCAAGCAGGCCACCTCCGAAGGCGTTAATACCCCCGAACGGAAAGAAGCGGGCTATAAATTGGTCGAAATCTACACCAAACTCGGCCTCGTCAAAGACGCCGATCAACTCAAGTCAGAGATCGATGCCAAGAGCAGCGGCTCGCCCGCCGATATCGTCCGTTCCAACTTCCAGCGCCTCAGCATCGGCGATGCCCGCTTCGCTTCCGCCGAAGCCACCGTCGACGAAAACACCCAGCCTGAAGCCTACCGACAGGCACTGAGCAACTACCAAGGCACGCTCCGCCGCGCGACCCTCACCCGCGCGCTCGTCAAAGCAGTCGAGGCGAAGCAAGGCGACCTCGATAACATCACCAAAAATAACCCGAAGCCCAATGACGAAACCAAGGCGAAAATCGAAATGGTCCGCCAAGACCTAGACCAATTTAAAAAAATCGAAGCAGAATTCAACGCCAACAAGGATTACGACGCCTTCATCTCCTATCGCATCGGCCTTTGCCTGCTCGAATTGAACCGCCCCTGGGAAGCCTTCGTGGCCTTCCGTGATATCTTTGATAATAACCCGGAATTCTCCCGCATCACCGGCACCTACTATTACTATATCGTAGCCCTTCGTCGCACCGGCCGAAACGCTGAAGCCCAGGCGAAGTGCAAGGAGTTCCTCGGTAAATTCCCGAAAGCTGACGAAAATTCAGCCATCGGTATGATCTTAGGCGAAATCTCCCAAGACACTGAAGACTTCAAAGAAGCGATCGCCCATTACCGATGGGTGAAGGATAACGTCAAAAACCTCACCGTGGACGCGGCAATGGAAATCGATTTCCGCATCGCCTGCTGCCACTTCGCGATGGTCGACTGGAACGATGCCCGCGTCGCGTTCGATAAGTTCCTAAAACAGTACCCGCACTCACCCGTCACCCAACAGGTGCTGTACATGAACGCCCTCTGCTGGTTCTACCAAGGAAAATTCAAGGAGACCAAGGCCGCCTTCGACACTTACGAGAAAGAATACCCTCGCGGACAGTTCCTCCCAGACGTCCGCTATCGTCAGGCAATCGTCAAATTTGGAAGTAACCCGCCGGAGACGACCGAAACCCTGCGCCTCTGCAACGAATGGCTAAAGGAATTCGCCGTCCTGAAGACGGACGAGGTCATCAACCAGTTGCCCGAAGTCCACACGCTGATTGGCGATACCTATATCCGCCTAGCCGACCAGCTCACCGAAGCGATCCGCCTGGCCGACCTCGACATCCGCAATTCCGACTCGACTAACGGAAAAAACACCGCGGCGGCGAACAAAGCCAAACTTGAAAAGCAGAAGAACGATATCACCAGCAAAGCGGTTGACGCTTATGTGACGGCGGCTCGTTCCGGCCGGACCAACCCCTCGGCGCTGGAATTCGTCCTCCGGGAATTAGGCAAGATGCTCCCTGGACGCGGCGAACACCAAAGGATGCGCGACCTCTACAAAGAAATCTACGACTGGAACCACAACGACCCGAAGGCGATGACCTACCTGTTCGACGTGATTAAGTCGACCGAACGGATGGGAGATAAGGTCGAATTCAGCCAACGCACCGAACAGACCACTAAGAATTACAGCGCCAAGCTGGCCGTCGCCCGTAAAGCGGTCACCGACCTTGAGCGCAATACCAGCACGACCGAAGCAATCACGGCCGCCAAGGAGGCGGTCACGAAACTCTCCGCACAGCTGGCCGCCGAACTCGATGTCATCGAAAAAGAACGTCAATTAAGCATCACCAAGGCAAAGAGCGACGCTCTAAAGATTCTTTCCAATTCCGTCACGGAAAGCATCAATGACCGTCGCCAAGAGGGCGCCGAGAAGTTGATCATATTCTTGACCGAAAAAATCGCCAAGAAAGTGAAGCGGGTTAAGCCTGGAACCAAACCTGACCCTGCCGCCTATTCCGTGGATAATGCCGAAGCGGAACTGAAGAAACTGCTCCGCCTCGAAGAGAACCGAGACTCCCTCATCGCCCAAGCCCGCGGCTTCTTCGCCCTAGGCCAACTTGCCATCAACACACGTAACCCCGAGAAGGCCGCCTCCTATTTTGAAAAAATCGCCACGAGCTACAAAGCTGAAGAACTAAGCCCGACCATTATTGCCGTCGTCGGCGATCACCTGCTCGCAAAAGGGGAACTGACCAAGGCTGCCAGCTATTTTGACTATATCCGCGAACACAGCCGCTCCACGGATTATGCCGATTACGGGTTCGCGGGTTCCGCTGAAATCTTACTGCGCCAAAAGAAGTTCAAGCAAGCCGCCGAACTCTGCCAGGAAGCTATCGACAATAACATCCTTATGTCGAAAGAGCGTGAAATCCGGTTCGTACACGGACGCGCCTTGGTCGAACTAGGCCAATATGTCGCCGCCAAGAAGACCCTCGAGGATATCGCCAAGACCAAGGAGTGGAGAGGCGAGACCACGGCAGGCTGCCTCTACTGGCTCGGCCTGGCCGAAGAACGCCAAGGCCATGACGCCGAAGCCGTAGCCTATTACCGTCGTTGCCGGTTGGCCTGGAAGAAATATGAAGTTTGGTCCGCCAAGGCCTACCTTTCGGAGGCGAAGATTCTCGGAAACAAGATGGGGCAAAAACCCGAAGCCAAAGCGGTCCTGCTTGAGATGCTCAGCAACGAGCGAATCAAGGCCACCCCTGAAGCCAATGAAGCCAAAGAGCTCACCCTCAGCCTCTAATACCATGAACTCTTTCGCCCGTATCTTTCTAGCGCTTGCCGCCCTAAGCCAATTTCCTTCCGCCTTAGGACAAGTTTTTATCTTTAAATCAAATGAACGCTGGGAAATCAACGACCCCTTCAAGATGGATCGAACTTCCTTGCCGCCCAAGCCATTGGTGGACGTTAAAAAGGGCCTAATCATCAGTGTTAACGGGACCGTTGAACGCACCAACTTCATCAGCGGGGCCGAAATCAGGGCGAGTAAAAAACTTACTGAAGTCCTCAGCATCATCTGGCCCCTACCTGAGCGACTCATCGAGGCTCAGAACAACATCAATCGCGGCGAGCCCGGCAAGGCGCTTGATAATATCGAAGCTGTAATCAAGTTATTCGAGCCCCTAAAGGCGGTCCCTGGCAGCTGGTGGCCCAAAGCCACTATGCTTAAACTGGACGCCCTTGACCGGCTCGAGAACGAAGCTGCCATTGGCTCTTTTCTGGAAAACCTAGAAAAAGACGAAAGTGCCAAGCTCCCCGAACTCGCCATCAAGATCCAACTGGCACGACTCATGCAACGCGCCCGAAAAGGCGACCACGAGTCCGTCATCAAAGAGGCTACTGACCTGATTCCGAAGATGGACGACCCGGACCTGCTCGCCCGCCTGCATATCGTCAAAGCCAACTCTCTGCTCGCCACCAAGAAGTATGAACTGGCGATGAACGTCTATCTGCGCGTTCCGGTCTTCTACGGTGCCCAACTTGAACACGTTCCCAAAGCACTCCTGGGTGCCGCCCGCGCCTTCCGCGGCATGGACACGCCAGCGACCCGGGAACAGAAGCTGGAAGAAGTTTCCAATCGTTACTTAAAAGACATCATCACGACTTATCCGGTCTCAAAAGAGGCAGAAGAAGCAAAAAAACTTCTACCCAAGGAAGACCGAGTGAAAGCCGAAGCCGAACAAAAGAAACTCGCAACGGCGGCGGCGCTCCCCGAGGGCGCCGTGATGGCCAAGCCAAAGGTCAAAGCCGAAGACGATCAGTCAGGTAACAAGTGAGTCCTTGCCCCTTTCCAAAACCCAACCTAAATATCCTCAACCCACTCAGGTCCCCATGAAGCTGAAACTCCGCCTCCCCTTAATCACTTCGCTCTTCCTCGGACTAGCGACCGTCAACATGTTGGCACAAGCCGCCGCGGCCGCTCCCGCCGCCGCCCATCATGACAAGACCTTGATGGATCTTTTCATCGAAGGCGGCTGGGTCATGTACCCCATCACGCTTTGCTCGGTCGCCATGATCTGGTTCATCGTCGATGGCTTCCTTAAGACCAGCACCGGCAAGCTTTATCCCGCTGACCACGTCAAGGAGCTCCGCGTCCTCTTCAAAAAAGGCGATTATGTCGGCGCTTATGCTTACGCGAAAGACGCTAACTCGCCCGTCGCCCAGGTCATCCGCGCCGGGGTGGCTCTTTCCCCCGAAGGAAAGACCATGACCGAAGAAGCCATCATTTCAGAAATCACCCGCATCCAAGCTGAACTCAAAGGACGCGCATCCTACCTCTCCGTTATCGGAGTCTGTACGCCGATGATTGGTCTGACGGGTACGGTGACCGGCATGATGAAGGCATTTGATAAGCTTTCCACATCGGGCGCGGGCGACCCCTCATCCCTCTCAGGCGCCATCGGCGAAGTCCTCGTCGCAACAGCTTCCGGTCTGTTTATCGCTATCCCCGCCTTCATCTCCTACTACCTGCTGACGAATCGCATCAATAAAGGCATTCACGACATCAGTGAAATCGTCAGCGGACTCTTCCGCTCCTACCCCTACGATGAGGTAGCAGGTCGTCGCGTCGGTGACGAAGAGATCTACGCCTCTAAGCCGGATTGGAATGCCTCCCCCGCTCCTGCGGAGAAGGCCTAATCACCCTCAATCCGACTAGACGACCATGGCAGGCGGAGGAGGAGGCGGGGAAGGCGAACCAGAATTTCAGGTAGCACCGATGATCGATGTGCTGCTGGTCTTGCTCATCTTCTTCATGTCCATCACTTCCTCGCAAGTGCTCAAGGTCGATAAGAACATCAAGTTGCCGGTCGCCTCGCACGGCGTCAAACGCGACGACAAAGCGACGGCCGGACTGATCAATATTTCATGGGACGCGACCACAGGCCAGGCGAGATATAAACTCGACGACCGCGAACTGGACGCCAACGACAAAGACGGCATCGCCAAAGAATTGGCCGCCCGCAAAGGTACCAACGAAAAATATCGTCTGCTGATTCGTGCCGACCGCGAATGCCACGCCAAATATATCTCCAAAGCCCTCGAATGGGGCGCTGAAGCCGGAATTGATAACATCGCCTTCTCCGGTCTTAACCACGAAGAATAATCATGCGTCAACTCGAACCCCAACCCGACGCTAACGCCGGCTTCCAGATCGCGCCGATGATCGACGTGGTCTTCGTCATCATGCTCTTCTTCATGGTGATGGCAGGTGCGGTCAAGGTTGAGCATGAACTGAAAACGACCCTCCCTGGCAACGCCGAGACCGCCAAGGAAACCGAAATGCCCGATGAGATCAATATCGGCATCTCGGAAAGCGGCGAGGTCACCCTTAACGACGACCCGGTCGGCAACGCTCAGGACAAAGAACTAAAAAGTCTTTACACCCAGATGGTCGTGATGAAAAAAGCCGCTGAGCAAGCTAAGACAAAACTCCTCATCACCGTCCAAGCCGAAGAAACCGCCCGCTATGATCGGGTGATAAACGTCCTCGACGTCCTCGCCCTCGCCGAGGTTTCAAACGTGACGTTTGCGGTCGCTGACACGGAATAACCCTTATTACTAAGCCCTCCCTCGAAACCGCCCTTAGGCGGTTTCTTGTTTTGTGGATTTGCCAACCCTGTCCAGACCGCCTCATGATACCGCCATGAAGCTCTCCCTCCTGCTAATCGCCGCCACGCTTGGCCTCTCCGGTTGTATCATCGTCTTCGAGCAGCCCAAAGACCCCAAGCCAGCCGCCCCAGCCGCCACCGCAGCCAAGGCAAAGACTGCCAAGGCCGACGCTAGCGCAAAGTAAGCACCCGAAGCTCAGGCGAAGCCGGCTTCCGACTCTAAGACGGCCCGGACGCCTTCATAATCATTGCCCAGCAGACGCGGCGCAGGCTTAGGCAATTCAAACGGGAAAGTTGAAGTGTTACGATTGCCGAAGGCCGCTTCTAGGACGTCAGGGAATTTCGCCGGGTGTGCGGTTCCGAAGACGATCACGCGATCAAGGGCGCCTGGGGACTGACGCAGTAAATCCTCCGCGGCTTTCCAGCCGACCGCGGTATGAGGGCAAAGGATATAGCCACTGGCGTCACGGACTAGTCGCATGGCCTCAAGCGTTGAGACGTCGTCGACGGTGACCGCAGAAACAGCCGGACCGCCTTCACGCCAAGCCAAGAGACGACCAAGGTTATTAGGGTCGCCGATGTCCATGGCGTTGGAAGCGGTGGGACTTGATCGCCGAGCCTTATACTGTCCGGTGGCAAAAAGCTCGGGCAACGGCGAATTAACGTTCGTCGCCGCCACTAAAGCGTCGACTTGCAAGCCCATCCGACGTGCCAGCTGCACCGCCCCGACATTACCCAGATTGCCAGAGGGAACCACGATGCCCATTTTTGCGCCAGAAGGCAGCAAGCGCTTCGCATGGAAGGCGAAAGGTAATTGAGCGATGAGGCGAACGGGGTTGATCGAATTGGCCGTCAGCAAAGGCCGGCGACGACGCAGAGCCTCATCCGCCAAAGCCCGCTTCACCATCGCCTGACAATCATCAAAAGTACCATCGATCGATAAGGCGACTACCCCAGGACGAGCCCGAGCGATCTGAGACTCCTGTACGCCGCTGACACCGACACGAGGATAGAGCACCACTGCGCGGACACCTGGCACGCCAGCACAGGCTTCGGTCACCGCCGCTCCGGTATCACCGGAAGTGGCCGCCAACACGGTCAACTGAGGGAAGTCATTGCCTAGTACGCGAGCAGTGACCCTGACCAATAAGCGGACCGCAAAGTCTTTGAAGGCCGCCGACGGGCCGTGAAAAAGTTCGAGGACGCCGATTTTTTCCAAGCTCGTGCCGCGCAATTTTTCGGGAAAAATCAACGGTACCGGAAAGTCGAAAGCCTCCTGGCAAAGTTCATGTAAAACCTGCGGACCAAGCTCGGCGGCGAAGTAAGGCGCCACGACCGCTTCAGCTAATTCTGCATAAGTAGCACCGCGATGGCTCTCAATGAAACCGGCAGGAAGCTGCGGGATATGGGTCGGAACCCAAAGCCCACCCTTGGCGGGAACTGCCGAGAGCAGAACATCCCTGAGGCCGCCGCGACAGGTCGCATCAGCAGTCGAAACAAATTCTAATTTAGGACTCGGAGATGACATGGACGCCCTTGGGATTAATACGCGAAACGTATTGGGTAGCCTTGATCGGGACTGAAGAAAATACTTCGGCTACCGCGGCCGCTACCTTGCGAGCCACCGCCTCGCCTTCGCACAAGGCGAAGACGCTCGGCCCAGCTCCGGAAATGGAAAACCCTAGAGCGCCAGCCGACAACGCGGCCTGTTTTGCCCGATAAAATTCTGGAATAAGGCGCTGACGATGCGGTTCCGCGATCAGGTCGACGAGCGAACGGCCGATGAGGGCGTAATCGCTTTGGAAGAATCCACAAAGCAAGCCGCCGAGGTTACCGCACTGCTGCGTAGAAGTTTCGAGCTGGATCTGGCGAGGCATGATTTCTCGCGCGACCTTGGTCAGGACAACGATATCCGGATGGACCACGGCGGCCCAAAGATTCTCTGGGATTGGCACGTTCATCACGTCAAGTTCGGCATTCGAACGTATCAGCGTGATACCTCCTAAAAGACAGGGTCCGACATTATCGGCATGCCAGGCGCCATCGGCGGCCGCTTCACCGGCGACGACGAACGGCAAGAGCTGTCGGCGCGTAAGCGGCTCTCCCAAGAGTCGGTTGATAACAAAAGCTCCGCCCACCGCACTCGCCGCGCTCGAACCCAAACCGCTCCCAAAAGGCATCTTCTTATGAATCTCCATCTCGATGCCCACATCGCTCTTTCCGAGGTGACGAAGTAAGGCATGCGCTGCGACACCGGCGGTATTCAGTTTCGAATCCAAAGGCAGCCGCCCGTCATCGCCGGTAATCTTGCCGATAGTCAAACCAGGCTTCGGAGAGAAACGGGCGACGATTTCGTCGCCGGGCAAATCGATGGCAAAGCCCAAGACGTCGAAGCCGCAAGCGACATTGGCCACGGTGGCGGGCGAAAAGACCCTGACTTCTTTGAGCGGCTTGGTGGACATAAGACCCCAGTAGAGGGGATTAAAGACCTTTCGGGTTGCCTCCCTATGGGTCAACGGTGAACATGACTGTTACCAAGCCTTAAATGCCGAACCGCATCCACCAGAACGGGTTTGTGACCGTTGCGGCCGCCTCCCCGGCCCTGCGACTGGGTGACCCATCGGCTAACGCTACACTGGTCTCCCAAGCTCTGGAAAAGGCCGCCCTCGAGGGGGCCGAGATCGTCGTCCTTCCTGAACTTTGCCTGACCGGCTACAGTTGCGGCGACCTCTTCGGCCAACACACCCTTCTCAAGGGTGCTCTTAAGGCCCTTGGGCAGGTAGCCGAGACCACGGGCAGGCTGGGCCTAAGCGCCATGGTCGGACTCCCCCTCGAAGTCTCTGGCCGGCTCTTCAACGTCGCTGTCTTCATTTCCCATGGAAAAATCTTGGGTGTCGTCCCTAAGACCCACCTGCCGAACACCGGGGAATTCTACGAACAACGCTGGTTCGCCTCGGCGCGCGTCTCCCCAGTCCAAGAGGTCGAACTCCTCGGACAAACCGTCCCGTTTGGCACCGACCTTTTATTCAAAGCCACCGACATGCCCGAATGCGTCGTGGGTATTGAAATCTGCGAAGACCTCTGGGCCGTCGAACCGCCCAGCGGCGCCCAGGCCCTTGCCGGCGCCACCCTTCTCTGTAATCTTTCGGCCAGCGATGAGCTTTTGGCCAAAGCCGCTTATCGCCGCGACCTCGTCCGTTCGCAATCCGCCCGCTGTCTCGCCGCTTATATTTACGCTGCGGCCGGCGCGGGAGAATCCAGTACGGACATTGTCTATAGCGGTCACGGCCTCATCGCCGAGAATGGCGTCGTCCTTGGCGAATCGGAACGGTTCCGCTTCGACCTGGCCTTACTTGTTTCGCAGGTGGACGTGGATCGACTTAATGCCGATCGCCGTCGAAACAGCACGTTTTTCGGGACTCCCGCCACGCTTAAACCCCGCGTTTTAGCCTTTGAACTCGGCACTCCCGTCGGTCAAACGCCCAAATTACGTCGCCGGTTCAGCCAACACCCGTTCGTCCCTGCTGATGCGCATCGACGCGATGAAAACTGTCAGGAGATTTTCGCCATCCAATCAACCGGACTTGCTCGCCGCCTCCGCCACACTGGCGCCAAGCATGCGGTCATCGGCGTCTCGGGCGGCCTCGACTCAACCCTCGCCCTTTTAGTCCTGCAAGAAGCCTTCGGCCGATTAGGCCTGGACCGCAAAGGCATCATCGGTCTGACGATGCCCGGCCCAGGCACCACCGCCCGCACCCGCGTCAATGCCATGAGGTTGATGGAAACGCTTGGCATCAGTGCCCGCGAAATCCCAATAAATGATGCCGTCGACCAACACTTGCGCGACATCCGTCATCCAGTCGGCAAGCACGACGTGACTTTTGAAAACGCCCAAGCCCGCGAACGTACCCAGATTCTGATGGATACGGCGAACCAGGTCGGAGGCTTTGTCGTCGGGACCGGCGACCTCTCCGAAGCGGCGCTGGGCTGGTGCACTTTTAACGCGGACCACATTTCGATGTACCACGTGAACATCGGCGTACCCAAAACCCTCGTCCGCCATCTGGTCTCGTGGGCCGCGCACGCCCGCCATGTCGGGAACGAGCGATCCATCCTCGAAGATATTGTTAATACGCCCATCAGCCCCGAACTGCTTCCGCCCGGCGCCGATGGTGAAATCGCCCAGCAAACCGAGGCGCTCGTAGGACCCTACGAACTCCACGATTTCTTCCTTTATCACGTGGTCCGTAACGGCTTCCGACCCTCCAAGGTTCTCTGGATCGCGGAACATGCGTTCGCGGGTAAATATGACCAGACCGAGATTCGCCACTGGCTCCGCTCTTTCCTGACCCGCTTCTTCAGCCAGCAATATAAGCGGTCCGTCATGCCAGACGGCCCCAAAGTCGGCTCCGTGGCCCTCTCGCCTCGCGGCGACTGGAGAATGCCCTCGGACGCCGAAGCGACAGCGTGGCTTGCCGAACTGGGCTAAGCCTGCTTGATTAGCCGGGTGAACGCTCCTGTGCACAATCATCCCGCCGCCACTCAGGCACTCATCGCGAAACTTGGACCCGAAAAGGTCCGGACCGACGAAGCAACCTGCTTTGCCGCTTCGTTCGATAACATGCGCCTTTCTTTCATGCCCGAAGCGGTCATCCGCCCTGGAGTAGAAGACGATATCGGGATTATCTTGAAGCTGGCCAACGAGCATCGCGTCCCAGTCACCGTCCGCGGCAGGGGCACCGGCAACACTGGCGCGAGTTCTCCCATCAAAGGCGGTTGGGTCATCCATCTCGACCATTGGGACAAGATCGAGATCGATCCGATTTCGGCGATGGCAACCGTGCAGCCAGGCGCCATCACGGCAAAAATCAACGACCTCGCGGCTCCGTTCGGTCTCTTCTTCCCGCCCGATCCATCGTCACTCAAATATTGCAGCATCGGAGGTAATATCGCCACCAACGCCGGCGGCTTACGTGCGGCGAAGTATGGTGTCGTCCGCGACCATGTTTATGCCCTGGAAGGATTCTTACCCACGGGCGAAAAGGTCCGCTGGGCCGCTCCCCTTCGCAAATTCGTGAGCGGTATCAATATCCGCGACCTTTGGATCGGCTCCGAAGGTACCCTTGGCATCATCACCAAAGCCGTCCTTAAGCTAGTCAATAAACCCTTGGCCCGACGCACCTTCCTCCTCGCCTGTCGAACGGATGAAGGCGCTCTCGATGCTGCCGCGGAACTGATGGGACTCCGGATCAATCCTTCCGTTTTCGAATTCCTTGATACTCAAACCGTGGAAGCGGCCGAGAAAATGCGGGCCAAGCGGGTCTTTTCGACCGAAGAATTAAAGGGCAATCCCGCGACCCACGCCATCCTACTCATAGAAATCGACGGGCACCCCGCCGCCCTCGCCGAGGACGCCGCCAAAGTCCGGGAATGGATCGGACGCCACGCCGTCGCTTTCCGCGAAACCGAAATCGAAATCGAAGCCGAAGCCTTATGGGATATTCGTCGGACTTGCTCGCAGGCGATGTACTCCCTGGGCAACGCCAAACTCAATGAAGACATCGTCGTGCCATTCAAAAGCTATGTCGCCCTCATCCGTTACACCCGCGAAGTACGAGACCGCACCGGACTGGCCACACCCACCTTCGGACATGCCGCGGATGGTAATTTCCACGTCCATATCATGTATAACCGGGACGACGCGGAACACTGCCGTCGGGCTGAAAAAGCAATCTATGAAGTCATGCAGAAAGTCGTCGAACTAGGCGGAGCCATTACCGGCGAGCACGGAATCGGCATCGCCAAATCGCCTTTCCTTTCCTTGCAGCACACGCCCGCCGAGATCAAAGCGATGCGCGCCATCAAGCTCGCCCTTGACCCCAACGGCATCCTGGCACCAGGTCAGATTTTCGAGCCGCTCAACGTCTGGGATTATCGCCCTGTCAAAGTCACTCTGGCTTGGGATAAACACTGATTTAAATGTCCAAAACTGTCGCTGTCTTTGATTGGGACGGGGTCGTCATCGACTCATCCGTAGCCCATGAACGCTCCTGGGAAGCCCTCGCCGACGACGAACACCTCACACTACCCGCTGATCATTTCATTCGCGGCTTCGGTAAGCGGAATGAGTTCATCATCCCAGAAATCCTGGGCTGGTCCCAAGATCCTGCTGAAATCAAAAGACTCTCGGACAAAAAAGAGTTTTTGTATCGGGAGATCGCCCGCCAAGGAAATGTCCGTCTTTTGCCGGGTGTACGCGAGCTGACAACGGCGCTGGGCCAAGCCGGTATCCGCCGGGTCATTGGCACTTCGACACACAAGGCGAACCTCCAACTTTCCTTCGAACTCTTCGACATCGGGCATTTGTTCGATGGCGCGATCAGCAGCGAGGATGTCATCCGCGGCAAGCCCGACCCCGAAGTCTTCCTTAAGGCATGCGCTTTAGGCGGAGGCGAACCGGCTTCATCCTTCGTGTTTGAAGACTCGTTCTCTGGGATTCAGGCTGGTCTCGCCGGAGGCTTCATTACCGTAGCCTTGGCGACGACCAACACGCTAGCCCAGCTCGAACCTATCGGTGCGCATCGCATCCTGTGCGACCTGTCGGAAGTCGACCCGCAATGGCTTGTCCACGGCCGACTCGATTAAGCATGGAGTTCAAATTACATTCTTCGTATCGTCCGACGGGCGATCAGCCCACCGCGATTGCCGCCCTGGAGGCGTCCCTCCAAGCCGGCAACGCCCGCCAGACCCTCCTCGGCGTAACAGGCTCCGGCAAGACCTTCACGATGGCCAATCTGATCGCGAGCCAGCAACGGCCGGCGCTAATCATCTCGCACAACAAGACCCTGGCCGCCCAGCTATACTCCGAATTCAAGAATTTCTTCCCGGAAAATGCGGTCGAATATTTCGTCAGTTATTATGACTATTATCAGCCGGAGGCTTACGTCCCGCAGACGGATACGTTCATCGAAAAAGATTCGGCGATCAACGAAGACATCGAACGGCTCCGCATCAGCGCCAGCAGCGCCCTGCTTTCGCGGCGCGACGTCATCGTGATCGCTTCGGTTTCCTGCATCTACGGCCTAGGTTCACCAGAAGACTTCATGGCGATGATGGTCCCACTGAAGGTCGGCATGACGCTGCGACGCGACGAACTGCTGACGAAGATGGTGAATAACCAATACTCCCGAAATGATGCGATCTTGGAGCGATGTTCCTTCCGGGCGCGCGGCGAAACCATCGACGTCTGGCCCGCCTACATGGAATCCGCGGTACGCCTGGAGTTCTGGGGCGATACGCTTGAAGCCATCCGGGAACTTGACCCCGTGAGTGTGAAGCCCGGAAAATCGTTGGAGAAGTTCGATCTTTATCCAGCCAACCAATATGTCACGGCACCCGGACGGGTCAAAACCGCCGCCGCCGCGATTCGTGCCGAACTTGAAGAACGCGTGGATTTTTTCGAAAAGAACAACCGGTTGGTCGAGGCGCAGCGAATCCGGATGCGCGTCGAACACGACTTGGAGATGCTACGGGAGACCGGCTTCTGCTCCGGAGTGGAAAACTACTCTCTCCACATGTCAGGACGCAAAGCCGGCGAACGCCCTTGCTGCCTGCTCGACTTCTTCCCCAAGGACCGGCTGGTCTTCATCGACGAAAGCCACGTCTCGGTCTCCCAGATTCGCGGCATGTATCACGGCGATCGGGCGCGCAAAGAGCGGCTCGTAGAGTTCGGCTTCCGACTACCCTCCGCCCTAGAAAACCGCCCTTTGATGCCAGATGAGTTCGACGCCGTGACGGAGCAGATCGTCTACGTATCGGCGACCCCGGCGCCCCATGAATATGCAGTATCCTCGGTCATCGCCGAACAAGTTATCCGGCCGACGGGTCTACTGGATCCGATCATGGAAGTGCGGCCAATTGCCGGTCAGGTCGAGGACATCATCGGCGAAGCCAAAGCGGTGGCGGCCAAAGGCTTTCGTACTCTCGTCACAACCTTGACCAAGCGGATGTCAGAAGAGCTTTCCAATTTCATGCGCGATAGCGGATTAAAAGTGGAATACCTTCACTCCGACATCGATGCCATCGAGCGTGTGGAAATCCTAAGGAGATTGCGCGCAGGGCAGTTCGACGTCCTCGTCGGCGTCAACCTGCTCCGCGAAGGCCTCGACCTTCCCGAGGTCGCCCTGGTCGGCATTCTGGATGCGGACAAAGAAGGCTTCCTCCGGAGCGAAACGAGCCTCATTCAGACTTCGGGACGAGCGGCCCGTCACGTCGATGGCAAAGTCCTTCTTTACGCCGACGTGATGACGAAGTCGCTTACCCGTGCCATGACCATCTGTGCCGACCGCCGAAAGCGCCAAGAGGCTTACAATCTCAAACACGGTATCACGCCGAAAGGAACGATGAGGCCGATCGAGGAAAGCCTCGTAGACGAAGAGGCCGAAGCGGTCTTGGCCGTAGCCGAAGGCACCGATGACCGAGACATCGCCCGAGTGCTTTCCGACCTTGAATCCGAAATGCTCACGGCAGCCGATGAATTACAATTCGAGCGCGCTGCCGTCTTACGCGATCAGATTGAGTCACTCCGCACCGGAAAGCCCGCGCCGGCCAAACGACGCAAAGGCCGACGCTGATCAGCCGAACCGGCGGGTCAGGTCAGCATCGGTCCATTCAACATAAGTCTTACGACCCCGCGGACAAGTCCCCGGCTGCGTCGTCGCAAATAGCGACAGCACCAGCTTGGCCAATTCCAAATCGGAGAGCACGTCGCCCTTCCGCCTTGCCCGCTGGATGGCCAATTTGGCCAAAGCATCATAAGCCAGCGTGGGCTTTCCGAAATCTCCTTCACGGCGGGCCATCTCGGCCAACATGTCGCGAATGAAGCCGAGACCATCTTCCGGCTCCAACCAAGCGGGCAACGCTACGATGCGCCAAAAATTTCTGCCGTATTCCTCGAATTCAAACCCAGCCTTCGTGATTAAAGTCAACTGCTCCCTCAAGACCGCCGCCGGCAAAGGCTCCAATTCGATATTAAGCGGCACAAGCAAAACTTGGCCGACGGATTCTTGCCGGGAGAATTGCGCGAGGATCGACTCGTAAAGGATACGCTGATGCGCGGCACCCAAGTCGAGAATCGCGAATCCCGTCGGGGTCTCAAAGACTGCCCGCTCTTCACGTAATCTTGCCAGTAAACGCCAGCCCAGCCGAATCGCGGGCGCGTGATCCGACCCTTTAGCCGCATGCACAACCTCCGTCGCCGGACCACTCACAACCGGAGGCGCATAAACCGGGCCCGACATCGCGAGCGGCGATCTTTCAGCCAAATACGCGGATGGCGTCACCGCTGGAATCGTCTGGACGGGCAAACCATCACCGCCACTTGACCGCAAGACGGCCAAGACAGATTCGATCAGAAAATTTCTCACCTTCGCTTCATCCCGGAAGCGCACTTCGCGCTTCGCCGGATGCACATTGACATCGACCCACGCGGGGTCGATCTCAAGAAACGCAAACGCCAACGGATATCTTCCCTTCGGGATCAACGTATGATAGCTCTCCGTCAGGGCGAAGGCCATCGTACGGCTATCCACGGGACGACCGTTGACGACCGTAATCAAATCCTGTCGGGTTCCGCGACTTACCCCCGGCTTGCCTAACAGTCCCGTGAGCCTCATGCCCGGGCGCTCAAACAATGGCATCACCGTCACCTCTTCGGCCACCTGTCGTCCCCAGATCTCCCGGACCCGATCGAGCAAAGGTGCATTACCTGGCGAACGGAAGACCTCCCGCCCGTCTTCCCTTAAAAGGAAACCTACTTCGGGGTGAGCGACGGCATATAGCCGCACGAGCCTGACGATATGGGCGGCCTCGGTTTCATCGGACTTAAGAAACTTAAGACGGGCAGGAACTGGATGAAATAAATTAGCCACCTCGATCCGGGTACCGGGCGCCATCCCGTGATCGCGTCGATGCACCAGCTTGCCGCCAATCACTAATATTTCGGTGCCCGCCGCCGCATCGGTCGGTCGTGTCTGCATCGTAAAACGTGCCACGCTTGCGATTGATGGCAGCGCCTCGCCTCGGAAACCAAAGGTCGCGATCCGATCAAGGTCTGAGGCCAAACGGATCTTGCTCGTGGCGTGCCGCTCTAAGCTCAAGACCGCCTGCTCGGAGGTCATTCCCTTTCCGTCATCCTCGATAATCATCAAAGCCTTTCCGCCGCGCGAAAAATCCACGACGACCCGTGACGCCCCAGCGTCCAAAGAGTTCTCCAAAAGCTCCTTGATGACGGCAGCTGGCCGTTCGACGACCTCACCGGCGGCGATTTGATTCGCGACGGTAATATCAAGAATGCGGATGGTCGACATACCTCGAATATTTAAGCGCCAGGGGCCCACGCCCATGCCCCAGCGATATGGAGAAAATCGTCAAGTGTGGCGGGTCGACCGAAAGACATTACCCGAGATTTATGCCATCCCCCCTTCCCTGCAAGTCGAAGGGGTCAGAAAGAGTCGTTGTTGCACCCCGCCGGCGAATCACAAGGGTGCTGACGTGCCTAACCGACTGGTCAACGAGAACTCCCTCTACCTCCGCCAACATAAAGATAACCCCGTAGACTGGTGGCCTTGGTGTCCGGAGGCCTTTGCGGAGGCCCGCGCCAAAGATAAGCCCGTCCTAGTCTCCGTAGGCTATTCTTCCTGCCACTGGTGCCACGTCATGGCCCACGAATCGTTCGAACAGGAATATTGCGCCTCCCTGATGAACCAGCACTTCATCTGCATCAAAGTAGACCGCGAAGAGCGCCCTGAGGTCGATAAGCTGATGATGGACGCCGTTCAGATGGTCCACGGACATGGCGGCTGGCCGTTGAATTGTTTTTGCCTACCCGATGGTCGGCCCTTCTTTGGCGGTACTTATTTTCCGCCAGATGACCGTGGCCACGGCCAAGTACCTTGGCCGCAACTCCTCATGCGGGTCGCCGATTTTTATCACCGGAATAAGACCGACCTATCGGCCAACGCGGACGCCATCGCTCAAAATCTCACGCACCTGACGCGGGCGCCCGATGCCGACGGGAGCAGCCCATCGCCCGAAGACCTAATTGCTGCGGCCCGACGGATTTGCGAACAGCACGACGACACCCACGGCGGATTCGGATCAGCGCCGAAGTTTCCCTCGCCATCCACGCTCAGCTTCCTGCTTGCGATCAGAGCCACGGCGGCGGCCGACGCGGACCGATCGCTGGCGACACGGCTCGATGCCGTCATCACCGTGACACTGGGAGCGATGGCACGCGGTGGCCTCTACGATCAGATCGGGGGAGGCTTTCACCGATACTGCGTCGATCGCGATTGGACCGTGCCTCACTTCGAGAAGATGCTGTACGACAACGCTCAACTTCTCGGACTTTATGCCGAAGCATGGGCACGATATCGCAACCCACTCTATGCCCGGATCTGCGAAGAGACTCTGGCATGGCTGGAACGCGACATGCGCTTGCCCAACGGGCTCTTTGCCGCCTCGCTTGACGCCGACACGGGCCACCACGAAGGCACGACCTACCTATGGAAGTCCGCTGAAATCGCCGAAACCCTCGGATCTGAAGCCCTCCCGTTCGCCCAAGCCTACGGCATCACCGATCAAGGAAATTTCGAAGGGTCTAACATCCCGAAATGCCGCGGACATTTCAACGAAAGAGAGCGGCTGGCAGAAGCTCGCGCCAAACTCCTGCAGGTACGCCAACAACGTCCGCAACCGACCAGAGACGACAAAGCTCTATTAAGCTGGAACGCGCTTCTCGTTAATCATCTCGCGAAAGCCGCTTGGATCTTCGGCCGAAACGATTGGTTCAACACGGCCGCAAAGATCGAGCAATCTCTCTGGGATTATTTCGCAAAACAAGACGGCAATAACTTTTCTTTGCTCACCGTGGCGCATGGCACCATCACATCTCAAGCCGCTAATCTTTCCGATTACGCTTGGCTCGCCGAAGCCGAACTTAATCTTGCCGCCTATGCCGCATGGGGCGCCCCTCACAGCACTTCGCCCTACCAAGCCAGAGCTGAAATCATTCTCCGGCAAGCCATGGAGGATTTTAGCGACCCTCATGCCGTGGGCTACTTCCTCGTGACAAACCAACGGACTGATCTTTCCGTTCGCCAGAAGGATTGGTTCGACAACGCGGTACCAGCCGGGAATTCCTCACTTCTTCACGGCTTCTCTGCGCTTCACGCGCTCACGGGCGAACCGCTTTGGACGCACGAATTCAATCAACTCACCAAGGCCTTTGGCGGCACCTGTCGCAACGTGCCTAATGGCATCGCCCACGCCCTGGATGCCCTGACACGGAGTGCGACCGGCCTCGTTATCATCAAAGCTCCACAGGAGGCTGATTGGGCCGCCCTGCAAAAGGCCCTAAACGGCGATGCGACCATACCTGCCCACCAGAGAGCTTTCCGGGCCTGCCACCTCCAGCCAACCGTCGGAACTCACGGCTTCCAAGTCTGCATTGGGCCAGTTTGCCAGCCTGGCGTCGCGGATGCCCAAGAAGTCTCGGCCTTAGTCTGAGGTCAAAGAAACAGTTCTTGCCCGTCAAACCGGACCACTGAATATAAAAGGAGCCATGTCGGACGACCCTCACTACGTCTACGGACAGAACCTGCTGTCGCGCTCTACCAGTCGTATTTTCCTGGGACTCATCATCGTCGACTTGGTCGGCTATAAGGACCGAAATTATCGCATCGCCTGGGGAAGATTCTTTCTAATTTTACCCTTTTTCTTGCTAGCGCTATGGGTGCTCACCGCCGAAGCCTACTACTTCAATCAGAAATACATGAGCGGGATCGCAAATACCCGCCGGGCGGACATGTATCTTTATTATCCGGACACGATCGCCGACCGGTTCGGCAACTTCTTCAAGTCTGCGGCCCAGATCAAAATCGATGAACGAGCCAAGCTGACCGGCCAGGTCGCTGAATACGGCAAGGCCGCCCACCTTCGGCGTAAAGGAGAATACTATGTAATGATTGCGAAGGCAGCCCTCGAGCGCCAAGATTACGCTGAGTTCGCGAAATATATCGGCACGGGTGCCAGTATGACTCCGGCCAACCTCGAATCCCAAAGAATGTGCGCCGATTTATTCTTTGCGTTCGGCCGACCGTTAGACGCGTACCAGTTACTCGAAGACTCCCTCGATTTCGCCAAACATAGCCGCGACCATTTCCGGGTCTACCTTTACCGGTGTTTCATGTTCGACCAGGACAAACGCATCATCGACTGCGCGAAGAAATACGCCAAAGACCCCTCGCTCGATGAAAACATCCGGAGCGATCTGCTCATCGCCCAAGCCCAAGCCAACTTCTTGCGCGGAGATTACGTCGAGACCCTTAATTTGATTCGTTTAAATCGGCTAGATCGCACCGCGGAAGGCTACCTGCTGAACTGCCAGGTATTATGGGAAAACGGGGATCACAATGCCGCCTTCGAGCTGCTGAACTCCGCCCTGCGCTCGTATCCTTCCGCCAACCGCTTGCTGGAAATGAAAGCCCGTTGGCTGAAGGAAATCGGCAACTTCGACGGCGCCAGAGACTGCCTTGACCTCCTTGCGATCAACGATCCGACTAAATTCGCACCTATCATCCAATCCTTATACCTTCTGCCCGGCGATGCCTTGAAGAAGAAGCGCGAAGAGCTGATCGCCCGGATTATTGCAAAGTTCTCCAAGGAAGAACAGGCGATGCTCGACCTCAGCCGTTACGGCAATGATATCGCCGACCCCGTCCTCACCGAACGCATAATGCGACTGGCGGACGAACAACGCTTTCCTAATCGCATCCGCTTCACGTTGGTCCACGTCGAATGCCTGATCAATGCCGGGCGCGCCCGCGAAACGATTCTGATCGTCGATGAGCTTTATAAACGGGCCGAACGCGAACAATGGGTACCCGAAACGCTGATTGCCTTCGAAGCCCTCCGCACCATCGCTTATTTCAATGATAATCAGCCGGAAATTGGCTCCATCAACCTGCAGAAGTTGATGACTAATAAGAATATTCCGCCGCAGCTCTTGGTCTCCGCTAGCCGCAAACTGATTACCGCCCAGCACTTCGACGAAGCCAACAACGTCCTAATCCAAGCCCACCTGCTCAACGAAAGCAACCAGTCCGTACTGATGCAGATTGTCCGCTTCAAGATCGCTAATCCTCGTATTTCCGAAGACCTGGAGGTCTATCTGCGTCGCCTGATGAGTACGCGGCGGCCACCTAAGGACCTCCTTGAGGTCGCACTGCGGCGCCTAGGCTCGGATAGCTATCTATATTCTTCGAACCGGACCGAACTGCTCAAAGACATCGAAGCGATGCTTAAGCCGTAGTCTCTTGGCTTTCGGGACGGTCCGTCACTTCGAAATAAGTAATCGAACCCAAGCGGGAGTCATCGGGAAGCCAAGCGCCCCGGCTACATCCGCGATTAAGCAGCTCCTCTAACTCCGCCGGACTCAATACCGCGGCAGCCATCGCCAAGCCCTCGGCCTCCATGGCTGAATTGGCAATCGCTCTTACCGGCGAACGCAACTGGACCGACAACCCACTGCGAGGATCAACCAAATTGCCGTGTCGATTCAGCGTGGACTTACTGGCGAAAGCAAAACGGCAAAGCTTGATCTCCGAACGCGTGCCGACGCCAATCCTCCATCCCGAACTATCCCCCGGCGGATCGAGCGCGAGCGTCACGCTTCCGGAAGCCATCAATAAGGCACGGTGAATACCCCAATTGCTTTCCAGCATGTCCGCCATCCGATCCAAAGCATAGCCCCGGGTGATGGCACCGAAGTCGACCGCCGCACCGGCCTTGACGCAGGTCAGCTCGCAGCCTTCGAGTTTAAATTTTCCTTCGCGGGTCGCATTGACGACTTGCCCCCACTCAGCGTCATCCTGGTTAAACGGGAGTTCGCCACGCTTACTCCAATATTTGAAAAGGTTTCCGGCGGTGACATTGAAAGCTCCGGCCGACTCCTCGCCCATCGTTTCACCAAAATCCCAAAGCGCCCGGATATGGTCCGAGGCGGCTACCATGGCTCCCTCCGGCATGGCGTTGATGGAAGCAATCGGTCCGCTGTCGTGCCTTAAGTCCGTCTGGAAATCCAGGTCATCCAACAGCTGAAAAATTGCCTCGGCGGCATTACGGGCGTAAACCGCATCCTCATCGGCGATGCGAATCCAGAAACGACACTGGAGCGCATCGTGGGAGAAGTTATGAATCGTGGGGCCGGCGCTCATAGGGTTAGGGACGACTAAAAACGCTTTCGTACTCTTTGGCAACTAGCACCCAATACTCGGTGCCTTCTTTGCGTAAAATCAGCCGACGGACAGCATAACCGGCCACCTTGGGCTCACTTGTATCGTTCGCCAGAATCAACCGTAACGGAGCCTTGGCCGCGGCCGGGAAATCGCCGTACCCAACCTGATAATGCCGCAAGTAATAAGGGAGCGGCCAATATTGGCCCTCTTGGATGGCGATATAAAACGGTCCACCCTTATAGGCGGCCTTTAGCCGAGCCGTACTCACCTCGAATGTTCGCAGATCGGCCGTCGGCGAATGCGAAGCAAAATCTCCGGCGGCGACGCCAGCCGAGATCAGTAAACCGAGTAAGAGCATTCCGTCACGTCGCCATCCGCCGCTGAGGTGATAAGGAAGAACCAGGACTAACGGGAGCGCCATGACGCCGTACAATAGCCAGGGTGTTTTATACGGCAGCAGAAGATGAAAGCCGAAGAGCAGGCCGACAAAAACCAAGGCGAAGTCAAACGAACCGGAACGAAAAGGAATAGCACGCTGACCAAGGAAACGATACGTTGAGAATTCGCCCAGCCACAACGCTGCCCAAAGCCATGGCCAATAACTTAGGGCGGTCAGCGTGTCCTCCGAACGGCCGCTGGCCACACCGAGTGAGCGGGCCAACTGACTCCACCATGTCGCCAGACCATGGACATCCGTGAAGGCTACGCTCTGAAAGAAGGCCCAAGACGCGACAATTCCGGCCATGAAGGCAAGCGTCTGTCGATTGATCCACGTTTTCCGGACGATCATCAGTGCGATAAAAAAGAATAGCAGGTAGGCCGCCGCGGTAACCTTACAGGCCAACGCAAAGCCGAAGGCCGCGCCTGACAGTAGCCGCCATAATATTTTCCGAGCGGAGACTTCCGAGCGCAGCCACAGCACTGACGCCCAGGCGAGCCCTGCCACAAGCAACACCTCTTGCACATAATAAAACCCGAAAGGGGTACCACCCCCGACCATGAAGCAAAAAGTCGCCGCCGTGACACGTGACATCAGACTGACCCCCGGAAGAGCCAGGGCGGCCAAAGAAAGCAGCGCCAAGTAGCAGCCCGTGACGTTACGCAAATAGGACTCTGACATGTCCGTGAAAGCGGTTCCTGTAACTTTCGAGGCCACCATCAGCGAAGCCGCCAATGTCGGCCCATGGAAACGATCGTTGTTCGAACTATAAGGAACCCCTTCGGACATTTCCTTGGCCAGCGACCATTGCACCGCCTCATCGGCATGGAGCGGCTGCGGGTTCATCGACGATGGATGCGAAAGCCACGAGGAAAAATAAGGTGGCTGAACGCCAAGCAAAGAGAACAACAGAAGGCCGGCGACAATCAATCCGAGCAATATCAGCGGCCTTTTAGTGATACCTTCTTCCATGACTCAGACTCCGAAATGCTTTTGTAGCGCAGTCTTGATGTCCAGCGGGACCAGCGCAGCGGCCATCGGCCCCTGCCCTTCCCTCCAGGCATAGACGGTCGTCAGTGCACCCTCGGCGACCGCACGGTCGCCGACATGTGCTTCAAAGCCCCAGACGATCTTCTTATCGCCCAATTCCTGAGGAGTCAGGGACACCGTCACGACCTCTTCACGATGAATCGGCGAAAGATAATCACACTCCACCCGGACGCGCGGAAAGCCTGTCAGCTTACTTCCCTCCGCCTTGAGGAAAGGCAATTTTAGATGACGAAACAAAGCTTCCTCGGTGGCTTCGACCCAAAAAAATATCGTCGAAAAATGTACGATGCCGGCGGCATCCGTATCGGAAAACTGGGCGCGGTGTTCTGCCGTGAATGAGGCCATGCCCCATCCAAGTCAAAGCCCACCGGGGTGCAACCGCCAAGGCGCTCAACGCGCCACCTTGGCCTTGCGCAACCACGCCACGGAGACACTGGCCCCGCCTGAGGCTTCGACGCATCGGCGTAAGATGTCCTGTGGCTCTTGTTGCAGACTAAAGAGGTATAAACGAGGGGCGGCTCGGTGGGCTCCTTGGGTAAACGCATCCACCCACGCCTTTTCCCAGCGATAGGAGGGCCGCCGTGGGCCATTGACCTTATGATATGAACTATCCGAATAGATCAGCTTCGACCCATGCTTGGGCAGTTCATGGTAAATCCTGACTCCGTCTTGGAAATCTGAGAAGACGACGAGCGCGTCATAGGGTTCGACTTGTAAGCGGTCGAGCCATGCGCCCAACGAACCCTTTTCGCACGGCACCTTGATTTTGACCTGCAAGGCCCTTCCCCCGGGAGTCAATGCGTTCGAATTCGTCTGCGTGGGACCTTCCCGAATGTGCGGAGCGACTCCATGAAAGCTGCGGCCGTAGACGATGACTTCTCCGAGGGCCACAATCCGTGCGCCGTCGAATTGAAAGACATCGGCATCCGGAAATTGCTTTCGAATCTCACCCGCCACTCGTTCTAGGTAGGGCTTCATCGAGCCGGAGCAATCCAAGTAAACCGCCACCCGCTGAGCCTTGATCATCGCGCCCATCACGGGTTTGGCCATAAACCCGTTTTGAGTGCCCAGCCCTGAGCCAACCCCTTTACCACCGCCAAAGCCCTTCCCGGCACCCGTGCCGGCGCCCGCTTGGCCAAGTTTTTGCATTTGGCTCAACCCATCGACCACACTGGGAAGGCTCAACTTGGGCATGATCGCCATCGCCGACTTATCCTTAACCGAAATCCTTTGCGTGATGGCCTTTAATTTAAGCGGAGGCCGACGGACGACATGCTGAGAAACGGCCGGTGCGCCGCCCCCGCCCGCCACGACAAATGCCGGCGACGGCTTCCGTTTACGCACCTTCCCAGGCTGCCGAAATACGATCCAACAGGCCATAAGAATGAGCAATCCGTGCACCACCAGTGAAATAAACAAACTGCGCAAAGAACGGGCTCGCGGACGCGATACCAGCATGGGCGCGGAAGATGACATGCAACCAGACTAACAAGCTACTGGCAGTCTCAAGGCACAGTCTCGTCAATCATCCCTCTGGGCGAAGCCCTGCCTTCGCCCCAGTGAAATACCTTAGATTGAGAATTAAATCAACGGACGGGCTTTACGGTCATGCCCGGCACCGCTGCCGCCGCGGCTGGAACAGCCGTAGGCGTGCCTGTAGCGATGCCCGTCAGCATGACGACTTCGCCGCCCGAGGCCTTGACGCATTCCGTCAAGAAATCACCCGGCTTCTTCTTCGTTGAAAAAACGTAGAGCTTAGGGGTCGCGCCAGTCTTAGCTCCGGTAAAAGTCGTAATCCATTCCTTCTCCCACTCTTTTTCCATCGGCTTACGGTTATCGATACCGCGACCCACGCCATAGTTGGCATCATCAGAAAAGACCACCAAAGGCGACGGCTTCATCCCCTTCTCGACCTTGACGCCCTTGATGCGGATTTGCGTCAGTCCATAATCATCGAAATCAGTGAAGACCACCAAGGCGTCATAGGCCTTCTCCTTGCGCAAGATATCCAGCCATGCGCCCAATTTTCCGGCCTGGAAATTAGCATCATATCGGGAGAAAATATTCTTACCCACCGCTGACAGGCGCTTGGATTCCGTCACGGGCTTATCCCCGCCACCCGGGCGCTTAGGGTTGGTATTAACCTTACGGGCTATGACATTTTTCTTATCCCGCATGAATTCATGACCGCCGACGACTTCGCCGTCCTGCACCGTGATAGCCGGCTGTTCGTAGACAAAAACGTCCGCATCCGGAAAAGATTTTTTGATTTCGTCCTGCACCTTATCCAAGTAATCGATGAGAGAATCTGAAGAATCGAAGTAGACGGCGATTTTCTGCGCAAAGATATTGGCTCCCATGACCGGCTTGGAGACGAAGTTCTTCCCGCCGCCCACGCCCATGCCCTTACCGGAACCGATCCCGCCACCAGAGCCACCGCCAAAGCCCTTGGAGGATCCGCCGGCCATCATGCCGGAAACCATCGAAGCCGCGGAAGCCGAAGCCGGCATGTCCGGCAACACGATGGAAGACGATGCGCTCTTCGAAGTGATCCGGGTCGTACTCTTGGAGAGCGTCTTCACGTTTTTCGGCTGGATCTTGTGCTGGAAAGTCTTGGCTTTTTCTCCCCCGCTACCGCCGCCCGCACCCGTCGCAAAAGCATTGGATTCCTTCTTAGCGTTCGTCGTGACGGTAGAAATCACGAAGTAAGCGGCAATCATCACCAAGGCCACGTGGATGCCGATGGAGATGGTAAGCCCCTCACCGCCCAATCGACGCCAGAAATTCGGCCTCTTACGCTTAGAGATCGATGCATCCACGACAACCTCCGGACTGACCACGAACGGGTTAGCCTCATCGGCAGAGTTTGGGGCTGGAGGCGTTGGTACGTCTTCGTTCATCGGCTAGCGGGGTTTGGTTATGTTTATCCCCCACGAGACTCCTTCAATCTCATTCTAATCCCTGCCCTGTGCCGGCCTTTTTAAGCCTGCAAAAAAATGGCTTGCGGCGCTGCCCTCCCCCCTCTCATCTTCACCTCCCACTTATTGCAGGGTGGAGCAGCCCGGTTAGCTCGTCAGGCTCATAACCTGAAGGTCGTAGGTTCAAATCCTACCCCTGCACCCAATTTTATCCGTCTAATATTCAACTACTTAGCGGACTAAGGCCAGGAATTCTCAATTTAGCCTTGTGCCAGGAAGGTCTAATTGCAGGATATCGGGTATTAACTTTGTCCTACGGGACAATGGGGTAAGTAAGATAAAGCAGTAAAAAACAGACGGCTTGCATAGGGGTATGCAAGCCGTCTCCTTTTTTAGGGGTCCCACAAGCGACCCAAAACAAAAGCCCGACTCTTCTGAGCCGGGCTTTTTTGCGCCTATCAATGGCAACGGCGATCAGCCGCCGGTCATCTTGGTAATCAGCGCGATCAACGGCAGGAACATCGCCAACACGATCGTACCGACGACGACGGCGAGGAATACGATGAGCACCGGCTCGATGATGGAAGTCAACGCGGTCACGGCATTATCGACTTCTTCATCATAAATATCGGCGACGCGGTTAAGCATCTCGGGCAGCTGGCCGGTCTCTTCTCCCACTTGGATCATGGAGGTCACCATCTGAGGGAAGACTCCCGACTGTTCCAGCGGTACGGAAAGGGGCTCACCATCACGCACGCGATCGTGGACGCGCTCGAGCGACTTAGCGATGACGACGTTCTCCAGGGTGTCGCGTGTAATGGATATAGACTGCAAAATCGGGACGCCGGAAGCCATCAGCGTGCCGAACGTTCGGGCGAAGCGGGAAACGGAAACGATCTGCACGAAGGTCCCGATCTTAGGTAAGCGGAAAATGGCCCGATCGAAGAGCTCCTTACCCTTATCCGTAGCCAGCCAGGATTTAGCGCCGAAGTAGAGACCGAAGATCACTACTGGGGTGACATACCAGAAATCCGTGAGGGCACGCGAAATCCCGACGACGAATTGCGTCAGCGGCGGCAGGTTCATCTTCTGGGCGCTGAGTAATTTCTGGAAAGACGGCACGACCTTCACCATCAGGATGTAAACGATGATGATCGCCACGGACATGACCACACCGGGATAGACCATCGCCGACTTCACCTTCTTCTGGATGCGTTGGGCTTTTTCGCGGAACTTGGCCAGACGATCGAGCACCTTATCGAGCACGCCGCCCGCCTCACCGGCGCGCACCATGTTGACGAAAAGTTTATCGAACACCTTAGGGTGTGCCTGCAAAGCCTCGGAGAGGTTATTGCCCTGCGAGACACTGGCGGCGATATCGGCCAAGACGGCCTTGAAGATCGGGTTTCGTTCCTGCTTATGGATCAACTCCAAGGCCCGAAGCAACGGAAGCCCTGCAGTTATCAGCGTGGCCAGCTGCCGGGTCATGACGGTCACGTCATCCTGCGTAACCTTACCACCGAAACCGAAACTCTTTTTGGCTGGAGCGGAAGGGGTGCCGGCGGCTGGCTTGGCGGCCCCGCTATCGCCGACCAAGGTGGTGACCATCAGCCCCTTTGCCATGAGCTTCTGGCGGGCTTGACCGTCGTTGGCGGCTTCGATTTTACCAGTGGTCTGAGCACCAGTTCGATCGATGGCGGTGTACTTATATTCGGGCATGGGCGTGAGTGGGGTGGAGAATGGGTTAGGTGTATTTCAAGACTTCCTCAATGGAAGTAAGTCCGTCAAAGATGCAACGGAGTCCGTCTTCCCGAAGGGGACGCATGCCGGTTTCGATGGCTTTCTGTTTCAAGACCAACGTCGGCGCCTTCTGGGTGATCAGCGTCCGCAGGTTGTCGTTGATGGTCATTAATTCGAAAAGACCTTGGCGGCCGCGGTAGCCGGCACGGTTGCAATCCGGGCAACCCTTGCCGAAGTAGAACTTCTTGTTCGTGATTTCGATAGCATCGACGTCGAGCATGTTGATCACTTCCTTGTCAGGCTCGTAAGCGGTCTTACAGGTCTTGCAAATCCGACGTAAGAGCCGTTGCGCCAAGATACCTTCCAACGAAGCGGAAATCAGGAAAGGCTCCAATCCCATGTCGATCAGACGCGTCACGGCTCCAGGAGCATCGTTGGTGTGCAGCGTGGAAAGAACCACGTGACCGGTCAGCGAAGCCTGAACGGCGATCTGGGCGGTCTCTAAGTCGCGGATTTCTCCCACCATGATCGTATCCGGATCTTGACGAAGGAAGGAACGCAGGGCGGCGGCGAAAGTCAGTCCGACCTGATGGTTGATGGGGACCTGCATGATGCCCTCTACTTCATATTCGACTGGGTCTTCGGCGGTCAGAATTTTGACGTCTTCCGTATTCACCTCGCGGAGGGCCGAATAAAGCGTGGTCGTCTTACCGGAACCGGTCGGACCCGTGACGATGAAGATGCCGTTAGGACGATTCACCATGGCACGGATACCTTCTTTGATGTCATCCTGCATCGAAAGCGCGTCGAGGCTCAGATTGACGACGGTCTTGTCCAAAATACGAAGCACCACGGATTCGCCGAACTGGGTGGGGAGCGTCGAGACGCGCAAATCAATCGCGCGTCCGCCGATGATCGTCTTGATGCGTCCGTCTTGCGGCACGCGACGTTCTGCGATGTTAAGGGAAGACAGGACCTTGACGCGGGCGATGACGGCCGAGGCCAAGTTCTTCGGCGGCGGCGCCATTTCATAAAGCGAACCATCGATGCGATAACGGATCCGGAACTGATCTTCGAACGGCTCGAAGTGGATGTCCGAAGCTTTGGCTTTCACGGCCTCCTGCAAGACGAGGTCGACGAAGCGGATGATCGGCGCTTTGCTGGCTTGGCTTGCGGCATCTTCTTCGGCGACCGGACCTGCGCCTTCGACCTGCTCGAACTCGCCCAGCAAGTCTTCCATCGAGGAAGCCGCCGGCTCACCGTAAACCCGAATGACTCCCGCCTCTACCTGCTCGGGGTCGGCCACGGCGAACTCGATATCACGCTGCAAAATAAACGTGAGCTCATTGACTGCCGCGGAGTTGAAAGGATCTTTCGCCAAGAGGGTCAGCTTACCTGCTTCATCCGCGACCGGTAAAACGACGTACTTATGAGCCTGGGCGGGCTTCAATAACTTCGAAAGCTCATCGCCGATCTCAAGGGGCACCGACGAATAATACTGCACGTTCAAATGGTCGGCCACCGATTGCAGCAGTGTCGGACGATCCGCCAGACCGGTATCAATCAGGCTGTCGGCATACGCCTTGCCGGTGGTGGAATGGGACTCCCAAATTTCGTCGCTCTGAGCGGCATCGACAAGGCCGGCCTCGAGGGCGATATCACGAATTAAGTCACTATGATCGTCAAACATGGGAATAGGGTAAAGGGGGGTTAGGCGACGCGGTGGACGGCTTTCATGCGCTCACGCATGGCCTCGGGGTTATTACAATAAACCAAGACTTCCTCTTCCGAGACGATGCCTTGCGAGAAGAGCGCGAGCATGTCCCCATCGAGGGCTCGCATGCCACGGGAGCTTCCAGTCTCGATATCGCTCAAAAGTTGGAAGGTCTTATTATCACGTATTTTCGAGCCAATCGCATCCGTGCGAAGCATGATTTCGAACGCCGCGACGCGCTTCCCATCCTTGGAATGCAGGAGACACTGCGAAATGACGGCACTGAGCGAAGATGCCAACTGGGCCCGGACTTGCTCGCGGGCATTGGCCGGAAAGGCGTCGATGATTCGATCAATCGTGCGGGTCGCGCCCGAGGTGTGCAAGGTAGCCAAAACCAGGTGGCCGGTCTCCGCCGCGGTGATCGCAGCTTCGATGGTCTCCAGGTCGCGCATTTCTCCGATCAGGATCACGTCCGGATCTTGACGCAAGGCCGCACGGATTCCCTCGGCAAATGAGGGGAGATCGACGCCGACCTCGCGCTGCGTGACCATGCATTTCTTGTGCATGTGCGTGTGCTCGATCGGATCTTCGATCGTGATGATGTGCCCTTGTTGGTTTTCGTTAATCCAGTTGATCATCGCGGCAAGCGTGGTCGACTTGCCGGAGCCCGTCGGTCCCGTCACCAGAATGAGTCCGCGCGCGCGATTGAGTACGTCCTTGATGACCGGAGGCAGGCGCAACTGCTCGAGGGTGAAGACCTCGGCCGGCAGCAGGCGTAGCACCATTCCGTAGCCACCATGGCTGCGGAAGGCGTTGACACGAATGCGCGAGGGGTCTTTCAGGGCGAGGGAGAAATCGCATCCTCCTTCGCGCTCCAAGACAGAAAGCTGTGCGGGAGGAACGATGGATAGCACCAAATCCTTGGTATCGACCGCCGTAAGGTCCGGACCTTCGAGGGAAACCACATCGCCGTTGACCCGGAGACACGGCGGCCGACCCACATGAATGTGCAAGTCCGATGCGCCATTTTCAATCATGGCATCGAGCAGCTCATTCAGTTTATACGGCATCGAGTTTATGGGATGTCGTCGGAAACGGTGGAGCCGAGGACTTCTTCGATGGTCGTCATACCGGAAGCGACCTTGCGCTGGCCGTCTTCGCGCATGGTGCGCATGCCGGCTTCCCGCGCCTTGCGGCGGAGATCGACTAAGTTGGCTCCGGAGTAAATCATTTCTTGGACTTCTTCGGTGATGACAAAAAGTTCGAAGACGCCACGGCGACCCTTGTAACCGCGATTACCGCATTTCTGACAACCCGCGCCTTTCATCGGCGTCGCGCCTGCGATGTCCTGCACGGTCATGCCAATCGAGTAAAGTTCCTTGGCTGAGGGCGCGTAGGGCTGCGCACAAGATTGACAGACACGGCGCACGAGCCGCTGCGCCAAGGCTCCTCGCAAAGCGGCGGAAACCAAGAAGGGCTTGACGCCGATATCCACGAGTCGCGTCACCGCGCTGACCGAGTCGTTAGTGTGCAACGTGGAGAACACCATGTGGCCCGTCAGCGCCGCGTTGATGGCGATTTCAGCGGTCTCTAAGTCGCGGATTTCCCCGATCATGACGATATTGGGAGCCTGACGAAGCATCGCGCGCAGCGCCGCTGCGAAAGTCATGCCCACGTCGCGCTTGACCTGGACTTGGTTGATGCCGGCCATCTGATATTCGACCGGATCTTCGACCGTGATGATTTTCCGGTCGGGCTTATTGATGTAGTTTAGCGCGGAGTAAAGTGTCGTGGATTTTCCGGAGCCCGTCGGGCCGGTCACCAGGAAGACGCCGTCAGACCCTGAAATCAGGCCCTGGAACTTAGCTTGGTCGTCGGCGAAAAATCCTAACTCCGGCAGGCCGAGCTTCAGTCCTTCCTTGTCCAGAATACGCATGACGATCGACTCGCCGTAAACGGTCGGCAAGACCGAGACGCGCAAGTCGATATCACGGCCCCCTGTGCGGGCCTGAATACGTCCGTCTTGCGGGATGCGCTTTTCGGCGAGCGAAACTTCGGCCATCAGTTTCAGTCGGGAGATAATCGAAGCCTGCAGACGCTTAGGCGGACCTTTCATTTCCTGCAGCACGCCGTCGATACGGAAACGCACACGAAAACGCTTCTCCAAAGGCTCCAAGTGGATGTCCGACGCCTTCCGGCGGATTGCGTCAACAATGAGGGAATTCACATAACGGATGATCGGAGCGTCATCTTCTTTGACGTCGCCACCCTGGGGCAGCTCCACCGAGATGCCGCCGTCTTCGGCCTTACCAAAGACATCTTCGTAAGAAACACTGACCTGTCCGCCGCTATAGCAGCGATGGATGGCTGCCTTCAAATCGTCGGGCGTGGCCAGCTTGGGATTGAGGGCCAACTTCAAGACGCGGGAAAGCGAATCGAGGGTCTCGGTGTCCAACGGATCGGAAATCGCGACCAACAGTTCCACCCCGTCCATCTGGAGGGGTAAGATATTATGACGTTCAGCCTGCTCGCGACCGATCAGTTTCAACAGCTCCTCGGCGGGGGTAACCTGCTCGAGATTGACGACCTCCATGTCAAACTCTTGCCCAAGGGCAGCGGTGATCGCCGGCCATGCCACCTTCCCTCCTTCGACCACTTTAGCCAACAATAGGCTGTCAGGGTTCTGGCCCTCTTTGATATCAGTCAGCGCGGCGCGGGCCACGGCAATGTCGGCAGGAGACACGAGTCCCTTGTCCTGAATGAATTGAATGACGAAATCGTCGGCGGTCGACACAGGTGGAGAGTTCCGGGGCAGAAGCGGGGTGAGGCGTAGCATCCCCCCCGAAGAGGGGGACGGCTGGGGAAAATAAGGTAAATCAGCGAACCCTAGCCGCAATCGCAAATTAACCGAAATTTGACGGGTAGATTAAACTGTTATCTGTCGTAACAATTTTGTGACTTCAGCTTTTAAAAACTCCAAGGTGCCGTCATTCCAAAGCACAAAATTAGACTTCTTAACCTTTTCTGCGAGAGTAAGTTGCGAACTAATCCTTTTCTTTGCTTCGAGGGAATTCATCCCCCTGCCAGCCAAACGTTGAAGTCGGACATCCTCGGAGCACGCGACACAAATCACGACGTCAAAGCCTTCCTCCAAATTCTTCTCAAAAAGAAGCGGGATTTCGACTACGTAAGACCGCGACGTATCGGCTGTCGCAAGCTTCCTCAGGCGCGCGACTTCGGGGTGGGTTACGGACTCCAGGAACACCAATTCAGCCGGTTCGCTAAAAACCTTACTCGCGATCCAACTCCGACTAGGACTCCCATCGGGTCCCAAACAATCTGACCCCCACCTGGCTACCAGCTGACTGCGGCAAGCGGCTGACGTCAAAACCTGTCGCGCAAGAAGATCGGCATCTACATGGACATAGCCATGTTCGGCAAACAAAGCCGCCGCGGCGGATTTACCGCAGCCGATTCCGCCCGTAAGCCCGATAACCATGACCTGATTAAAGCCCCCTGGCGCAAGGGGGCAAACCTCAAGCAGGACTCGGCGAAGATTGTGTCCCTGCCTCTGGAACCGGACCACTCACTGGGGCTTCTCGGGGTGGCGCGATGACGGGATTACCAACGATCGGAGTCTGGATCGAGCCGGTCTTGATGATTTCCATCACATGGATGCCATCGAGGGTCTCATGCTCAAGCAAGGCTTCGGCAATCTTGCGATGGGCCTCGGAGTTTTCACTCAAGACCTTTTCGGCACGGGCAAATTGTTCGTTCACGATTAGAGCGACGGCTTGGTCGATTCGGCGGGCAGTGTCATCGCTGTAGGCCTGGCTCTGGGTCCGCGACATCTCACGCCCTAGGAAAGTGTGTTCAGAATTTTCTCCGAAAGCAATCGGACCAAGTTCGCTCATGCCCCAATCACAAACCATCTGCCGAGCCAAGCGGGTAGCCTGCTTGATATCCGAAGAAGCACCATTCGAGACGTCGCCGGTGACCACACGCTCACCGATGCGCCCTGCCATGGCAGAACAAATATAATTCAGCAGACGATGCTTCGAGTAGCCCAGGATATCCTTAGTGGGCACATACATCGCCATCCCTAAGGCACGACCCCGAGGAATAATCGTCACTTTATGTAGCGGCAATGAGCCGTCATCGATGACCGCCTGCACGACGGCATGGCCAGCTTCATGGTACGCGGTGCTGCGACGATCTTCCTCGTCCATGACCTTCTTTCGCTCACGGCCGAAGGCGATTTTATCCCGGGCCTCTTCCATGTCCGACATCTCGACCTTGTCGCGATTACGACGTCCAGCATGGAGCGCACCTTCATTCAAAAGATTAGCCAGATCCGCACCCGACATTCCAGTCGTGATGCGTGCGACCCGGGCGAGATCGACGGAAGGCGCTAATTGAAAACGTTTAGCGTGCACGGCAAGGACGGCCTCGCGCCCGCGTAAGTCAGGAAGATCGACAAAGACCTGCCGGTCGAAACGGCCGGGACGAAGCAGCGCCGCATCCAGGACGTCGGAACGGTTCGTCGCCCCGATCACGATTACCCCGGCCTGGCCGTCGAAGCCGTCCATCTCGACGAGCAAAGAATTGAGCGTCTGTTCGCGCTCATCATTCCCGCCGCCCACGCCCGTACCGCGCTGACGCCCGACGGCATCGATTTCGTCAATGAAGATAATGCAAGGCGCAAGCTTGCGGGCCTGCTCAAAAGTATCTCGCACGCGGGCAGCACCCACGCCGACGAACATTTCGACGAAGTCCGAACCACTGATGCTAAGGAAAGGCACGCCAGCCTCGCCAGCGACCGCCCTGGCCAAAAGTGTCTTACCAGTTCCGGGTGGGCCGACCATCAGGATGCCCTTAGGAATGGTGGCTCCGATTTTCGTAAAGCGCTTAGGGTCGCGGAGGAAGTCCACGATCTCCTTCACTTCTTCCTTCGCCTCGTCGCAGCCCGCGACATCCTTAAAAGTCGTCGTTTCTTTTTCGGTGGAATTCAACCGGGCACGTGTCTTGGCGAACTGCATCGCGCCCCGGTTCGCATTCTTAAGAAAACGATACATCATGAACAGCACGACTCCGGAAACCAGGAGCGTCGGCAGGACGTTATACAGGAACATCGTCCACCCGGTCTGCGCCGGAACTTCCTTGAAAGCATCTTTACCGACGGCCGCACGGAGGGCTTCGAATTCTTTTTCCGTCAGGCGACCGGCTGCGACGAATTTGGATTTATCGTTGGCATCCGCACCCTTCACCTCGAGCTCGCCTGCGACCTGATACCAACTGTCCGTTCCGCCCGATGGATCGGGCTTAACCGTCAAGGTCTTGATTTTCTTCTCTTGGGCCAAAGATAACACCTGCGAAACACCCAACTGCTGGATAGAGCTGGTCGGCGGGCTGGCGAACTGCAACAAGGCTACCACGGCCGCCATGATCAATAGCCAGACAAGGACTGGCTTACCATTCATACGTGGTCCGTTTTTATTATCATCCGGCTGGTCGTTTTGACTCATTGGCAGAGGTTTTAACTTACTCAGGGACGTTGCCAAGTCAATCGGAGAGCCCCCTTAACCGGCCCGGATAACCGGACGGCTTCGGCCGGCGGCAAACCAGGCACCCATACGATGGCCCCCCGGGCGAGCACGACCGGCAAGGCCGCCCTCCGTTCCACAGGAATCTTGCGGTTGATGAGCAAGTCCGAGACCTTGGCCGAACCAGGCGCACCGAGCGGATGATAGCGATCCCCGTCGGACTTTCCCCGCCACACCAAATCCTTCAAGGGGGCATTCAGATAGGCCAGGCGATCAGGCGGAATGTCGCCACGGGACAGTTTAGACCAGAGCGCGTCATCAATATCGACAAGCTCGGCCAAGAGCCCGCATTCGTCGTCCGTCACGCCTTCGACCAGAGGACGCTCCGAAGATCCCAATGACTGTGCGGACAAGGGTAACAGCGTTAATTGATGTGCCTGCACCCGCACGATTCTTCCCCGCACGGCAGACTGGGCTGCTTCGCCTGAACGGATGGCCGAGACCAGCGGAAGCAATGAAGCTAAGCCTGGTTCCGCAATGCCGTGGTAATAAAGAAATTGGCTCAACGCCTCACGAATCAATGCCTCTGGCCTACCCTTCAAAGCAACGACTGGCATCGACTCTTCGACCCCAACGACACAACCAAGGTCTTCAGCCCAAGTCGCCAAAGCAGATTGGGATTCGCCTAGGATACGAGAAGAACGCGCAAATCCCTGCTGATAATCCCGGCCAAGCGCAGACTCGCCTCCGTCTTTCAGCCAGATTCGCACGCGATTACGGGCGGCGACTGGTAAGACATTCGTGGCATCCTCACGCCAAGGAAGCCCGGCCTCCAACAATGAACTTAGGATCTTTTCCTTGGTAACACCGGCAGCAATGAGCGGGCGCCAGCGATGATGGCTGTCCTTGAACGATTGCCATACGCGCGGCGCCGAAAGACCCGACAGGCCTGCGCCTCGAGCCAAACGCAGAAGCAAAGTTTCGGCGACATCGTCAAGGTGGTGTGCCGTACACAGCAAATCGAAACCCAGCACTTTCCGCTGCGCGGTGAAAAACCCGTTTCGAGTCTCGCGCAATTCGAGCTCCGAAGCCGGACCGGAAAACTCACGCTGGTCGCCTTTATAAGGCACTCCAAGCAAAGCGCAGAAGTCTTGGACGAATCGGGCATCTTCGGCGGAATCTTCGCCTCTTACTCGATGATCAAAGTGCAAAACCACCAAGCGTGAGCGCAACGTTTCGTCCGCCCAAAGGGCACAAAGGAGATAAATAGAGTCCGCCCCGCCAGAAACAGCGACGGCGATGGCCCCATGCACGTCAGCGGGTAACGTGGGCAAACGCGGAAGCTTCCTAGCAGCTGCGCGTAAAATCTCGGATGGGGGCATAATCACCGGCACGGCTTCAAACTAACGCCGGCCGAGTCACTGCCAACACTAAGCGGCGATCAGAAGGACAAGGTTTCCTTACCATACCAGCGGCGGAGGGCCTCCGGAATCCGGACGGAGCCATCGGCTTGGAGATTATTCTCCAAGATGGCCGCCAACACGCGCGGAAGACCCAAGGCCGAACCGTTGAGCGTGTGGACGAACTCTGGCTTCCCGTCCTTCGGCCGAAACCGTATCCCCGCGCGGCGGGCCTGGAAGTCGGTGAAATTGGAGCAGCTCGAGACTTC
>DKND01000015.1:49558-61497 GCA_002470605.1 Opitutia bacterium UBA7397
GAAAAACCAATATCTCCAGCACAGATCAACAATACACGGTAAGGTAAGTTAAGTTTCTGCAGCAAGCGTTCAGCATCTCCGCGAAGCAATTCCAACTCATCAAAGGATTTTTCCGGGTGCACCCATTTGACCAACTCGACTTTATCGAACTGGTGCAAACGATTCAGGCCGCGCACGTGCGCGCCCCAACTACCCGCTTCGCGCCGGAAACAGGGCGTGTAACCACAACGCTTCACGGGCAAGGTGTTTTCCTCGAGGATTTCATCGCGGAAGAAATTCGTGACCGGCACCTCGGCCGTCGGAATCATATAAAAATCGTCGACCTGCGCGTGGTACATCTGGCCTTCCTTGTCGGGCAATTGCCCAGTCGCCGTCGCGCTCGCCGCATTGACCATCAAAGGCGCATGGACTTCCGTATAACCTGCGCTACCGGCTTCTTCCAAGAAAAACTGGATGAGGGCGCGCACCAAACGGGCCATATCACCAACGTAGAAAGGGAACCCGGCACCGGTCACCTTGACGCCGCGCTCGAAGTCAATCGCCTTGCTGAACCAAGCAATATCCCAGTGCGGCTTGGCGGCGGAGGAGACGAGCTGAGCCTGATCACCCCAAGTCAGGACAACCTGATTATCCGCTTCGGTGCGACCTTCGGGCACGGTGTCATGAGGAATATTGGGGACGGTCAAACAGGCGGCCTTCCAGCTCTCTTCGACTTCCGCGACCTTCTTTTCCAGCTCTTTGGCTTTAACTGAAAATGCTTTCATCTCGGCCAGCTTGGCCTGGAATTCCGGCGAGCCTTTCGGCATCGCAGCCATGTCTTTGTTTGCCGCATTCTGCGCCGAACGAACGGACTCAAACTCGACCAAGGCGTGGCGGCGTGCCTCATCGGCGGCCAAGACGACGGCCAGGTCTACCTGAAATTTTTTCCGCGACACACCCTTTCGGACGAAGTCGATTTGCTCACGCAATAATTTGGGGTCCAGCATGGAGCGACATTGCCCAAATCCCCTACCCGAGAGCAACGGGGAATTAATGCATTCTGCTTATTTTAAGGGCATCCCGGCTCTAAACCCTTCCGCCAGAGCCCCGCCATGAACGGCTTAAAGATTATTTAGGTTGAGCCCCCCTTGCTCAACGGATTGCGTGAGCACCTATCACCATGAGCGAAACCAAAAAAACTGAAACTCCCGCACCCGCCCCCGACGCGTGGACCAAATGGGTCGCCCTCTCGACCACCCTTCTCGCTGTCTGCGCCGCTTTCGCGACACTAAAAGGCGGAAGCTTTTCCACGAAGACCCAGCTAGCCACCGTCAGTGCCTCCAATAAGTGGTCTTACTTTCAATCCAAGAGCCTGAAAGAAACCGCACGCGATACCGAGAGCACGATTATCAAGGTCATCGAAGCCTCAGCGACCAACCCCGAAGCTAAAGCCATCGCTCGTAAGGCGATCGATAAGGCCGATGACGAAATCAAACGCTATAAAATCGAAAAGGCGGAAATCATGAAAGAGGCCCAGTTTCTCGACGCGGAAGCCGCCTACAGCCAGGCCCGAGGTGGAAACTTCGGCTTGGCCATCATGTTCCTACAGATCGCCATCATGCTCTCGGCCATCTCGGCCTTGATGAAGAAAAAATCCTTCTGGATTGTGGGTCTTTGCGCCGGCGCTATCGGCGTCGGATTCTTGGTTTACGCTTGGCCGCTTTACGAAAAAAGAAACCCCGCCATTGGCGGGATTTCTTTTTGAGTTCAGCGTCCATCAACCCATCAGACCCGACTCGCTTCTGGGGCGAAAACTTCGTCGGCACGGAAAAAGCGGCGGACTTCATCTTCGGCAGCGGCAGGGCTATCCGAGGCGTGGCAAACGTTGCGCATCATCTCAGTACCGAAATCTCCACGAATGGTGCCTTTGGGGGCCACTTTCGAGTTCGTTGGGCCCAAGAGCTCCCGGACGCGGGCAATGACATTTTCGCCGGTCAGCACAGCGACGATCACCGGACGAGAGGACATGAAGGCCTCGATCTCGGGGTAGAAAGGCTTATCCGCAACGTGAGCATAATGCTCGCGAAGTTGAGCCGACGTGAGTCGGACCATCTTACAGGCCTGGACTTCGAAGCCTGCGGACTCGAAGCGCGCAAGAACGGTACCGACAAGGCGGCGTTCCATACAGTCGGGCTTTAGAATAATGAGGGTCTTTTCCATAAGGGCCTTCCACAAAGTGGCAGGTCGTTCACTATTGGCCTTTTAGGCCATTTTGACAAGCCCCAACCCTATTAATGGCTTAAAATAGGCAGTTTTAAGGCCTAAAAAGCAGACAAACCGCATGGACGGCCAAAGCCCTACCCTGTCCCAGCGAATCCATCCCCTCGTTGGTGGTCGCCTTTACTCCCACCTGGGCGGGGTCGACCCCCATGATTTCGGCGACCTTCTGACGGATAGATTCCACGTAAGACATGATCTTAGGCCGCTCGCCAATGAGGACTAAATCCAAATTTCCTACCTTCCACCCAAGTCGCCCGGCTTCCTCGACGGCTTTTTTTAATATCTTTGCCGAATCCAGACCCTTATGAGCGACCGCATCGTTAGGGAAATAATGCCCGATGTCACGTAAGCCCGAAGCTCCGAGGATCGCGTCGGCGGCGGCGTGCAGCAAAACATCTGCATCCGAGTGCCCTTCCGGACCGACCTCGGAAGGAATCAAGATGCCACCGAGCATACAAGGTCGGCCAAGCACGAGGGGGTGGATATCATAACCGAGCCCGACGCGAAAAGGCGGCATTGAGGACATAACCCCTTTCTAAGCCATATTTACGGGAAAGGAAAGCCCTTGCACAAAACCCTTGAAAGCCTGACTTGGACGGGCATTTTGAAGGCCTGTCAGTCTTAAGGCGCGGTAGCCAAGTGGTAAGGCCGGGCTCTGCAAAAGCCCCATGCGTCGGTTCAATTCCGACCCGCGCCTCCAGTTTAAAACAAGAAGGGCGTCCCTCTCGGACGCCCTTCTTCCTTAAGGAGCACGAATCTTCAGCGGACCGTCTTACTCAGATTAGCCACGCCGTTGACCTTGGAATTAACGCGTAAGCGAAGGCCGTTAAGACGGATAAACCCAGTAGCATCATCTTGATTATATGCCTTGGTCGGATCGGCCTCCATCGTGGCGATATGCGGATTATAGAGGGAGCGCGGGCTCTTCCGGCCGGCCACATAAAGGCCGCCCTTGTAAAGCTTCACTCGGACGGTACCCGTCACATTGCGTTGCGATTCGGTGATCAGAGCCTGTAAGGCCAAGCGCTCAGGCGCATACCAGAAACCGTTGTAAACAAGCGTGGCATAACGCGGGACAAGGGAGTCGCGCAGGTGCATGACCTCGCGGTCCATGGTGATGGATTCGACCTGACGATGGGCGAAGTGAAGAATGGTGCCGCCCGGAGTCTCGTAGACGCCGCGACTCTTCATGCCGACGAAACGGTTCTCGACCATATCAACCCGACCGATGCCGTGGCGTCCGCCGATCTTATTCAGCGTCCGCATGACACCAAGAGGGTTAAGCTTCTTGCCATTGACGGCGACGCAATCGCCTTGGCGGAATTCAAGCTCAACATACTCAGGCTTATTCGGAGCATCTTCTGGAGAGACCGACAGCTTGAACATGCCCTTATTGGCAGGGGCAAAAGCATCCATCCAGGGGTCCTCCAGGATGCCAGCTTCATAAGAAATGTGCAGAAGATTACGGTCCGAGGAGTAAGGCTTCTTGGCACTGGCTTCGACGGGGATCTTATGTTCGGCACAGTAAGCGATCATCTCGGCACGACCGGGGAAATCCTTACGGAAAGCCTCATTCCGCCAAGGCGCGATGATTTCCAGATCGGGAGCCAAGGCCGCACAGGTCAGCTCAAAACGAACCTGGTCGTTCCCCTTCCCCGTCGCCCCGTGGGCGATCGCGGTGGCGCCTTCCTTGCGCGCAATCTCTACCATGCGCTTCGCGATGAGCGGACGAGCAATCGAAGTGCCTAGATAATACTGGCCTTCGTAAATGGCGCCAGCCTGCATCATCGGGAAGATGAAGTCGCGGGCGAATTCTTCCTGCAGGTCGTCGACGTAGAGCTTGGAGGCCCCCGTCTTCATGGCCTTAGGCTTGAGGCCCTTAAGCTCATCTTCTTGTCCGATATCGGCACAAAACGCGATCATCTCGGCATCATGTTTCTCCTTAATCCAGGAAAGGAGGACCGAGGTGTCGAGTCCGCCGGAGTAGGCTAGGACGATTTTCTTCTTCTTGCTCATGATAGTAGGATGGAAATTAAATGCGCGAAGCTGCGAGATGGGCCAAGATGGCCTTCTGGACGTGGAGTCGGTTCTCCGCTTGATCAAAAATAATGCTCTGCTTGCTCTCCAGCACTTCAGCGGAAACCTCTTCGCCGGGGTGAGCAGGCAGGCAGTGCATGAAATAGGCCCTAGGCTTGGCCAAGGACATCAGCTTAGCGTTTACTTGATAAGGCTGCATGAGCTTTAGGCGCTCGGCCTTTTCGGCCTCCATCCCCATGCTCACCCAAACATCAGTGTAGACCATATCGGCCCCCTTGACCGCCGCGGCGGGGTCAGTCGAGAAAGTGAACGATTCCTTAAGCCCGTCTTTTTTCAGCTGAGCGCGAATTTCAGCCGTGGGCTCATAACCGGCAGGGCCAGCTAAAGAAATCTCCGCCCCCAACGCGGCGCCGCCGAGAATGAATGAGTTGGCCATATTGCAGGCCGTATCGCCGAGGAAGGCGATCTTCTTGCCCTTCAGGGAGGCGGCATACTGCGAAGGTTGCCCAGGAGCGAAACGCTCACCCAAGGTGAACATATCCGTCATGAACTGACAGGGGTGCAAGAAATCCGAAAGTGCATTCACCACGGGCATGGTTCCGGCGGCGGCAAAGTCCTCGAGCAAGCTATGCTCATGGCAACGGATCACCATCCCATGAAGATAGCGGGAAAGTACCCGGGCGGTGTCGGCGACCGTCTCGCCTCGCGAGATTTGCAAGTCGTCAGCATTAAGCATGACCGGCTGACCACTCAGTTCGTGGACCCCGACCTGGAAAGACACCCGGGTGCGGGTGCTTTTTTTGAAAAACATCAGACCCCAGGACTGACCAGCAAGCGCCGCCGATGTGCCGTGACCCCGCTTAGCCTTGAGAGCGGCAGCCTCAGCAAAGACTGCCGCGGTTTCGGCATGGCTTAAGTCGGTCTCCTTGAGGAAGTGGCGCATCGCGGGAAAAGTTGGACGATAGATAATTGGACTGGTTTTAACAGCGGAAAAATGGGTTTAACCTCTCAAGCGGCCTTCCACCCACGCAGAACTCGTCCAAGGATCTCGACCGACTCGGCCAACTCCTCGGCTGAGGCCGTAAGTGAAGGCAACAATCGGATGGCAACGCCGCCGGCCGGCACCGTCAAAAGGCCAGCCTCACGTAGAGCCGCCACAATCGGCACCGGATCAACGGAAAGAATCACCCCGATCATATATCCTGCTCCGCGGATTTCTTTGATGAGATCAGGCCGTTCCGTAACGAGCGCACGCAAGGCGGCATGCCAGACGGGCGCCTGAAGGTTTACCTTTTCGATTAATTTTTCCCCCTCGATGACCTCAAGCACGGCGAGTGCGGCGGTCGCACCCAACGGCCCGCCACCGAAAGTAGTCCCATGTGAACCTGCCTGAAACAGTTCATCGTGAGGTGGGGCCATCCAGATCGCCCCAATCGGGAAACCGCCACCGAGGCCCTTCGCCATCGCAATCGCATCAGGCTTCACGCCCGCATGCTCAAACGCAAAGAATTTTCCGGTACGACCGATGCCGCACTGGATCTCATCGATCATCAGAAGCACATTGCGCTCCCGGCAGATCTTTTGCAAATCGCGCAGGAACTGGGGGTCGGCGGGAAAGACGCCGCCCTCCCCTTGGATTGTCTCAAGCAACACCGCGGCGGTCGTCTTGGCATCGATGGCCTTATCCCAAGCCGCGATATCATTCAAAGGAGCGGCGGAGAAACCGGAGAGCAAAGGACGGAATCCTTTTTGAATCTTCTCCTGAGGCGTTGCCGACATGCCGCCGAAAGTCCGGCCGTGAAAAGCCCGTTCGGCTACGACGACACCGATACAAGCTCCCTCGACGCCCGATTTTTTCAGACCATGCAGCCGCGCAAGCTTCAACAGCCCTTCGTTGGCTTCAGCTCCGCTGTTACAAAAAATAACCCGACCAGGGCCGCATCGTTTGGCCAAGGTCGCCGCGAGCTGGCCCTGCGGCTCGTTCCGATAAAGATTACTGACATGTACCAGCTTCGCGGCCTGCTCCTGGACGCGCTTCACCCAAACCGGATGACAATGCCCCAAGGCATTGACCGCGATGCCGGAACTAAAATCCAGATAACATTTACCTAAGGCATCCCACACCTTGCTCCCCTGCCCCCTTACGAGCGTGAGCGGTGGTGCGCCATAGTTGCGGGCAACGTTTTGAGCGTAGAGCTCCGCCGTCAGATCTGGAGATTCCGAAGCCATTAGCCGTGGACGATTTCCGTACCGATCCCTTTGTCGGTAAAGACTTCCAAAAGGAGGGCATGCGGCACCCGACCATCGATAAAGTGCACGCGACGAACCCCCTCCTGCAGGGCCTTGACGGCGCTGTCGACCTTGGGAATCATCCCGCCGGCGACGACGCCTTTGCGCTTCAATTCATCGACCTCGCTGACCTTCAAAGTCGTGATCAAGGAAGACGGGTCCTTGGCGTCTGCCAACAGACCAGGGACGTCACTCATGAAAATCAACCTGCGCGCGCGCAGCGAATGTGCGATCGCCGCCGCCGCGACGTCCGCATTGGTATTATAAGCCTGATCATCGGCATCGAGCGCGATGGGCGAGACGACCGGCAAGAAGCCATCCGCCAAGGCCTTCTTGATCAACTTGGTCTTAACGAATTTGATGTCTCCGACGAAACCGATGTCGACGGGCTTGCCTTCGTCATCCGCGCCCAGAAGTTTCTCGCAAAGATTGACATGGTTGCCGGGCATGCCGAGCGGGTTCGCGCCCCGCGCCTTCAGGGAGTCGCAAATCTGACCGTTGATTTCGACGTTCAAGGTCTCTTCGACGATTTTGACCGTAGCGGCATCCGTCACGCGCATACCCCCGCGAAACTCGGATTTAATCCCGGCCTTGTCCATCGCCCGGGTGATGGCCTTGCCGCCGCCATGCACGACGACAACCTGAATACCGACGGCTGCCAGAAAGGCGATATCCGTGGCCACGCGGTCACGACCTTCGGGATTAGGATCATCCATGAAACTTCCGCCGTATTTCACGACGAAAGTCGAACCACGGAATTTATGAATGTAGGGAAGCGCTTCGAGAAGAACCTCGGCTTTTTGCGCGGCGGGCGTGCTCATCGGTCAATGGGAGAGTGTTTAGTCGGTCAGGGGGCGAGTAAATGGAAAACCTCGGCGTTATTCGCTCTTATTGTAGTTCACGTAGCCGTCCGTCAGGTCCGCCGCCAAGAGACGGAATTTCCCTTCGCCTTGGTGCAAGTTCAGCCGCACGGCAAATCGCGCCGCCTTGACCACTTGCTTCCACTGCGGCTTATTTTCAGGCAAAGGCCGGCCGGCCAAGACCGCCGGGATCTCATTATAAAAAATATCGAGTTGGTTCTCATCCAGCCCCACCCGGGCATAACCGGCGGCGTCCGCCAACCGGCCCCAGTTGGGATCTTCACCGAACCAAGAGGACTTCACCAAAAGCGAGTTGCCGATTGCCCGGGCGATCTTTTCGGCATCCCCCCGGCTTTTCGCTCCTTCGATTTCCACGGCGACGACCTTGGTTATCTTTTCCCCGTCACCGACGATCTTCTCGGCCAGGATGAAACAAACCTGATCAAGCGCCGCCTGAAAGAGGTCGCGTAGCGCGCTCTCGGCCGATTCGTCCACAGAAACACCCGAAGCGCCCGAAGCCAGCAATATTACGGTGTCGTTCGTGGACATGTCGCCATCGACGCTCACGCAGTTGAAAGACTGGTCCGAAGCCGATTTCAGGGCGGACTTAAGATAGGCGGGAGCAACGGCGGCATCCGTGACCACAAAGGCCAGCATCGTAGCCATATTGGGTTCGATCATTCCGGCACCCTTGGCAATACCGGCCAAGGTGATCGTCTGTCCTTGCCAGACAAAGCGCGCCGTGACGGTTTTGGGCCGCGTATCGGAAGTCAGGATAGCCTCGGCGGAACGGGTACCTTCAATCGCTTCGCAGGACAGCCGTTTCGCGGCGGCTGCGATCCCGCTGGCCACTTTGGGCATCGGCATGAGCTCACCAATCCGGCCGGTGGAGCAGACCAGAAAGGCCGCGTCGGGAGCGCCAATCGCTTCGGCTGAAAGTTTCGCGATGAGCGCCGCATCGAGGTCGCCTTGTTGCGAGGTGCAAGCATTCGCATTACCACTGTTCCCAAAGATACCGCGGATCTTATCAGCCGAAGCCGCCAAGATCTTCTGCGAAAAACGGACCGGAGCGGCCTTGACGTCGTTCGTCGTGAAAACGCCCGCCGCCGCGCACGGCTGATCCGCCACGATGAGCATCAGGTCGAGACGCTCGACTCCTTTGTTGCGAATATCGCAACTGGTAGCCCCGACCCGGAAACCAGGGACATCAGAAATTCCTGGCGAATCTTGAGTGATGACGATCGACATGGGAAATCAACGGAGTCCTTCGGCCTCATCCCAACCCATCATGAGGTTGAAATTTTGAACGGCTTGGCCGCCCGCACCCTTCAGCAGATTATCAATCACCGAGGTGATGATCAGGTTGCCGGTCCGGGGGTCGGCGACGACCGAGCAAGCGACCCGATTCGTACCTGCAACGTGCGCGGTGTCAGGGAAATCGCCCGACTTGAGTAAAATCACGAAAGGCCGGCCAGCATAGGCCTTCTGCCAACAAGCCTCCACCTGGGCCGCGGTCACGCCCGCGGCAGGCACCACGATGGTCGTAGCGATACCCCGATGCATCGGAGCTAGGTGAGGGCTGAACTGGACGACCACAGGGCTGCCTGCGGCCGCCGAGAAGGCTTCCTCGATTTCGGCGATATGCCGATGTCCCGGGATACCGTACGCCTTCATCGAGCCGTCCCGCTCACAGAAGAGAAGGCCGACGTCGCTTTTCTTCCCTGCGCCGGAGACGCCGCTGTAAGAATTGATCACCAACCGGCCGGGCTCAGGCTTGATCAAGCCTGCCCGCAGCAACGGCACCATCGGCACCTGGATGCTGGTAGGGTAACAACCCGGACAGGCGATGAGCTTTGCCGTCTTCCAGCTATCGTCGGCCTGCAGCTCTGGGATGACATACCGGGCTTCTGCCGCCAGCGCCGGCGCCGGGTGTTCGTGTCCGTAATATTTCTTATAAGTTCCTAAATCCTTCAGCCGAAAATCCGCGGACAGATCCAAGACCCGCTTGCCCGCCGCGACGAGCGGGGCGGCGTATTCGGCGGCGATCCCATGCGGGAGGGCCAAAAACCAGACAGCCACATCGGACTTTGCGCACTCTTCCGGCGAGGAAGCGCTGAAGACCAGCGTCGGACTCACGATTCCCCGCAGCCGCGGCAGTTCGTCCGCGACGAGTTTACCTGCCAGCGTGCGCGAGCAAACCGCGGCCAATTGGACTTGGGGGTGCCGGGCGAGCACGCGGACGAGTTCTTCCCCGGTGTAGCCCGAAGCGCCGACGATGCCGACCTTGGTCAGGTTGTGGGACATAGCTTGAGTATGGAATTATTAGATGACGAATGAGTGATTGGACACAGAAAACTAGGCAACAAAAAGGCCCCGGATGTCCGGGGCCTTGATCGGTTCCTGTCTCGAGGCGGTTTACCGCTTGGAGAACTGGAAACGCTTACGGGCACCTGGACGGCCGGGCTTCTTACGTTCGCGCATACGACCATCGCGGGTAAGGAGGCCTTCTTTCTTCAAAGGAGCGCGGAGGGTGGCATCCATTTTCTGGATCGCCCGAGCCAAGCCATGCGAAATCGCACCCGCTTGACCGTTAGGGCCGCCACCGATGACGTTGACGGAGATATCCAGCTGACCTTCGAGGCCAGCGATACGGATCGGAGCCGTAGCCGCCTTGACGAGGGCTTCGGTGTAGAGGTACTCCTCGGCAGGCTTGCCGTTGATGGAAATAGAACCAGTACCGCGGGAAAGGCGGATACGGGCCGAGGCGGTCTTACGACGGCCGACGGCGGTGATGGCTGGGGACTTGGCGCTCATTGCAAATTAGGCTTATCGATTAACCCTTGAAAGGGATCGGGTTGGACGCGGCGTGGTCATGCTTGTCGCCGGCGTAAACGCGGAGCTTAAGGAGCATCTCGTTAGCGAGACGGTTCTTAGGGAGCATACCTTTGACGGCATGGGTCACGATAAACTCAGGACGTTTGGCGCGCATTGCACCGACGCTGGTACGGTAAGCCGTACCCACCCAACCGGTGTAGAACATGTAGGTCTTGTCTTCTTCCTTAGAGCCCGAAAGACGGACTTTGTCGGCATTGATGACAATGACGTAGTCACCCGTGTCCACGTGGGGGGTGTAAGTGGGCTTGTGGCGGCCGCGGAGGATATTGCTGATTTTGACAGCGAGGCGGCCGAGGATTTGATCCTTGGCGTCGACGACGTACCAGGTCTTGTCCTTGAGCTGCACGTTCTTGGCTAGCGTGGTCTTCATAAAGAGGGAAAGCGGGAACATGAGAAAGCGACCCCCTCCGTCAATACCCGAATGCACCTTGCACCCCCAACAGGTGAAATAGACCAAAAACAAGGGAGGCGCAGCCTAAACTGCGCCTCCCGGCTGACCCTCCCATTAAAGGGTGGGCTTAGAACTTAAAGGTAGCGAAAACGCGGTACCAGACCGAGGAACCGCCGGTCTTAGGCTGTCCGTCGGTATTATAGGCGTAGCTGATGCCGGCGCCAAGCTTGGCACCCTGGCCGACAGCACGGGTCACATCGGCCGAGGCGCCGAGGTAAAGGTAGGAGTTCTTTTCACCAGCAACCTTATCAGCCTTGGTGGCGTTCAAGAAGCCCGCATAAGCCTTGGTTTCGATATCAAAACCAGCCAGACCGACATTAGCACCCGCGAAGGTCTTCGAGCCAGCGAACTCGAGCACATACTGCTTCTGGTCGAGGCTGTAGTAGAGGTAAGCGGAAGGCTTGAAGTTAGCGTTCGAGAGCGTGAGGCCAGCGTAGATTTCACGATCCGAGGTCAGTTGCGAATAGCCATTGGCTGCGATCGTGTGCGCGGTGGCGGCGGTCGAGCGCTGGATGCCCACGTCGACGGAACCGAAGGAAGAGTCGGTCTTGGCACCGAAGGTGTAGGTGCGCTCGAAGGTGTCGGCATTATAGAAATTGCCGTAAACAGAAACGCCGGAGAAACCTGGGACGTTATACTCGAGGGTCAGCGCCGACTGGACAAGGCCTTCCTCGGAGGAGCGTTCCATGCCGCGGTAAACGTTTTTGCTATCCCAGGCGAAACTGCCCCGGAGGGAGAGATCGTGGGAGGCGACGGCTACGGGAGCAGGCGCGGCGGACTGAGCGAAGCTGACGCTGAAAGAAGCGAGAGCGAGGGCGGTGAGGGTGTGCTTCATGGTTGAGTTATGAGACTCATCTTTTTGCCAAAAAAAAAGCTGATGGCAAGCCCCAAGGAGAGGCCAGCCATCAGCAAAATGAGGGGCTCCAAGCGGAGCCGACGCACTACATTGCGGCGATGATCGCGTCGCCGAACTCGGAACACTTGATCTCCGTCGCACCCTGCATCTGTCGGGCGAAATCGTAAGTCACGCGGCCACCACCGATGGCGCCATTCAGACCCTTCAAGACCAAGTCAGCTGCTTCCACCCATCCCATATAACGAAGCATCATTTCGCCCGAAAGGACGACGGAACCCGGATTGACGACATC
>DKND01000015.1:61514-78879 GCA_002470605.1 Opitutia bacterium UBA7397
CCGCCGACCTGCGCCGCCAAGGCATCGGAGAGATAATCACCATTGAGATTAAGGGTGGCGATGACGTCGAAGTCGGTCGGACGTGTGAGAATTTGCTGCAAGGTGATGTCCGCGATCGCGTCCTTGATGATTAGGCCTGCGCCAGGCTTGCCTTCGGGAATCTTGCACCAAGGTCCGCCATCGATTTCGACGGCGCCAAACTCGCTCTTCGCCAAATCATAACCCCACTTCATGAAGGCGCCTTCGGTGTACTTCATGATATTGCCTTTATGCACGAGCGTCAGCGACTTGCGCTTGAACTCGATGGCATACTGGATCGCAGAACGGATCAGGCGCTCGGAGCCCGGACGGCTGACGGGCTTGATGCCCAAGCCTACCGTGGCGGGCTGCTCTTCGCCAAAGCGGATTTTCTTAAACTCCTTGGGGAAGTTTGTCTTGATGAAATCCAGCGTCTTCAGGGCGATTTCGGATCCGGCTTCGAAATCGATGCCAGCGTAGATATCTTCGGTGTTTTCGCGGAAGATCACCATATCGACTTTCGATGGATTCTTGACGGGCGAAGGGACGCCAGTGAACCACTGCACGGGACGCAGGCAAACGTAGAGGTCGAGTTGCTGGCGGAGCGCCACATTAAGAGAACGGATACCGCCGCCGGTCGGAGTGGTGAGCGGCCCCTTGATCCCGACCAAGTAATCACGGAAAGCAGTCAGAGTCTCTTCGGGCAGCCAGTTTCCCGTCTGCTTGAACGCTTTTTCGCCGGCAAGTACTTCGTGCCAATGAATCTGGCGCTTATCCGCGTAAGCCTTGGCCACCGCAGCGTCGAAGACCCGGACGGAAGCACGCCAGATATCCGGACCCGTTCCGTCGCCCTCGATGAAAGGGACAATCGGCTGACTTGGGACATTCAGTTTACCATTTGCAATGGTGATTCGGCTGGCGCCGGCGGGGATAGGGGAACTCATGGGTCAAAGGGTGATAACAAACCGTGTTCGGGGGGATGGTTTCAAGCCTATACGATTAAAGAAGGTGGAGAAAAGAAAAGGACCCCCTTGCGGGGGTCCTTGATTTAACCGGGAGTGCCGGCGCCATCCGTCACGAATGACGGAAAAGACTAGGAAGAATTACTTCTTCTTAGCTTTGGTGGCTTTTTTGGCGCTCTTTTTAGCAGCAGCCTTCTTTTTTGCCATAGTTTTTTCCTTAGTTTGGATCGTTGTTGGGTTAGAGGGCAGCGCCTGCAGCGCCACCCTGACGATTCGCCCTACACTGACCCGCGCATGCTTTGCTTGGCGGGTAATACGAGTGCGGAGCTCCGACGGTACGCGGAAAGAAACTTGGCGAGAACGAGAAGGCTCGATCGCCGGGCGAGAGTCATCGAAACAATCCAGCGCGTGCCGGATGACTTCGCTGAGCGTGGTGAAACCGGACCGATGCTGAAAGGCGATCGCTTCAGAGTGCAACTTCGGGGGAAGGGACACGGTGATGAGACTTTCGCTCGGGGTTTCGGTTCGGTTCGTCACGTTTCGGTTAACTCTTAGTAAGATTGATAATCATAATCCGCGCTTGCGCAAGCGGAAATTTACATACCGCCAGACGACGCATCACGCGCAGAAAAAATCCACCTGAAATCTGCGCGCGTAAATATGATTTCACTACGCGATGCGGACGTCACGCCGACGGTTGACGACAAGTTATAACTTAAATAACTTCCGGCCATGTCCGCACACCATCACCCCGAGGAAGATCACGCGGGCGAATGGCGCGGACTTGCGACTTTAGCCTTTGTTTGCGGGCTCGGAGGCATCGCGGCGCTCCTTGCACATTCCTCCGGTGCAGCACCCTGGATAAGCTATCTCCTGGCGGGCGGCGCGAGTCTGGCCGGCGGCTGGGAAGCCGCGGAAGAAGGTTGGCATGCGCTTCGTTGGCATCGCCGTGTCGACGTCCACACGCTCATGCTTTTGGCGGCGCTCGGCGCTTGGATTGTCGGTCGGCCGTTGGAAGGCGTGCTGCTGTTGTTCCTCTTTTCGACCGCCGGAGCGATCGAACATTACGCCATGGACCGCACCCGCGGCGCCATCGATGCGTTGCTTGATCGGGCGCCGAAGAAAGCCCGGCAAATCACCGCCGAAGGTAATGAAATCGAGGTTCCGGTCGCTGGCCTCCGGCCTGGAGACCGTGTTGTCATCCTCCCAGGAGAACTGGTGCCGGCGGACGGCAAAGTCGAATCCGGCGAGAGTGCGATCGATGAATCGACCCTCACCGGGGAAGCCAAACCTGTCGACAAACAGACCGGAAGCGACGTTTCGGGCGGTACGCTTAATTCCTGGGGCAGATTGATTGTGCGCGTGACCAAAGCCGAACAAGACAGTGCTCTTCACCGCATCGTTAAGCTCATCCGCGAGGCCCAAGAGAGCAAGGCGCCGGCCCAGCGCGCCATTGATCGCTGGGGCGACATCTACGCCATTTTCACCCTCTCCGCTGCCGCCCTATTCTTCATCGTTCTGCTGTCTACGGGCGTTTCCGCCATCGGCGATGACCGTTCAGCGCTTTACCGTGCCATGACGCTACTGGTCGTGCTTAGCCCCTGCGCCCTCGTGCTTTCGGTGCCCTCCGCCGTGCTGGCGGCCATCGCCGCCGGCGCGCGTCATGGCATCTTATTCCGAGGTGGCGCGGCCGTAGAACGCCTAGCGGACGTTGATTGCATCTGCTTTGATAAGACCGGGACACTGACCGCCGGAGAACCCGAAGTCGCGGCCTTGGAAGTTTTCCCCACGACGGCTGACCGCCGCCGCGCGCTGAGTGCATTCCTGTCGCTTGAAGCAGGTACCACCCACCCTTTTGCAGCCGGTATCGTCCGCGCCTGTCAAAACGAGGGTGCCGTCATGCTGGCAGTCAAAGGGCTGTCTAATTCACCCGGACAAGGGGTTTCAGGCGCAGTCGAAGGGACACGCTGGAGCGTCGGGACGCGTGAATTCACCGGAAGTCATGAACTTGCCGGAGCCGGAGTTCCTGCTGGAGCCATTGTCAGCGAGGTATGGGCCTCTGATGGCACCGTAACCATTCGCGCCACTCTCGTTGACCGCATCCGTCCGGAAAGTGCCCCCACCCTCGCCTCTCTGCATACCCGAGGCATCCGCACCATGATGCTGACGGGAGACCGCGAAGAGGCCGCCGCGGTGGCCGCCCGACAAGTCGGAGTGCAAAGCTACGCTGCCGCTCTCACCCCTGACGCCAAAATGGCTGCCATCCGTCGGCTGTCGTCCGAAGGCCATGTCGTAGCCATGGTAGGCGATGGCGTAAACGATGCCCCAAGCCTTGCCGCCGCCGATGTGGCCGTGGGCATGGGCGGACGTGGTAGTGATGCCGCCCTTGAATCCAGCGACGTCGTCCTGACGGACGATCGAATTGGTCGCCTTGTCGACGCCATCGAGCTTAGCCGAAGCGCACGGGCCGCGATTCGCTTTAATGTCATCCTTTCCATCGGGGCGGCCCTAGGGATGGCCGTGACCGTCATCCTGTCACCAGGAGTCCCACTTACCATCGGCGTCATGGTCCACGAAGGCAGCACCGTCTTGGTCTGTCTGAATGGCCTGCGCCTCCTAACCCATCGTCCCGTTCGCCGCTAAGGCACAAAAAGGGCGCCACTCCGAGAGGGGCGCCCTTTAAAAGCAGGATTAACCCCGAGACTTAGCGTAGCTCCTTGCCGGCGCCATCGAAGAGCTTGAAGGCTTCGATGCTATAGGCAGGATCAGGCTTAGTACCCAGACGCACCTTACAGGACTTCATCAAGTCACGGAAGAACTCGCGGTCCTCGGTCACGATGCGGTCTAGGTTGATTGGGTGAAGCAGGATGTTGATTTCAAGCTCCTTGTCGGGTCCGTAAGTCTCGCGCAATCTGCGAATCGTGCTGAGCAATTTGCGTTGGATTTCGACGGAGACCGTCCGCGGGTTCTTTACGATGCCGCGACCTTGGCAATGCGGACAAGCCGTATACATCGAGGTCGTATTCGACTCGGTGTGGCGTTGCCGGGTCATCTGGAGAACGCCTAATTGCGAAATAGGAAGAATCTGGTGCTTGGCCCGGTCGCCCTCCATCGCCTCGCGCATGGTGTCATAGACCTTCTTACGGTCCTTAGGGTTCTTCATGTCGATCGTGTCGACCATAATGAGACCGCCTAAGTTGCGGAGTTGGATTTGACGTGCGGCTTCGGTGACGGCTTCAAGGTTCGCCTGAACGATATAGTCCTTACCGTCCTTGGTCGCACCACGATGGGAGCCCGTATTGACGTCGATTGCCGTGAGAGCCTCGGTTTCGTCGATGACGATTTCACCGCCGCTGGGCAACGGCACGCGACGTTGGAAGAGCTGCTCAATCTGACGCTCGATGTTATACCGCTCAAAGACGGGAATCGGGTCGTTATAAAGCTCCACGCGAGAGCGCGAACGAGGTGAGATTTCGCCGACCAACTCCTGGACGAGCTTAAAGTCTTCTTCATTATCGACCAGGATACGGTCAACTTCTTCGGTCAAGAAATCGCGTACCGTACGCTCGATCAGCCCAGGCTCGCTATACAACAAGATAGGCTTGCGCTCGGGAGCGTTGATTTTTTCGACGATTGCCTGCCAGCGACGAAGCAAGACGTGCAAATCGCGCACGAACCAGCGGGCCTGTTTGCCTTCGCCCGCGGTACGGATGATGATGCCCATGCCTTCAGGGATGGTCAGCGAACGGAGGATATCTTTTAGCCGTTCGCGCTCTGATGCTTCTTCAATCTTACGAGAAACGCCGCAAGCTCCACTGAAAGGCATCAAGACGAGGTAACGGCCCGCCAAGGCGATATTGGTCGTCGAACGCGGACCCTTGGTCCCGATCTGATCTTTGACGACTTGGATGACAATATCTGAGCCGGCCGGGAAAAGCTGGGGGATGTCCTTGGCCTGGTAGCGAGCCTTACGCTGCTTTTGTTCGGCGGATTCGTTATCCCGGATGAATTCTACCTGCGAGTCATTGGCAGCTGGGAGCATGTCCCAGTAGTGCAGGAAAGCATTCTTAGGTTGGCCGATATCGACGAACGCGGCCTTGAGTCCGGCTTCGAGATTTTGGACGCGACCCTTGAAGATCGAGCCCACCATGCGGGTCTCGCCCTTGTGTTCGATTTCGAACTTATCGAGCACGCCATTGGTCAGCAAAGCGACTCGCTTCTCCAAGGTCTCGGCATTGATCACCAACTCTCGATAGACCGCCCGGTCTTTGGAGAAATGCTTTACGATGCGCTGCAGGAGCGGGAGCTCCTTGCGACGACGGTCGGCATCCTCCGCCAGCTTATGCTGGTCAATCGGAGAGGTTTGTTCACCGCCTTCCGGCAGTTCATCTTGGATATCTTCAGGTTCAGTATTATTGTCGGGCATCTCGGTCAGGCGGTTAAGCCGGTTGCCGGAGAGCCTCCGCCTTCGCCGCCATCAGCCGAATGCCGATGAACGCTCTGGACTAGTCCAAGGAGCAGGAAACAGCTAAGTACGAAAGACCCTCCGTAGCTAAGAAAAGGAAGGGGGACCCCAGTGACGGGCATCAGATCGATGTTCATGCCGATATTAATGACGACGTGGGTGCCGAGCACCACCGCCGCCCCGATCGCCAACAGCGCGCCGAACCGATCGGCCGCCATGGAGGCCGTGCGCACGACCCGCCAGAACAAGAGAGCAAATGCACCAATCACCAAGAGTCCGCCCGTGAGGCCGATCTCCTCGGCCATCCCGGAAAATAGAAAGTCGTTATGCGCGGCGGCTTCCGGCAAATAACCGAAACGCGCTTGCGTGCCATTTCCGATACCTTGACCGCTGACCCCGCCCCGACCGACCGCGATGACGGCTTGCCGGACATTCCAAGTCACGCCCAAGCCGCGAGGATCAATCACCTGAGGAGCGACAAAAGACATGATGCGCTCGCGCTGATAATCTTTTAACAAGAAAAACCAGGCGTTTTTTTCGTGATTACCTCGTACCGCCCGAGCCGGGTCGCGATCCTCAGGATGGCTTTCGGAATATTCGACAACGCCCTTGGAATATTCCCTCAGATCTAAGGCCAGAATACCCCCTAAAACAAGGGCTGACACCCCGGCCACCACAAAGAACCTGGAAGTAAGGCCGGCAACGTAGAGCAAGATAAATGAAAGCGGCAGGTAGATGAGTGCAGAACCTAAGTCAGGCTGCACAAAAATCAAGACAAACGGCACAGCAGCGGCCCCCAAAGCCTTCACGACAGTCAGCCATGTCGCACGGAAACTCCCGATCGGCAAACGCGATAGCAAAGCGGCTAAAAAAACCAAGGCCCCGACCTTCGCGAATTCCGAGGGCTGCAGGGAGAACGGACCGAAATCCATCCAGCGCCGAGCCCCATTGATACTTCGGATAAAACTACCCAAATCGGCTTTCAAAATAGCACAGAGAGCAATCGGCAGAAGCAAAGAGACGCCCACCAGGTAAATCCGGCGAGCATGGATCTGGATCAACCGGTAATCGACCGAAGAAACCGCCCAATACGCAACCCAACCCAAGGCGATAAAAACCATCTGCGAGCGGTAAAAGCCCGTGTCTTTCGCAATTCCCGCGGAATGAATGGCGACCACCCCCAATGAGCTCAGAAGAGCGATGACCACGACCTGCGTCCAATCCGTCCGCCAGGCAAAATTAGCAAATTTATCCCACCAGATAGCGGCCGAGGATCGCTCGTCTTCTAGGAGGTGGGACATGCCCTTAGGCAACCCAGATTGGGCTGGGGTGGCAAGGCGAACCTCCCGAAAGGGCTTGCGACTAAGCCTCCGAGCGTAAGCGTATGACCCCCGGAACCTCCGGTAAGCACTAAGCCTTCCTTCTGTGGCCGCTGACCAAAGCATTCTCGCCTCCGTGGCCTTCTCCTCCGGGGCAATCGTAGCCTATGCGGTGGCAAAGTGGCGGGAAAACACCCTTGGAGCCCTCCGCGACTCCCGTTTGCGCACCGAAGTCGAATTAGCCCGGCGCGAAGCGACCGTCGAGGCTTCCGAGCTTCACGCCATGGCCGAGACCGAAAAACGCGAGGCGAACCAGCTCAAGGCGGCCGCCGAAATCGAAGCCCATCTTGCCGCCGAACTTAAGGCTGAAAGCGAACGCCAACGCGACTTCTTAGGCCGCGAACTTCAACGCCTTTCCGGCCTCAACCCCGAAGAAGCACGCAAGCTCACCATCGATACCCTTCGCAAGGAATATCAGGATGAAGCCCAGCACCTGCGCCGCGAATTGCTCGATCAGGTCGAACAAGATATTTCGGACGAAGCCCGGCGCAAATTACTTTCGGCGATGCAGCGGCTGACGACGCAAACCACGCAAGATGCGACCACCGTCGCCGTCTCGCTGCCGGGTGAAGAAATGAAGGGGCGCTTGATCGGCCGCGAGGGGCGCAATATCCGCACGTTCGAGCAGACTACCGGTGCCACCCTGCTCATCGACGAAACTCCCGGAGTCGTGTTGATTTCCTGCTTCGATCCGGTGCGCCGCGAAATCGCGCGCATCGCGCTCGACCGCATCGTCAAAGACGGTCGGATCTCGCCGGGTCTTATCGAAGACACCGTCCGCACCTCCTCAGAAGAGGTAGTAAAACAAGCCCTAAGACACGGTCGTGACGCCGTTCGTGACCTCGGATTACCTCCGATGGATCCGTCCGTCGAAGAACTCTTGGGCCGTTTACATTTCCGACTTTCGGCCAACCAAAATACGCTCGCCCACTCCATCGAGGTCGCCCAACTCTGCGCGATGTTGGCCGCAGAAATCGGCATTGATCCCGTGCCCGCGAAGCGAGCCGGACTTCTTCACGATATCGGCAAAGCCATCGAAGCCGAATCAGGCAGTAGCCACGCCCTCGCTGGAGCCGCCCTGCTCCGCCGCGTCGGCGAAGATCATCGCGTCGTGAATGCCGTTGCCGCCCACCATCGCGAAGTCGAAGCCGAAAGCTTATACGCGCCTTTGGTCATGATCGCTGACTCAGCCTCGGGCTCACGTCCAGGCGCTCGCGCTTCCACGCTGGAGAGCTACGCGCAACGCGTGAAACGCCTGGAAGAAGTCGCCCTGACTTTCGAAGGGGTCAGCGAAGCCTTTGCCTTCCAGTCCGGACGAGAACTTAGGGTCATTGTTGATCCAGGTAAAATCGATGACTTTGAGGCGACCGAACTCGTCCGCCGCATCCGCCTTAAGGTGGAAGAGACTCTTTCTTATCAAGGAACGGTCAAAATCGTGCTTATTCGTGAACAAAGGTTCACTGAAGAGGCCCGCTAAGGGACTTTCTTGTTGTTAATCAATAGGGGGTACTTATTCACATAGGTTCCGGTAATCACCCCGAGAGCAATTTCGGTATCCCCAAGGAGGTTCGTCCTCCGTCACCAAGGGGCCGACAAACGCGTGGCGTCTCCACTACGGAAACGTCCCGCATCACACCGGCCAGCCACAACGAAGGCTGCCCAAAAAAAGAAACATGAGCCAACCAGAAACCCAGGGCCAGGAGTCAGTCTCCGCCCAACAGCCCGCCGCGGACGCAGGCGCCAATGAAGTCCGCACCCCCGCACCCCGCATCAACGAAGCCAAGTTAGAGTCCGCTCACGCGGAACTCCCTCCGCTTTCAGTGATCGGAGCAACCGCCGAACCCGCCGCCAAACCCGGCACCATCGTCGCCCCGAAGCAATTCGGTCGTCGTGGTGTTCCTCGCGGCGCCGCCCCCACCGCTAACGGTCCAGCCGCACGTCCAGTCATGGGCGTCGTCGAAAACCCCGCTGATCTCACCGAGACTATCTCCGGTGCCTTAGCACAGCAACCCGCGCCCCAGCGCGAGCCTCGTGAACAACGCGAACCCCGTCAACCTCAAGAGGGCGCTCCCACCGGAGACCGTCCGCAGGTCGAAGATCGTCCGCGTCGCGAACCCCGCCAGGAAGGAATTCCTCAAGGCGATCGTCCTCGCTATGAAGACCGCCCTCGTCGTGAGCCTCGTCAAGACGGCGCACCTCAAGGCGATCGTCCTCGTTTCGAAGATCGTCCTCGCCGCGAACCTCGTCAGGAAGGAATTCCTCAAGGCGATCGTCCTCGCTATGAAGACCGCCCTCGCCGTGAGCCTCGTCAAGACGGCGCACCTCAAGGCGATCGTCCTCGTCGCGAAGAACGTCCTCGCATCCAAATCGAGCCCGTCGTCATCCCCGTCCAAACTCCGATCGGCTTTTGGGCGACCCTGAAACGCAAGCTCGCTACGCTCTTCGGCATCCCCGACAAGGCCGTATTTGTTCCTTCCGAACGTCCGGCTCAAGCTCGTGGCGATTCCCACGGAGAACGTAACGATCGTGGTCCTCGCGGCCATTCTCGTGGCGGCCCACGCGGTGATTCCCGCGGCGGATCCCGTGGCGGCCCACGCGGCGGACGAGGCGACTTCCGCGGAGAACGCGGTCCTCGCAACGGCCCTCGCGAAGGCTAAATCTAACGGGGGCGCCGATTGGCGCCCCCGCTTCTTTTCCCCAATATGCTCCAGGTCGCGCGCATCATCGGAGGACAAACCCTTCGCGGCACGATCCAAGCCGCTGGCTCCAAGAACTCATCGTTGCCCATCTTGGCTGCTTCACTGCTGACCAGCGGGACGGTGACCATTCACGGCGTGCCTGACTTGAGCGACGTCCGGTTCATGGCCGAGATCCTCCGTCATCAAGGCGCCGAGGTCTCCAATCCCAAGCCCGGGACCTGGATTATCCGGGCCGAAAAAATCATCCATCGCACGCCCTATGACCTCGTCCGCAAGATGCGGGCTTCGATCTGTCTGCTCGGCGCATTGGTCGGCCGCCTCCGAAGCGCGGAGATGGCCATCCCGGGCGGCTGCGTCATCGGTCCGCGCCCCATCGACCTTCACCTTCGCGGCCTCGAGACACTCGGCTGCGAAGTAAAACTAGAAGGTGGCGTCATTTTTGTGGATGCCACCAACGCCCATGGCACCACGGTCAATATGGCCGGCCCAATGGGCAGCACCGTTACCGGCACGGCCAACCTAGTTATGGCCGCGACGACTACCCCCGGCATCACGCGCATCGAAACCGCCGCCTGCGAACCTGAGGTCGTCGACCTTTGCACGATGCTCTCCAAGATGGGGGCGAAAATCCACGGTTTCGGTACTGCTACGATTGAAGTCGAAGGCGTGGCCTCTCTGCATGGTTGCGAACATACCGTCATCGCCGATCGCATCGAAGTCGGCACCTACCTCGTTGCCGGTGCGATTACCAATGGCGATGTGACCGTCTCTGGCGCCAACCCCGCTCAGCTCACGGCCTTTCTTGCCAAACTTCAGGAGGCCGGCGTGCACGTGGAAACGGGGCCTGATTTTATTCGGGCCTACGGACTACCGCAGCATCGGGTCGAAATCATCACCGAGCCCTACCCTGGCTTTCCTACCGATTTACAGGCGCAGTTCATGGCGTTGCAACTGCTCGTCCCAGATCGCAGTGTGCTCACCGAAAAAGTTTACCCGCATCGCTTCATGCATGCCGCCGAACTGCAACGCATGGGCGCCGACATCTTAGTCGAAGGCGCCACGGCCACCGTCCACGGCGGCCGACCCCTTTCCGGCGCACCCGTGATGGCTTCTGATTTACGCGCCTCCGCCGCACTCATCCTCGCCGCGCTCGCCGCCAAGGGCGAAACATGGGTGCAACGTCTTTACCATCTGGACCGCGGTTACGAACGATTTGAAGAACGACTCACCCAGCTCGGCGCCCAGATCGAACGCTTGCCCGCCGACGCGATGCCCAAAGATATCCGCGAGGACTGAGGGTTGCCAAGTTAGGCCTTCCGAACAAATTCCTCCCTCATGGCCCCAGCGAAGCACCAACCCGAAGAGCCCACGCCTCCCGCCGGCAAAGAAGCGGTGTCGCGTCAGAATCGCTCGCTCGATGCCTCACTGCGCCCACCCAAGCTCGATGACTTCGTCGGCCAAGCCCGTACGGTCGAACGCTTGCGGGTGATGATCGGCGCGGCGCGGCGCGAAAATCGCGCCCTGGATCACATCCTCCTCCACGGCCCTCCTGGCTTAGGCAAAACTACTTTGGCCATGATTCTGGCCGAAGAGATGGGACGACCCATTCGCGTGACTTCCGGACCGGTGGTTGAAAAGGCCTCTGACCTCGCCGGCCTCCTCACGAGCCTGCAAGAAGGCGAACTTCTCTTTATCGACGAAATCCATCGCATCCCCAAAACGGTCGAAGAGTTCCTCTACTCGGCGATGGAAGATTTCCGTATCGATATCATGATCGATCAAGGTCCCAACGCTCGCAGCGTCCGACTCGACCTACCTAAATTCACCTTAGTGGGCGCCACGACCCGGACAGGGCTACTTACGGCTCCTTTACGCAGCCGCTTCACCCTCCAGACCCGTCTCGATTATTACACACGCGAACAGTTGCTGAGCATCGTTCAACGCAACGCCGAACTCTTACAGTTGAATATCGACCTCGGCGGCTCAGAAGAAATCGCCCGGCGGGCCCGCGGTACGCCGCGCATCGTCAACAACCTCCTCCGCTTCACGCGCGATTACGCACTCGAACGCGCTAACGGCAAAGCGAATGCCGCCGTGACGGCCGCCGCCCTCGAGCTTCTCGAAATCGACCAACACGGGCTCGACGAGATGGATCACCGTTTCCTTCGCACGATGGCTGAAAAACATAACGGCGGCCCCGTGGGGCTCAGCAGCATCGGCGCCGCCATCGGCGAAGACTCCCATACCTTAGAAGAAGTCCATGAACCATTTCTCGTCCAAGAGGGCTACGTGCTACGCACCCCTCAAGGTCGAGTTTTGACACCCAAAGGCTGGTTAGCCGTCGGCCTGCCGCCCCCCTCCCAGTCCAACAGCCCACTCTGACGCTGGACATCAGCGATTTCCATCGGCTAAGGTCACGGCCTTAAAGCTATGGCAAAACGCTGGGTCATCAAACTGGGTTCAGGCCTCCTTACCCGCAAAGACGGCAAGGTTGATCGCGTCCAAATCGGCCGCATCGCCGATCAAGTCGCGCAGCTGATGAAAAAAGACATCCAAGTGGTCATCGTGACCTCGGGGGCCGTCGCCGCCGGCATGACCGCCATGGGCCTCGACAAACGCCCCAAGGAAGCCCGCGAACTTCAAGCCTGCGCCACCGTCGGCCAACCTGAATTAATGTCCGAGTATGGTAAGCATTTTCGCCGGCATAAACTTCTGGGTGCGCAGATGCTCCTGACCTACTGGGACCTCGACAGCCGAGCCTGCACTCGCAACGCCCGTGCGACCTTAGACCTGCTTCTCACCCGCAAACGTTTTGTGCCCATCATCAACGAAAATGACGCAATCGCGGATGAGGAAATCAAAGTGGGCGACAACGACCGGCTCTCCGCGCACGTCGCCGCTCTCGTGGGGGCCGACTTGCTCGTCATTCTTTCCGGCATCGATGGCTTGATGACCAAGTCTGACGGCACCGGCACGCTGATTCCTTCCGTCCGCAAGATCGACGACTCCGTCCGAGCCCTTGCTGGCGGCGCGGGTTCCGAACGTAACGTCGGCGGGATGGTGACGAAATTGCAGGCCGCGGAAATCGCCGCCGAAGGCAAGGTCGACACGATCATCGCCAGCGGCCGCCGCCTTGACATTTTACTCGAGCTCGCCGCTGGTAAGAAAATCGGTACCCGCTTCTCGCTTAGAAAATGAGTGATCTGCTCCAACGCGTCACGGAACTCGCCCAAGCCGCCAAAAAGGCTTCGCGCACGGTATCGTTGGCTTCAACCGAAACCCGCAATCGTGCGCTGCAAGCGGCCGCCAAAGCCTTGCGCGCCGATGAAGGGGTTATTCTTTCTGCCAATAGCAAAGACCTCGCCGCCGCCCAAGCCAAAGGACTTACGGCAGCGATGACCGACCGCCTGCGCCTCGACCATCAACGCCTCGAAGACATCGCCGTGGCCTGCGAAGCCGTAGCCCAATTACCCGACCCCGTAGGCGAAGTCACCGAAGAATGGACCCGCCCCAACGGCATCCGCATCACTCGTCGGCGCGTCCCCATCGGTCTTGTTGCAATCATCTTCGAATCCCGCCCCAACGTCACCGTCGACGCCGCCGCCCTATGCCTTAAGTCAGGCAACGGCTGCATCCTTCGGGGCGGCAGCGAAGCCCTGCACACTAACCTGGCCCTCGCGCAATCCTTTGCCACCGGACTTCGCAACGCCGGGTTACCCGCCGAAGCCGTCACACTCCTGCCCTTCACCGATCGCGAAGCCGTCCCGGCCCTCGGCTCTCTCCGCGGTATCGTCGATATCATTATTCCACGCGGCGGACCTGGCCTCATCGAGGCTGTCGTTAATTCCGCCAAAGTGCCCGTGATCAAACATGATGCCGGCATCTGCCATGTCTACGTGCACGCCCAAGCCGACCTAAAGATGGCCGAGGCGATCATCTTGAATGCGAAATGCCAGCGGCCCAGTGCCTGCAATGCCCTCGAGACGCTCTTGGTCGATGCGGCCGTGGCCCCGAAGTTCCTACCGCTCATCGCTCAAGCCCTTGCCGCCCGGCAGACGGAACTGCGTGCCTGCGAAAAAACCCGCGCGATCCTTCCCGCCGCCCAAGCCGCCACCGAACAGGATTTCCGCACTGAACACCTCGGTCTGATATTAAATATTAAAATCGTCGGCGGTCTCGACGAAGCCGTCCACCATATCGAAGCCTACGGCTCCCACCATTCCGATGCCATTGTTACGGAGGACGCCGCGACGGCCCGAGCCTTCCTGGCCCAGATCGATAGCGCTTGCGTCTATTGGAACGCCAGCACCCGTTTTACCGATGGGGCCGAATTCGGCTTCGGGGCCGAAGTGGGCATCAGCACCGACCGCCTTCACGCCCGTGGCCCTATGGGTCTTCGCGAATTAACCACCTGGAAGTTCGAAATCGTCGGTCAAGGTCAGGTCCGGGCATAATTGGGTCGGTTTTCCGTTTGACAGACCCGGCCGGCGAAACCTTTCTTACCCTTCCTTTTGGCTACCGGGGTGGTAGCTCAGTTGGTTAGAGCGCCGCACTGTCACTGCGGAGGTCGCGAGTTCGAGTCTCGTCCATCCCGCCAGCCAAAAGGGTGACTTTTCCGACCGGTTTACCGGCTCGGGAAGGCTTACCCGTGGTTGTTGCGGCACCGGCACCGCAGGTTCACAAGGCTGTGTATCCTTTTTGCTTCCCCCGCTCCCCCGAGTGGACAGAAATCAAGCACACTTATGAGCAAGAAAGTCCTGATTATCGGAGCCGGCGGCGTCGGTAACGTCGTCGCCCACAAATGCGCCATGGCAACCGAGGCCTTCTCGGAAGTCATGCTTGCTTCTCGCAACGAGAACAAATGCAAAGCCATCGCGGCGGACGTCAAGATCGCCACCGGCAAGACCATCAAGACGGCCGCCGTGGATGCCGATGACGTCAAGGCGACGGTCGCCCTGATCAAGTCCTTCGGCGCCGACCTGCTCATAAACGTCGCCCTGCCCTACCAAGACCTTCACCTGATGGACGCCTGCCTCCACGCCGGCATTCACTACGTCGACACCGCGAACTACGAACCACCGCACCTGGCTAAGTTCGAATACTCCTGGCAGTGGGCCTACCGCGAGCGCTTCGAGAAGGCCGGCCTGATGGCCTTGCTGGGCTCGGGCTTCGACCCGGGTGTCACGAATGTCTTCTGCGCCTACGCCCAGAAGCATCTGTTCGATACCATCGAGACGATTGACATCATGGACGCTAACGCCGGCGACCACGGCTACAAGTTCGCCACCAATTTTAATCCGGAAATCAATATTCGCGAAATCACCCAACGCGGCCGCTTCTGGGAAAAAGGCGAATGGAAAGAAACCGACCCGCTTTCCGTCAAATGGGTCTATGACTATCCCGTCGTCGGACCCAAGGACAGCTACCTACTTTACCACGAAGAACTCGAGTCTTTAGCCGTTAACATCAAAGGCCTGAAGCGCATCCGCTTCTTCATGACCTTCTCGGAAAACTACCTGACCCACCTGCGCGTCCTGGAAAACGTCGGCATGACCCGCATCGACCCGATTGAATTCCAAGGCCATCAGATTGTGCCCATTCAATTCCTCAAGGCCCTCCTCCCCGATCCAGCCTCCCTCGGCCCCCGCACCAAAGGTAAGACCTGCATTGGCTGCGAAATTACCGGCGTCAAAGACGGTAAGCCTCGTAAGGTTTTCATCTACAACGTCTGCGACCACCAGGAGTGCTTCGCCGAGGTCAAATCCCAAGCCATCAGCTACACGACCGGCGTTCCTGCGGCCATCGGAGGCGCCATGCTGGCGACCGGCAAATGGCTCAAGCCAGGCGTCTGGAACATGGAAGAGTGCGATCCTGATCCGTTCATGGACGAGCTCAACAAGCGCGGCCTTCCCTGGCACGTCAAGGAACTGCCCGTCGCCTAAACGACCCACCGATAAAGCCCGCCCCACGGCGGGCTTTTCGTTTGCACCCCTCGTCCCTACTTCCAATTTAAAAACGTGTCCGACGCTCTCACTGACGCTTTTCAAAAGGTTGACCTGACCAAGGTCCCCAGCCCCTGCCACGTCCTGCACCGCGGCCTGCTCGAGCACAACCTGAAGATCCTCCGTTCGGTGATGGATCGGACGGGCGTGAAGATTCTTTTGGCCCTCAAGGGCTTCGCTCAATTCAGCGAAGCTCCGATGATCCGGAAATACCTCGCCGGCACCACCGCCAGCGGCATCAACGAAGCGCTCCTCGGTCGCGAAGAATTCGGCGGCGAAGTCCACGCCTACTCGCCAGCCTTCAAGGACGAAGAATTCGACCACCTACTCCGCGTCGCCGACCACATTTCCTTCAATTCACCGGGACAGTGGAAGCGGTTCCGCGCCAGAGCCCAAGCTTCCGGACGCAAGGTTTCGTTCGGGCTCCGCATCAACCCCGAGCACGCCGAAGTCGAAGTCGAACTTTACAACCCCTGCGCCAGCGGCTCGCGCTTGGGCACGTTACGTTCCGAAATCAAATCCGCCGCCGACCTCGACGGCCTGGAAGGACTCCACTTCCACACGATGTGCCAGCAAGGGTCCGATGTCCTCGAACGCACCATCGCCGCTTTTGAAAATAAGTTCGGTGAATTCATTCCCCAGATGAAATGGGTGAACTTCGGCGGCGGTCATCACATCACACGCGAGGGCTACGACATCGAGCGTCTTGTCCGCGTGCTTACCGCCTTCCGCCAGCGCTGGGGCAATCACCTGCAGATTTACATGGAGCCCGGTGAAGCCATCGGCATCGGCACCGGCGTCTTGGTCGGCACGGTTCTCGATCTGGTCCATAACGGGATGGACATCGCGATCATCGACATCTCGGCGACCAACCACATGCCGGACACCTTGGAGATGCCCTACCGAGCGGATATCGTCGGAGCCGACCTACCGGGCAAACTCCCGCACACCTATCGTCTGGGCAGCGTCACCTGCTTGGCCGGCGACGTCATCGGCGATTACTCCTTCGCCCAACCCTTGCAAATCGGGCAAAGGCTCGTGTTTTTGGACATGTCGCATTATACTTTTGTTAAAAATACGACCTTCAACGGCGTCCCCCTCCCGGCTATCGCCAGCTTCGATCCGGCCACAGGGCAGACGCTGGTCATCAAGCGATTTGGTTATTCTGACTACAAGAACCGCCTGTCCTGAGACCCTAGGCGCTTGACCCAAGGGTTATTTGCGCCAATGAAATTAATCAGCAAATCATCATGAAACCTCTGAACGTCATTCTCATCCTCGTTGTCGCTGCCCTTTCCGGCGTAGCGATCGTCACCTGGACCAGCGAAGGTGAAGCCAATGAACGCGCCCTCGTCGCCCGCCGAGACGCCGATGAATCCATCCGTGCCAACGGCGCCAAGGTCGTCGCCGCCGAACGCGCCGCCACCGAGGCCAACGCCAAAACCAAAGTCGCGCAAGCCGCCGAGGCCGCCGCTTACGCCAAGATTGAATCCTCTTCCGCGGACGCCAAGAAAGTCGTCGAAGACCTCGCCACCTGTAAGGACGCCCTCGCCAAGGCCACGACCAAGGTCGCCGAACTCGAGAAAGCCCGCTCCGAAGCCGGAGCCCGCGTCAATGAATTGAATGCCGAGATCGCCAAACTGCGCGACGGCTCCGAAGTCCGCGAAGCCACGGCCAAGGCCACGAAAGCCGAAGCCGACCTAGAAGCCGCTTCCATTGCCCTCCGCGAAGCTAATGCCAAGGCAGCTGCCGCTACGACCAAGCTTGCGGAAGTCGAAGAAGAGAACGCCCGCCTTAAGTTGCGCAGCAAAGGCTCCGAAAACGCTTCGCCTAACTACCG
>DKND01000107.1:0-847 GCA_002470605.1 Opitutia bacterium UBA7397
CTTTCGTCGTCGTCCAGGTCGCTGGGGTCTTCTAGTCGGGCGTCCGAAATGTCGGCGAAGACGAGGTCGCGCAGGGCGAAGCGGACGGCGGAGAGTGCCCGTAAGAAGGCACAGGCTTGGGACTCGTCTCTTAATATGATTACGGCCGGGTCGCCTTTGGCTTGGGCAAAAGCATTGGCTAGGAGGCGGGCTTCTTCAGTGGCGTGAGCGGTAAGGTTCTCTGTCCAGAAACCGGCGATTTCTATGTCGTTATCGGGGATTTGGGCTCGATTGACGCTCACGCGGGCGGCCGCTGGCGCGATTAGCTTAAGCAGGTCGGTCAGGACAGTCCGGGCTTCGGCCGTCATGCTGAGGCGTAGTTCAGGCATCTTTTTCGAGCAGGGCGTTCAGGTGCCATTGCTGTAATTCCAGGGCAAGCATCTCGGCGCGTTCGCGTTCGCCGGTCCAGACGGTGGTGCGCCCGTCTTGATGGATGATGCGCATGAGTTTCTTGGCTTCCGTGTTATTGATCCGCAAGACGCTGACAAAGGCGATGACGACATAGCCTTGATAATTGATCGGGTCGTTAAGCACGACCACGTTCCACTTGGGAGCGGGGGCTACGACCGTCTTAGGCTTATTTTCGAGCTTAGTTTTTGGCTTAGCCATGTGGGCTGAGGTCTGACCGAGACTGTAAGGTCTCGAGCAGTTTCCGCAAGCCGACGATGAGCTCATTTATACGAACGCCGACCTCTGGTTGCTCCGGGTCGACTTCAATGGAATTAGCCAGGCGGGCAAGGCTGGCACAGGACATTAGCGAGAGCATGCCTTTGATCCCGTGGGCTTCCTGGCTAAGTAATTCGAGGTT
>DKND01000107.1:923-5751 GCA_002470605.1 Opitutia bacterium UBA7397
GTGATATTTTGGCTGGCGAAGACCTCCAGTTTTTCGAGGAGTTCGGTGCCGCGGACGGGCTTGGCCAGATAAGCATCGAAGCCCGCGATTTCGCACCGGGCCCGATCGGTTTCCTGGGTCATCGCCGTCAGGGCGAGCAGGAAGGTGTGGCGACGGTTGCGATCTCTCTCCTCGGTACGGATGATCGTAGCGACATCGATGCCGTCGTGCAGGGGCATTTGGATGTCGAGGATGGCCACGTCAAAATCCTTGGCTCGCCAGAGTTCGAGGGCGGCCTCCCCGTCGACGGCAGCACTGACCTCATGGCCGGCGCGCCGGAGCCGTGCGACCGCGACTTCCCGGTTCACTTCATTATCCTCGGCCACGAGGATGCGTAAGCGACGGCGCGGGCTGTTCGGACGGTGCACGGTGTCGTCGCCGCTCTCTCGGGGGAGTTCGGCGACAAATCTGGCGGCGAGCGCCGTCAGCGTGAGGGGTTTGTAAAGTTGGGCATGACGACGCAGTTCTAATTCCGGAGCGGTCATCAGAATCGTCAGCTCGCGCGGAATGGCCGGCAGGCGCGGGTTAACGTCTTCGGGTAGGTCGATGATGGCGCGGGTGAAGGGGGTGCCTTGCGCAGAGGCTTCATTCCAAGCGGCTTCAATCGCTTCGTCATTTTCGATTTCGGCGCAAGCCGCTCCCCAGCGCGTGAGCGTCTGATTGAGCCAGCGACGGATCGTGGGATTGCCGCCAACGATCAGGAGACGTTGCTGGCTTAGGTTCGGGCTAGGCTGAGAGGTGAACGCTGGGTTGATATCAAGCTGGACGGTCGCCGTGAAAGTGCTGCCGCTGCTAGGCTCGCTCTTGACCTTGATGAAGCCATCCATGGCTTGGGCGAGGCTGCGTACGATGGTCAGCCCGAGACCGGTGCCGCCAAAGCGTCGCGTCGTCGAGGCGTCCGCTTGGGTGAACGGTTCGAAGATGCTTTCCAGGCGGTCAGAGGGGATGCCGATGCCGGTATCGGTGACTTGCAGTTGGGCGCGCAGTCTTCCGTCGCGATTTTCGAATTCAAGAAAAGCGTGGACGTGGCCCTGTTGGGTGAATTTCACGGCGTTACCGACGAGGTTGGCGATAATCCGGCGGAATTTGACGGGATCTCCCATGACTGATTGCGGCGCGTCTACCTGGCATAACGCCGCCAGCTCGATGCCTTTGCGGCGCGCTTGATGTTGGAACTGCGCGGCGACTTCTTCGAAGGCCCGGATGGGATTAAAGGGAATGTTCTCGATGGTGACATTGCCCCGGTCGAGGCGGGAGAAGTCCAGGATGTCGCGCACGGTGTCCTCGAGCTCACCGGCGCACTGCTGGATTTTCTGCAGGATATCGTCGTAGGCGGAGCCAGGGTTTTCCAGACCGGTTTCGCAGAGGCCTTGGATGGCGTTGAGCGGGTTGCGGATCTCATGGGTCACGTTGGCCACGAATTGCCATTTGGCCGCCGCGACTTCCTCGGCCTTGTCGAGGGCGAGACGCAGGCGATTATGTTCGTCGACCGTTTCGGTTACGTTGCTGGCGAAGGTGAGCAGGCCCGCAGGCAAGCCGCCGCCGCCTTTGATGCGCTCGTGGACGACCCGGACCAGACGAGAGCGGCCATCGTGGGTGGCGAAGTGCATCACGGCGTGGCGCATGCTTTGGCCGGTACGCGTCACCTCTTCGTCGAACTTTTCAAACTGCTCAAACGTCACTTGGTCGAGGATGTCTTTCAGTTTCAGGTCGGATAAAAAGCCGCGGTAGGGCAGGGCTAAGAAGTCGTCGAAGCTTCGGCTGGTGTGCAGGATGCGGCCTTGTAAGTCGCGAAAAATGATGAAGTCGGGCGAGTTCTCGATGAGCGTGCGTGCGAGGCTGACGCTCGAGCGCGGGGTAAGGAGGGGAACGCCGTTGAGTTGGGCGTCGTCGACGAAGATGACCCAGACTTGATTCGGTAATTTCGGGTCAGGCTGAAGAATGACCTTGGTCGCGAGCGTCGGCCGGCCTTTTTCTGGGTGGCGTAATTCCAATAGCCCGCTCCAGGCCGACCAGCGGGCCGCGGTCTTCACCAAGGATGAGATCGGCCGGCCGCTTTCCAGCTCTTGGAAAATCTCGTCGATCTTCGCGTCTTTAGCAATCTTGAGCCCGATCGCGCGCTCGACGTGTTGGTTGGCGAAAAGGACTAAGCCCTCGCGGCTGCATACTAAATATGGCCACGGCAGAAGTTCGGGGAGGGTAGAAAGATCGGCCATACGTTGACGGATCTGGTCTAGTCTTATCTCGGGTTTGGCACAATAATAGTTATTAGTTAAACACCCTAGGCTTTCGTGAGGCGGGTGGGTTTGTTTACCTAGGGATGATTTCCGCCGTAGCATTATATCGTAGTTGTAATTCAACTACAATGATTGGAGCCGCCAGCCCGAGGGCGGCCCCGGAAGATCCGGGGCCGAAGAACGATGGTGCTCAGGAAGGGACTTGAACCCTTACGCTTTATGGGCACTAGAACCTGAATCTAGCGTGTCTGCCATTCCACCACCTGAGCGAACAATCGAGGGTCTGAGCAAAGGGTTCGCTTCCCCCCTGTCAAGGTCAGGGCTTTCGCAGTGATTTTAGGAGGTAAACGCAGTCCAAGTCTTGCTCGAACTTACGCCCGACGGCCTTTAACAGCCCTGCCGGTTCGAAGCCAAGCGAGGCATGGAGACGCAAACTCCCGACTTGTTCACCAGAAATGCGGGCAATCACGGATTTATGGCCCAATTGCTCGGCTCGAAGCAGGAGGTCTCCCAAAATCAACTTACCCAGCCCTTTGCCCTGGTGCGCGTGATGGACGAAAACCGAGTCTTCCACGGTCGCTGACCAGCCTGTCCGGGTGTTATAGGCTGAAATCGACCCCCAGCCGACGACTTGATGTCCGATTTCAGCCACGATGACGGGGTGGGCTTGATCTCTTGATTTCAGCCATTTAAGCCTATTTTCATCAGTTTCTTCGATGGTTTGCCAGGTGCAGGTGCAGGTCCGGACGTAGTGATTATGGATGGCGTTGATCGCTTGGGCGTCGGCGAGGGTGGCGGGGCGCACGCGAGTTTCCATGCCGCCATTCAAAGCCTTCGCAGAGACTCTCACAAGCCTAGGAAATCCCGTTGACACTTGGGCATGGGTTAACTTTGTTGGCCGACCTGCCGTTCCCATTACGGCTCTCCTGACCATGAAAGTCTCCTCCTCTCTCAAGTCGCTCAAGAAGCGTCACCCGAATTGCCAGGTAGTCCGCCGTAAAGGCCGTATCTACGTGATCAACAAGACCCACCCTCGCTACAAGGCGCGCCAGGGCTAATCACACTCTAACCCCCTATTTATATGAAGAAGGAAGGCCATCCTGAATACAACAACGTCGTCTTTGTGGATGTCTCCACAAACCGCGAGTTTCCAGCCCGTTCGACCATGAAGTCTAAAGAGACTAAGTTGATCGATGGGGTTGAATTTTTCGTCGTTCGTCGCGAAGTCACCATGGATTCGCACCCTGCCTACACCGGCGAGAAGCGCTTCGTTGACTCCGCCGGTCGCGTCGAAAAGTTCAATTCGAAGTTCCGTCGCAAGTAAGGCTCAAGCCGAGCTTTTGCCCAAAACCCGCCTGGTTTGCTCCAAGCGGGTTTTTGTTGGCCTAGCCATGGCGGCCGGGGTGTGTGGTGGTTTTTGGTGGGTAAGCGCTCAAGCTGCTTCTGTCCTCGCTTGAGAAAAAAAGGGGTTATTCGAAGGGTGGTCCTGGTAAATTAGGAAAATAGGGCAATTTGATGATTTTAAGCGGTTTCTTCCCTATTTAAGGGGTAATGATCTGCCGCCCGTGCTAGGCATCGTCGGCACTTTTAGTCTAGATTGTGGTCGGAGTGGATAACGGGCAATTGCCCCTAGTATTTGACTATCAAGGATCCCCAGTCTTATTCACATACCCTTGTGAATAGCGGTGTATAATGTGAATAAAACCGGGGTTGTTGCAAACCCTTCACATTTTGCTTGTTTTTGCCTCCGACCTGTAACAATACTGTCACCGCTATGAAGCATATCCTACCTATCATCACCCTCACGACCTTAGCCGCCGCAGCCTCTGCCCAGAGCGCCGCTCCAGCTGGTCTTATCTACAACCGCGTCACTGTTAACCAAAATACCAGTGGCTCAACCAACCGCAATATCAGCGTTGCGAACCTCATTGGCGGTTCAAACGTCCTGGTTGAGCTTGTTCAGGGCGGCGACATCAACGTCGGCTACGTTTTCAAAAACGTCACCAATGGCATTGATGCAACGGTTGGTATCACCAGCGGCACCGCCGACGGGATTGGTGTTAATCTCCGTCGCAGCCTGAGCGAAGTCTTCGCCGGCCTCGAACTCGCTGTTGGTTATACTCGTCTTGAGCGTTCCAGCAACAAATGGAGCTACGAAGTATCCTACAACATCAACAAACAGTTCTCCGTCGCTTTCGGTGCTGAGGATTTCCAGAACGCGAACGCCAAGTCTGTCTCTGTTCGCTTTAACTACTAATCTTAGGATTAGAGGTTAAATCTAAGGGCCCCGGCAACGGGGCCCTTTTTGTTGTCCGAGCACAAACGCTGGTGGCTTGATCCTTTTACCGCCGGCGACACGCCGTTCTTGGTATCTATAACTGGGCTTAATTCACTCCCTGCGTGTTCCTTTAATATGCGGGTAGCGTCATTTAAGGGGAAAACGGGATTGTTTTTGGACAGTTCGGTGTTTAATAATGACCCCGCTATGAAAAATATCCTCCCCATCATCACCCTCACGACCCTCGCGGCCGCAGCCTCTGCTCAGAGCGCCG
>DKND01000107.1:5821-6177 GCA_002470605.1 Opitutia bacterium UBA7397
CCGATGTGGCCTCCATCGGTTACGTCTTTAAGAACGCTGCCCTCGGCACGGATGTCATCGTTTCGGTTGGTTCGAACGAAGTCTACGGTATCAGCTTCCGTCGCGACCTCGGAAACGGTTTCGAAGGCGCCCTTGGCTACAGCCAAGCGAACAAACCACTTGGTGCAGCTAAGGATATCCAGACTTGGACTGCGGAAGTCGCTTACAACCTCAACAAGCAGTACTCGCTTGCTCTTGGTTACTCCGACAGCAACGCCACCGGCGTCGCTGGCGACAGCCAGCTCGGTCTGACCGTTCGCTATAACTTCTAATCTTAGGATGAGAGGTTAGATCAAAGGGCCCCGGCAACGGGGCCC
>DKND01000107.1:6195-8553 GCA_002470605.1 Opitutia bacterium UBA7397
CTGCCTGAATGAGGTCAAAGAGTGCATAGCGTCGCGCATACAGGGCCCGTTTATTGGTCTTGGTCTCTTCGCGCGTGCGGCGGATTTCTCGCGTGGGCAACTCAAACCAACCGTCTTCCACGGCTTTGCCGTCAGCCTCAGTCCACAGGGTATCGTAATTGAAGGAAATTTTATTCCAAGGAACCCGGATCATATGCTTAGCGCTGCTCATCTGGATGGTATTGCCGGCCCCGAGGAGGCGGGAGATGCCCAAGGCGCTCACGACTTCTTGGACGGCAAAAATGCCCATGGCCTTGGCTCGGACACCGTGCATGGCCTTCCAAGAGGCCTTAATGGTCTCTTCGTTGGCCCCTCTGCCGCCTTGAATAGCCCCGACATAAGCCACCCACTGGCCATTCACTTCTTCGACCGCAAGGGCGACGGAGCATAATTCGCCCCCAATTTTATCGCAGAAAACCCTCAGCGTCCATTCACCCTCGCGCCGGAAGCGCTGATCTTGTCCGAGCGTGATGCGCATCGTGCCGGTTTCTTCTCCCAGGGTGACTTTGGCGACCGTGATTTCATCTTGATACAGCAGGGTTTGGTTCGCCGGGCCAGGATGGGTTTGGGCGAAGCGGTAAGTATCCTGTAGCACTTTTAATTGTCGGTCAGCGCTCCAGCGCGTGGAGAGATAGCCCAGTAAAGTGCGGTGCCAAAGCAGGCAGTTCGTCTTTGCGTAAGGCAGGTTTTCGGGTTGGAGCAAGAATGCGACCCAGGCGGAGAAAATCCGGTGATTGAACATCGCCGTCAACGCCCGGGCTGGGCACTTGATGAGAAGGGTTTGCCAGTAGCGGCCGCCGCCATGGATCTGGCGCGTTAATTTCCAGGCGCAGACAAAGGAATGAAAAGGGCTGGCTGGAGGCCTTGGGGGAAAGATGAAAGTCATGAAGCGGTGAAGCCGTCGTACGACGCCAACTTACCGCGTCCGTCTGTTTAGGCGATACTAGAAAGGGGCCTTTATGAGTAAGGCGACGATGGGGGTCGACCGCTCAGAGCCCTTCGCGCGAGGGCTTTGGCCTATCCGTCGGCTTCACGCCTTTAGATTTGAAGAAATCGCTCAGAACTCCGGATCGTGCTTCGGCGAGTTTGTTTTTTTGCACATCCTCGGGGGTCAGGAGTTTCTGCCGTCCATCATTGATGCGCCGGAGCTGCATGAGGGCTGATTGTTGCAGTTGTCTGACGCGTTCGCGCGTTAGTTTAAACATTTCACCAATCTCTTCGAGGGTGAGCGGACTTTCGCCGTTAAGTCCGAAACGCAGCACTAGGATTTCGGATTCGCGCGAATCGAGTTGGGCGAGCATGTCGTTGATCTCGGTCCGATCCGACTTGGTTCGTAAATTTTCGAAAGGTGTCCGTTCCGTCTCGTCTTTGACCAGGTCGCCTAAGGTCGCATCGCCTTCTTCACCGACCGGTTGATCCAAGGAGGCGGCGCGATTGGCGACGGACTTCATGTGCACGATCTTGGCGATGGGAATTTCCATAGCCTGGGCGATTTCTTCGTTATGCGGTTCGCGGCCTAATTCGGCGGTCAATTTATTCGTCACCCGTCGCATCTGTGAGATACGGTCGACCATGTGCACGGGCAGGCGGATAGTCTTTCCATTCGACGCCAGGGCTCGCTTGATGGCCTGCTTGATCCACCAAGCCGCGTAGGTGCTGAGTTTACCGCCCTTGTCCGGATCGAAACGTTCGACGGCTTTGATCAGGCCAAAATTCCCCTCACTGATTAGATCGAGCAAGGGCAGGCCGAAGTTATCGTAATCTTTGGCGATGCGCACGACCAAGCGGAGATTGGCCTGAATCATATGCTGGCGGGCGGCTTCGTCGCCTTTGAGGATGCGTCGGGCCAAGGCTGTTTCCTGCTCGAGCGTCAGCAGGGGTGTCTTGCCGATCTGATCTAAATAGTAACGGAGCGGCGAACGCTCTTCGGGCGAAAGCTCCTCCCAGGGCAGCCCGGGCTCGGTCGGGTCGAGGTCGGCGACTGGAAGGTGAGCCGGCTGAACGATGGGTTTCTCGGGAACCGGTGGATTCACGGTTTTTTTCAGTACAACAGGCGAAGCAGTCGCCTTCTTTTTGGCATTCTTCTGTGGCTTCGACTTGGACACGGGTGTGTGTTCAGGGCCGCAGGCCGGTGGCAAGGCTGAGCGCGCGTAGCACGCTCTTAGACTTATTAATAGTCTCTTCGAATTCTAAGGTCGGAACGGAGTCGGCGACGATGCCGGCGCCGGCTTGAATACTTGCGACGCCGTTACGCAGCGAGGCGGTCCGAATGACGATACAGGAGTCGTGACCCCCATCGAAACCAAAATAGCCCACGGC
>DKND01000107.1:8609-8959 GCA_002470605.1 Opitutia bacterium UBA7397
GGGAAAGTCGCCCGGAAAAGGTCAAAGGCGTCTTTTTCAGAGGCCAACTCGCCTTCGACTTGTGAGACGATGTGCATCACGTGCGAGTAGCGCTCGACGATCGCGTAATCAGGCACCTTAACGCTTCCCGGGACGCAAACTCGGCCGAGATCATTACGGGCGAGATCGACCAACATCAGATGTTCGGAGCGTTCTTTAGGGTCGGCCAGGAGTTCGACTTCAAGTCGGCGGTCGGCGGCTTCATCAGCTCCGCGAGGGCGGGTGCCGGCAATCGGACGTATCTCGCAGCGTCGTCCCGTCAGGCGGACGTTGACTTCGGGAGAGGCGCCCACGACGTCGAAGCCTCGGCC
>DKND01000107.1:8968-14659 GCA_002470605.1 Opitutia bacterium UBA7397
TAGAGGTCGAGCGGGTCGCCTTTGAAGGGGACGTCGGTCCGTCGAGAAAGCACGACTTGGACGCAATCACCGGCGCGGATATAGTCTTGGATCTTAAGGACGGCGGCTTCGAAGCCGGCTTGATCGATGTTGGCTTGGCCTTTAGCGAAATCGGCGACGGCCGGTAATTCCGCGGCGATGGCGGCACGAGGGCCGGTCACGACGGTACGGAGGGCTTCGAGCTCTTTGCGGGCGGCTTCCCAAGCGACATCGGCTTGGGCGGGTGAACTCACGCGGGCGTTGACGATCAGGCGAAGTTTTTGGCTCGCGTTGTCGAAGGCCACCACGCGGTCGACGAGCATGAAATGGAGAATGGGCGTACCAGCGGGGTCTTTGGCCGGCTGGGGGACGGTGGGTTCGACTCGATGGATGTATTCGTAACTAACCATCCCCACCATACCGCCGACAAAAGGGGGAAGCCCGGGTACCTTGGCTACGCGAAGGCCAGAAAGCTCCTTCTTGACCAGCGTGAGGGGATCCTTGGGGGTCGGAATGGTCTCCTTCTTGCCATCGCGGTGGATGATTTCAGTGCGATCTTCCCACGCCGTCACCGTCATGGCTGGGGCTGCTCCACAAAAACTGTAACGACCGATGCGCTCGCCGCCCGTGACGGATTCGAAGAGGAAAGGGGAGCCGAGTGCGCGAAGACGTGCGTAGACGGACACCGGAGTCTCGAGGTCAGCCATCATATCCAGGCAGACCGGAATCAGGTCGGACGTTTGGGCCAACTGGCGAAAGGAAGCTTGGTCTGGGACTAGGCTCACGAAACCATTATAGAGACGGAAAGCCTCGGGAGGAAACCTTTTAAGCCAAGAAGTCCGTTACGAATGCTTTCTAGCGAGTTCGGCTATAGCCCTTTGCCAGACCAGCGACCCCACAGGGAAAGGGGCAACAGACGGCCATTACCCTCCTGTTTGAGGGCCAGTTCACCAATATCAATCTTACCACCGAGCCCCTTCGTCGTTTCTTCGAGCAGATTATGGCAAAGAATCGAAGAGGCATCAATGGTGTAGACCGTGAGCAGAAGGAATTTAGCTTGGGGCGAAAGAAGGTCGCGGCAGGCCCGCAGCAGGGGGGCGAGATCGCGTTCGACTTTCCAGAATTCGCCATTGGGACCGCGGCCAAAGGCTGGCGGGTCGAGCATGATAGCCTCGTATTGATTGCCCCGCTTTACTTCACGTTTCACGAACGTCATCGCATCTTCGATGATCCAGCGGATGGGGGCTTCGGCCATGCCGGAGAGTTCTTGATTGCGGCGACCCCAAGCCACGGCGGGTTTGGAAGCATCGACGTGGGTGACGTGCCAGCCGGCTTGAGCGGCGACCAGCGAGGCCGCTCCCGTGTAGCCAAAAAGATTAAGCAGGCGTGGGCGCTGTTCGCCGGTTTGTTTTTGTTGAGAAACCCATTTCCAGTGGGGCGATTGTTCGGCAAAGACCCCGAACTGCTTAGAATTGTCCATGAACCGTAACTGAAAGCGTAACTGCCCAAGTTTGGTTTCCCATTCTTTAGGGCAATTGCCGTGGAGTTTCCATCGACTATCCCGCCCCGCCTCTTCGTGCACCGCGACGGCCTTATTCCATTCGCTATCGGGCAGGGCTTTGCTCCACCAAGCTTTGGGTTCGCTCCGGACCATACGGACGCCGCCAATCTCCTCGAGCTTGAAGCCGTCGCCGGTGTCGAGGAGGCGATGCCCCTCCCATTCGCTGACTAGTACGCTGATTTCCACGGCGGCATCGTGGAAGACTCCGCCGCAAGAGGGAAGCCCGCTTTTGCTCGCCAAATGTTTTTTAGCCCGCCCTCATTAGCCCGATGATACAGCAGCTAGCCAGTGCGCGCTGGGAGGCGAAGGCCTCCGGTATCGTCGTGCTTACGCAAGATTGGCCCGGGGATAGTCTGCCCCCTTTGACGCTTAACCCGCCGGCTAAGATGGTCGCCCTCGAAAGGGCTGACGGACGGGCTTGGTCTTTGCGTTCGGGACATTGGTTTGAAGCGGGACGGATTCATTTCTTTTTCTGGAAATCGCTTTGCCCAGAGATCACCGATGGCTCCATCCAGGTAGTGGGGGCTTTCAATGATTGGGGCCGGGTGGTGAATATGGAGGCTTGGACGCTTTTACCCGTGTGCGTGCTCGGCGCGGAAGGCTTTGAATTGAGTGTCGCGCAGGAGGATGTCTTGCGGAGCGCCGAAGAAGCGGAATTCAAATTCATCCGCCTCGATGGCCGCTGGCTGGAACCGCCGCATGATGCCGACAATATACGCCGCGATACCGCCGGGCACCGTAATTTGCTGCTCACGCTCCGCCGAACGGGAAAACACGTTTTTCGTTTTCAGGCCACTAATGTGGATCCGACGGCCGCCCCGGTAAGGATGATTTTTGAAACCCCGGACCTTTTGGAATTAGGCGATATCTTGGCCTCCGATCCGTTGGACGTCCTGGAGCCTCCGGGTGCCTTTGGTGCCAGCGTAACAGGGCAAAAGACGACTTTCAGGGTTTTTGCGCCGAGGGCGCGTTCGGTGGAAGTCGTGTGGCATCATCCGGCAGCCGGTGCGCAAAATATCGTCGCCTTAAAACCAGAGGGGCAGGGCGCTTGGGAGGCGGTCGTGCCGGAAAATCTTACCGGAGCTCATTACGTTATTTCGGTAGGTGGTAAGGATGATTTGTTGGGCGGCAGATTTAGCGAAGCCACGGCGGTCGATCCGTGGGCTCGGGCCGTATTAGGACCAGAACAGCGAGCGGGTATCGTGCTCGGGCCCGAAAGCTTACAGCGTTTCAATGATGGTTTTAAAGTTCCGGCCGTGGAAGACCTAGTCATTGTTGAGGCTCATCTCCGCGACCTCTTAGGACTCTCGGCAGAGGATGCTACTCGCGGAGGTTATCAGGCCTTGGCCCGCGTGATTCGTTCGCAAGGCAATTACCTGCGCTCATTGGGCGTGAATGCTTTGGAGCTGCTGCCTTGCGCCGAATTCGAACACGCTTCAGCCGATGAATATCACTGGGGCTACATGCCAGTCAGCGCCTTTGGCGTCGCCACCAGTTACGCCAGCGTGCCCGGAGCTCCGGCGTTGGAAGAGTTCCGCGATGTCGTGCGGGCCTGCCATGAAGTGGGCCTCGCCGTGATCATGGATGTGGTGCTTAATCATTTCGGCTCACCGAACGGCCTGATGGCCGTGGATTCGGCTTATTATTATCGGACCGACCCACAGGGTGGCCTCACGAATTGGAGCGGTTGCGGCAACGATGTGCGGGCCGAAGCACCGATGTTCAAACGGCTCGTCTTGTCGGCCTTGGAGCATTGGACGGAAGTCCTCGGCGTCGATGGTGTGCGCTTGGATTTGGCCGAACTGCTGGGCGCGCCATTGTTACGCGAAATCGAAACTGATTTCCGGCTGCGCAGTCCGTCTAAGGTATTAATCGCCGAACCCTGGAGTTTCCGTGGGCACATCGCGCGTGATCTCGATGATTCGACTTGGACGAGTTGGGATGATGCCTTCCGCGAATTCTTGCCCGCCTATGTCCGGGGGCATGCCCGAGCCTCGGATTTATTGCACCATGTCGCGGCTTGCGCGATTCGACCTTCCGCTCGATTACGGTATGCGCAGTCCCACGACGACATGGCTTGGTTGGATCGGATCACCGAGCGACCCGGGGCGGATGCCCTTGATCCCACTCCGAATGATGTTTTGCGCACCCGCATGATGCACCTGATTTTACTTTGTGCGGCGGGCGTGCCGATGCTCTCGGCGGGACAGGATTTCCTGATGACCAAGCGTGGCGTCGGTAATACCTGGCGAAGAGGGGATCTGAATAAACTCGATCCGGTCCGATTGGAGCGATTCCGAGCCGAACACGAATTTGTCGCGCGCTTGGTCCGGTTCCGGCTTTCTGACCTTGGTGCCCCGCTGCGGCCGCGTGAGGCTGTGTCACCGGCTTGGATGCAAGTAACGCATGAGGACTCAGGGGAGGCCTTTGTGGCCGTCCTGAACGCAGACGGGCGTCTTGGGACATCTCGCATCCTTATCGCCTGTAATCCCCAGGATAAGTCTGTTGCCTTGGTTCTGCCCAGGACGGCCAATTGGGTGCCCGTGGTTGTTTCGCCTTTCCCGACTTGTCTGCATGCGCCGGGAGATATGCCCAAAATCGAGAAGGATGTGCTGATTCTTCCTCCCTTGGGGTGCGGAGTTTGGTCGGCGGGTGCCTGATTTGCATTCTCCGCTTGCCAATGGGGGTAAGGACACCCTTTTTCATCCCTTTCCCTCAGACGGAAATCACCCACTTCTCTACACACACTATGGCCACCAAAGTAGCTATCAACGGATTCGGCCGCATCGGCCGTCTCGTATTCCGCGCCCTCGTTGAACAGGGCCACCTCGGTAAGACTTTTGATGTCGTTGCCGTCGGCGATATCGTCCCCGCGGACAATCTCGCTTACTTGCTGAAATACGACTCCTCGCAGGGTCGCTTCAATGGCACGGTTTCTTCCAAGAAATCTTCGCCTGATAAGCTCGAAGACGACGTCTTGATCGTGAACGGTAAAGAAATCCTCGTTGTTTCGGCTCGTAGCCCAGCCGAATTGCCTTGGAAGGCCCTCGGCGTTGAAATCGTCATCGAGTCCACCGGTCTCTTCACCGAAGCCGCTAAGGCCAAGGGTCACCTCGAGGCGGGTGCCAAGAAAGTCATTATTTCCGCTCCAGCAAAGGATGAGGACATCACCGTGGTCATGGGTGTTAACGACGATAAGTATGACGCTGCGAAGCACCATATCATCTCGAATGCCTCTTGCACCACGAACTGTCTTGCCCCTCTCGTCCACGTGCTCCTCAAGGAAGGTTTCGGAGTTGCCGAAGGCCTCATGACCACGGTTCACGCTTACACCGCGACCCAGAAGACGGTCGACGGTCCTTCCAAGAAGGATTGGAAAGGTGGCCGTACCGCCGCTCAGAATATCATCCCATCCGCCACCGGCGCCGCTCGTGCCGTCGCGCTCGTGATTCCTGAAGTTAAGGGTAAGCTCACTGGCATGGCCTTCCGCGTGCCTGTTCCTACTGTCTCGGTCGTCGATTTGACCGTGAAGACCGTCAAGGATACCTCCCTCGTTGAAATCAAGGCCGCCCTTAAAAAGGCTTCCGAGACCTACATGAAGGGTTACCTCGCTTACACCGACGAAGAAGTGGTTTCTTCGGACTTCATTCATGACAAGAATTCGTCGATCTTCGACGCGGGTTCTTCCATCGAGTTGAACAAGAACTTCTTCAAACTGATCAGCTGGTACGACAACGAGTGGGGCTATTCTAACCGCGTTGTTGAGCTCCTCAGCAAGGTTTCGGCCAAGCTCTAAGCTAAATCCCGACCTTCTGCGACAGGCGACCCCACCGGGTCGCCTGTCTTGTTTTAGGCGTTCTCGAGGGCAGGGGAGTCTAGAAATGATGTTTCGACTGGGTTGGTTAGGTTTGTTCTTCCCACCTTAGGGCTTACCGCTTTCTCTGCACCTTTCCTCCCATGCCTGTTCCTACCCTCCGTGCTCTTGGTTCTGTTTCCGGTCAGCGTGTCCTCGTCCGGGTCGACTTCAACGTCCCCCAGGATAAAAAGACGGGCGCCATCACGAACACCCAGCGTATCGCCGCGGCATTGCCGACGATCCGCTTCCTGCTCGA
>DKND01000082.1:0-760 GCA_002470605.1 Opitutia bacterium UBA7397
TGCGCAAAGACTTCCCGCTCGCTGGCATCGAAGTCCCCCTGCCCGCCGCCGATGTCGCCGAAGTCACCGGCCAGACCGTCGAGCCCGCGCCGATGATGGGCGGCCCGTTCGTTTCGCTCGGCGGACATTTTTCGGAAGGCGAACCTTCCGCCCTCGACCAATCCTGGAACGAGGAAAAGCCCAAAGCCTGATTTAACGTGAAGATCACCAAGGAAATCTCCCTCGGCGACGTCGCCGCCCGCTCCGAAGAGTTGCGCGGGGAAAACATGATACTGAACATGGGTCCGTCCCACCCGGCCACGCACGGCGTGCTTCGCCTGAGCCTCGAGCTCGACGGCGATAAGGTCGTAAAATGCGATCCGGTCATCGGTTACTTGCATCGCGGTGACGAAAAAATCGCCGAGAATATGACGTATAATCAGTTCGTTCCTTACACGGATCGTCTGGATTACCTCGCTCCGTTGGCCAATAACGTGGCCTATGCCATCGCGGTTGAAAAACTGGCTGGACTCAAATTGCCCCCACGCTGCGAAGCCATTCGCGTACTTTGCTGCGAGATGGCCCGCGTTTCCTCGCACCTCCTCGGCATCGGCGTCTACGCAATGGATACCGGTGCCTGGACCGTGTTCATGTACACGTTCAACGAACGCGAACGTCTTTATTCACTTTTCGAAGAGCTGACCGGCGCACGCTTCACGACCAGCTACACCCGCATCGGTGGTATGACGCGCGACATCCCCGACGGCTGGCTCGCCAAAGT
>DKND01000082.1:785-2282 GCA_002470605.1 Opitutia bacterium UBA7397
CCAAGGGCGACTGCTTCGACCGCTACCTCGTCCGCATGGAAGAACTCCGCCAGTCGGTCCGTATCATCCGTCAGGTCATCAAAGTGATGCCTGGCGGCGCTTGGTATGCCGAGGATGCCAAAAAGATTTTCCTCCCCCCGAAAGAAAAGGTGATGACCAAGATGGAAGAGCTCATCCAGAATTTCATGCTCGTCACGGAAGGCCCGCAGATTCCCGCCGGAGAAGTTTATTTCGAAGCCGAAAACCCGAAAGGTTCGCTGGGCTTCTACATCGTTTCGAACGGTGGCGGCGTGCCGTACCGCCTGCGCATCCGCGGCCCAAGTTTCGTTTCACTCTCCATCCTTCCCGCCATCGTCCCCGGCAACTTCCTCACCGACATCACTGCCATCCTCGGTTCGCTCGACTTCGTCATGGGCGAATGCGACCGCTAAACATGAAAGAAATCTCTAACTCTCCGGCGGCCACCCGGGCTCTCAAGCCTGAGACGCTCGCCCAAGCTCCCGCCCTCATCGCGCAGTATCCGCAGCAGCGCAGCGCGACGATGCCCCTCCTGCACCTCGTGCAGGAAGACCGCGGTTACATCACCCAAGAAGACATGACCTGGGTCGCCGAGCTCGTCGGCGTGACCCCGATGCAAGTCCTCGAAGTGGTGACGTTCTACCCGATGTACCGCCAGTCGCCGATCGGCCGCCGTCACGTGCGCGTCTGCCGCACGCTGTCCTGCGCCCTGCGCGGTTCCTACGCGCTGATGGAAAACCTCGAGCAGTCCCTCAACTGCAAGCGCGGCGAGACCTCGCCCGACGGCGACTTCACCCTGGAGTTCGTCGAATGTATCGCCGACTGCGGCTGCGGTCCGGTCGTTCATGTCGATCACGCAATGCACGAAAACGTGAAGCCCGAAGACGCCGGCAAGTTCGCCGCCCAGCTCAAGGCTACGCTCAAGGATTCGTCCTACGGACAAAACCCTCCCGTCCCCGGCACGCCCGAGTGGAACGGTTAATTATAAATATTACGCGCCATGCCCGCCGTCGAACGCCCTCTCATCTACGCCAACCTCCGCCAGCCGGGGTATACGGTCGATATCGACTGCTACCTGCGCAACGGTGGTTACGAAGCCCTCAAGAAAGCCGTCGCCCTCAAGCCCGACGAAGTCTGTAAGGAAGTCGAAGTCTCCGGCCTGCGCGGCCGCGGCGGCGCCGGCTTCCCGACCGGCATGAAGTGGAAGTTCCTCGACCGAAAGTCGGGCAAGCCCATCTACCTCGTCGTCAACGCCGACGAATCCGAGCCCGGCACCTACAAGGATCGCCAAATCATTTATAAAGATCCGCACCAGATGCTGGAGGGTATCGCGATCACCGCGTGGGCCATCCAAGCTAAGCAGGCCTTCATCTACATTCGCGGCGAGTTCATCCACGGCGCGAAGATTCTCGAGCGCGCGATCGCCGAAGCGAAGGCCAAGGGTTTCCTCGGCCAGAACATCCTCGGCTCGGGTTACTC
>DKND01000082.1:2313-2539 GCA_002470605.1 Opitutia bacterium UBA7397
GGCTACCCGCGCATCAAGCCCCCGTATTTCCCCGCCGTCCTCGGCCTCTACAACTGCCCGACCATCGTCAACAACGCGGAGACGATGGCGCAGGTGAAACACGTGCTCGCCTTCGGCGGCGCCGAGTTCGCCAAGATCGGCATTCCCGGCGACAGCGGCACGCATATCTGGTGCGTCAGCGGCTTGGTGAAGCGCCCAGGCTTATACGAAATCGAAGCCGGTAAGG
>DKND01000092.1:0-2421 GCA_002470605.1 Opitutia bacterium UBA7397
CTTTCCCATGCCCATCGCACTCCTCTCCGTCAGCGACAAAACAGGCCTCCTGCCCTTCGCTCAAGCCCTCGTGAAAGACCACGGCTACAAGCTGCTCTCCACCGGCGGCACCTCCAAGATGTTACGCGACGCCGGCCTGCCGGTGACGGATGTCAGCGAACACACCGGCTTTCCAGAAATCATGGAAGGCCGCGTCAAAACCTTGCACCCGAAAGTCCACGGCGGCCTGCTCTGTCGACGCGATTCCCATGAACACCTCGATGAAGCCAAGAAGCACGGCATCGACCTCATCGATCTCGTGGTCGTCAATCTCTACCCCTTCGAAGCCACGGTCGCCAAACCGAACTGCTCTTTCGAAGATGCGATTGAGAATATCGATATCGGGGGCCCCTCCATGCTTCGCAGCGCGGCCAAAAACCACGCTTCGGTTTCCGTGGTGACGGACCCATCCGATTACGAACGCGTCTTAGCGGCGATGAAAAATCCCGCAACTCTTCGCGAACTTCGCCGCGAACTCGCCCTGAAGGTCTTCCAACGCACTTCGGCCTATGATGCCGCCATCGCCAATTACCTGGAAGCACAGACCCAACCCGGAGCAGGTAACGTCTTGGGCCTGCCCTCCCGTTTCACGACCACCCTGTCGCTCGCCCAACGCCTCCGCTACGGCGAAAACCCCCACCAACAAGCCGCGCTTTACGGCACGTTCCACGAAGCCTTCGAACAACTCCAAGGCAAGGAACTCAGTTACAATAATATCTTAGATATCACGGCGGCGACCTACCTGATCGGAGAATTCGAACGGCCGACGATTTCCATCCTGAAGCACACCAACCCCTGCGGCGTGGCCTCGGCCGACACCTTGGTCGAAGCCTGGCATAAGGCCTTCGAAACCGACCGCCAAGCCCCCTTCGGCGGTATCATCGTCGCCAATCGCACCGTAGACAAAGCCCTCGCCGAAGCCATCGCCGAGATTTTCTCCGAAGTGATCATCGCTCCGGAATTCGACGCCGACGCCCTCGCCATCTTCAGCAAGAAAAAGAACCTGCGGCTCATGCGTGCCAAAGTGGGCCTCCGCGCCGATACCTTGCGCGAAGTCCGCGCGGTCATCGGCGGCGTCCTCGTCCAAGACCGCGACCAAAAGCCCGTCAATCCGCGCGATTTCAAAGTCGTCACGAAACGTCAGCCAACGGCCGACGAACTGACGGCGATGCTCTTCGGTTGGCGCGTCGTGCGCCACGTGAAATCTAACGCCATCGTCTACGCAGGCAAAGAGCGCACGCTCGGCGTCGGCGCTGGCCAGATGTCGCGCATCGATTCTTCGCGCATCGCCATCTGGAAAGCCGGCGAAGCCAAACTGGGGCTTACCGGTTCGGCCGTCTGCTCGGATGCCTTCTTCCCCTTTCCGGACGGGTTGATCGCTGCGGCCGACGCCGGAGCTTCCTGCGCTATCCAACCAGGCGGCTCGGTGAAGGACCCCGAAGTCATCGCCGCCGCTGACGCTCGTGGCATGGCGATGATCTTCACCGGCATGCGGCACTTTAAGCACTAAGTTCCGCGCAGCGGAACTTAGTGCTTAAAGTGTAGGGGACACGTGGGCACGGTGACACCGGGACAAGGGGGGGGGAGTACCTCACCAAGCGAGGAGGACAGCTTCCTTTCTATGGGCGGCAATAACGCCTCATCACCCCGTTTCACCGTGCCCCCTTAGAGTTTAATCCCAATCTTCTCCAGCAAACGGGCGAGATCATCATCGCTGCTGAAGGAAATCGCGATTGTTCCTTTGGCACCCTTGCGGACGACGCTGACTGGCGAAGAAAAGTGTGAAGAGAGTCGCTTTTGCACATCCGCGACGACGGTCTTTTCCGTTCGCTTGCGATCTGCTTTTTTTCCGGCGGCCAGAGTTTTTACCTCAGCTTCCGTCGCCCGAACGGACAACCCTTTCTCGATAATCAGCCGCGCAATCTGAATACGTTGCGTGGCTTGTTCCAGACCCAGGAGGGCCTTGGCATGGCCGGAGGAAAGTTGACCTTTGCCCAGATAACCCAAGATTTCGCGGTCCAGCTGCAACAAGCGCACCGAATTCGCCACCGTCGCACGCGGCTTACCGATCCGATCTGCTACCGCTTCCTGAGTCAGGCTGAAGTCGCGCATCAAAGAGGCGACGCCCAAGGCTTCGTCGACCGGATTCAGATCCGCACGTTGCAAGTTTTCAACCAAGGCCAAGACAGCGCTGGCTGCATCGCTCGCTTCAATTACGCGGGCGGGTATCGTCTTTTGCCCGAGGTGCTTAAAGGCACGCAGACGGCGCTCGCCGGCGATCAGTTCAAATCCGTCCTTAACCTTACGAACGACGATGGGCTGCAAAAGTCCTTCTGAACGAATGGATTCGGCCAATTCCTTGACGGCACCTTCATCGAAATC
>DKND01000092.1:2445-5925 GCA_002470605.1 Opitutia bacterium UBA7397
GTCAAACCGGGAACGGCAGGCACCGCGGCGACAGGTGCGACGGGCGGGACAGCTGGCTTGCTTAAGCCGCCCCCGATAAGATTGCCGAGACCGCGGCCAAGAGATTTCTTTGGAGGTGTTGCCATTGGAAGATTAGCGAGCGGCGGCTTCGGCCTGCGGAATAAAGATTTCGACATCCGCCCGAAGCGCAGCAGCGCTGGGAAGTTTATTGGCGGTAATAATCCACTCCGCCTTGGAGTTGTGCAAGCGCGCGAGCTTCGTCACTGTGTCACCGGATTTTACCCGAACCTTCATACCTGTCCGCGGCATCTCGGCTGGGAAACCGTCATCTGGCGCCGCGGGTGCGGCGTTCGTCGCTGCTGCGCTCGACGTCGGAGGTGTGGCAGCACGAACAGGAGCGGCAGTCGTCGTCTTTCCGAGCGCCGCGTTCACCTGACGAGTCAGCTCAGCGAGCGCCCGGTCGATGTCGGCCGTCTGCTGCTTCAAACGACGGTCAACTTCATTCAATGTTTCGGCGCGAAGCTTGGCGTTGGTTTCGGCGCTGGACGCGGACTGACCTTGCCCCGCCTTTTGCCGGGCGACCGCTTCGCGTAAATCAGAGTTTTCTAATTTTAATTTTTCCACTTCCGTGCGTAACTCCGCCAAATCTTGCTGCATCCCTGCGAGCTGGGCATTCTGGGCAAGGAGGGGGGTTAAACCGAACCAAAGAAGGGCGAGACTGAAACGCATGCGCCCAGCAAAACACCCCACGCGTGGGAGGGCAAGGAGTTGCTCCAAGACCACGAACGGATTCATGAATCGGCTAAGATTCCGCTTAAAAACCTAGATTAACCATGAACCCAGACCCTCCCCCCGCTTGGTTTATATTTTAACGCTGTCACCGCCTCCTGCCCCGCCCTACCTTGTCGCCGTATGTCCAAGGTCCTCGTAGCCCTCTCGGGCGGCGTTGATAGCGCCGTGGCCGCCCTTTTGCTGAAGCAACAGGGTCATGAGGTGCATGCCGCCTACTTTCGCACCTGGATGAACGAGGAAGGCCTTCCCTTCCCCGGCGAATGCCCTTGGGAGGACGACGTCCGCAACGCCCAAGCCGTCGCCACCCATCTCAACCTGCCCTTCCAGATCATCGACCTCGTCGACGACTACAAACGCACCGTCGTCGAATACTTGGTCGACGGCTATCGGCGCGGGCTGACCCCGAATCCGGATATCGTTTGTAACCGCGAAATGAAGTTCGGCGTCTTCCTCCGTCGAGCCCTGGCCGAAGGGTATGACATGATTGCCACCGGACACTATGCTCGACGTCGCGAAAACACGGATGGCAGTTTTGATCTGCTCGAGGGTCTCGACCCTAATAAAGATCAGTCCTACTTCCTTGCCCTGCTCCGCCAAGAACAACTCGCGAAAGCTATTTTTCCGATCGGGGAAATGCTTAAGCCCGAAGTCCGCCGTCTCGCCACCGAAGCTCGCCTACCCAACGCCGAACGCAAAGACAGCCAAGGTATCTGCTTCTTAGGACAAGTGCCGGTGCAAGATTTTCTCGAACGACACATCCCCGATGCGCCCGGCCCCGTCATCAATGCCACCGGCAAAACCATCGGACAACATCGCGGACTCCATCGTTACACCATCGGGCAGCGCAAAGGCATCGGCCTACCCTCCAACACGGACAACGAATATTTCGTGGTGGTGAAGAAAGATTTTACGACCAACACGCTCCACGTCGCCTTCGATAAACCTGGCACCGCCGGACTTTACACCGATCACGCTCGGGCCAATTCTTTCAGTTGGATCAATCGGCCCATCTCGGATGAGCAGGACATCCTCGCCCGAGTCCGCTATCGCGACGCGGCCACGCCCGCCCATTTCAAGCCCAGCACAGACGGTACCGTGGAACTTGATTTCAAACTCACCCAACGCGGCCTCGCCCCCGGACAGGTCATCGCAATCTATCATGACCGCGTCCTGATGGGCGGAGGAGTTTTTGTGTAAGGGGACACGTGGGCACGGGGGCACGGCGACACGGAGAGAGAGCATCGGGGTCACTCATGGCTCATGAGGCTAAATGCATAGGGTTGCGGTACCCCTTGCCCACGTGCCCCCTTGTCAACGTGTCCCCTATTCAGTCACTCACTTGACCTTCCGCCCAATGTGCGGAGGGTAATCCCATGCCCGAAGGTTCCGCAGTCCAACGCATGTTTTCCGTTATCGCCTCGCGCTACGATTTTGCCAACCGCGTCCTGAGCCTCGGCCTCTGCGTCGGCTGGCGTAACCGCCTCATTACCTCCGTCGTGGCGGCCCAACCTAAGATCGTGGTCGACCTTGCGACTGGGAGCGGCGACGTCGCCTTTGCGCTTAAGCAATCCTTGCCAGCCGATTGCGTGATCACGGGCTACGATTTTTGCGAACCGATGCTTGAGCTCGGCCGCACACGCGCAAAGAAGGAAAATCTCGCCCTGGAATTCAAACTCGGCGACTGCATGGCGCTGCCCATGCCCGACCGGTCGGTTGATGTCGTCACAATCGCCTACGGCGTGCGCAATTTCGAAGACCGGGCCAAGGGAATCGGTGAGTTGCGTCGCGTCCTCCGTCCCCAGGGCACCTTATTCATCTTGGAATTTTCGCAACCCGATCGCTGGTTCGTTCCTTTTCACTTCATCCACGTCCGTTGCATCCTTCCGCTACTCGCGGGACTGCTCACCGGAGACTTTGGTGCTTATAAATACCTCGGCACCAGCATCGCGGGCTTCCCCGACGCCGACGGACTCGATGCCGAGCTTAAAGCCGCCGGTTTCCACTCCGTGAGCCATAAAAGGATGCTTTTCGGCACCGTGGCGCTCCATCAGGCACAGGCCTGAAAAACTCCTTGCCATCAAGGCCGAGGGTCGTTTGCTCAAATCCCTCACTACGGGCTCGTGGTGAAATGGATATCATTTCTGACTACGGATCAGACGTTTGGGGTTCGAATCCCTACGAGCCCACCACTTTGAGCGCTAACTGGATTAAAACCCCGGTTAGTTGTATTGGGCGGCAAAAGGTAGGGGCGCCACTGCGTGGCGTCCGCGGGCGGACAGTAAAGACCCGACCCAAAGGGAGACCGGAGACCGGAAAAGATGCTGCGGATCTATTTTAAGGTAGGGTTGAGCGCCCTCGCTCAACCGCGGCCGACCGAGGCGGTCAGCCCTACCCAAGGACAGACCCCAGCCAATGATCCGGTCTCCGGTCTCCCTTTGAGTGAATGGACTCCCAGCCGCTATCCGCTTATACCTTGTACACGTCCGGCATCTGGCTCCCGGACGGGTATACAAAGGACCGATCCTCGAAATTACGGAGTTCGACGATGCCATCATGGATGGCCTGGACGTATTCCGGATTGATTGGGACCTTCCCGCCGCCGCCCGGGGTATCGATGATCAGCTGAGGAACGGCATAGCCCGTCGTGTGTCCGCGGAGCGCTCGGATGATGTCGATGCCCTTCTGGAT
>DKND01000092.1:6000-10022 GCA_002470605.1 Opitutia bacterium UBA7397
ATCACTTCGACGTCGTCGTTAACGCCAGCGAGCAAGACCGACTGGTTGCCGAGCGGCACACCCGCAAAAGATAGGCGTTCGCAGGCCGCGGCTAATTCCGCCGTACACTCCTTCGGATGATTCGTATGGATGCTCAGCCAGATGGGGCCGTGTTTACGAAAAACTTCGGCGAGCTCGGTCGTGATGCGCTGCGGAAGAAAAACCGGAATCCGCGAACCAATCCGGATAAATTCGACGTGCTTGATGGCACGGAGACGCCCGAGAAGCGCGTCCAGCTTGGCATCCGAGAGCAGCAGCGGGTCGCCACCCGACAGCAATACATCGCGAATCTCGGTATGCTCCTCGATATACTTCAAACCGGCTTCAAGCTCGGGATGGAAATCATAGGCCTGGGCGTTGGAAACCAGGCGGCTGCGCGTGCAATAACGGCAATACGATGCACAACGATCGGTCACCAGGAACAGGACGCGGTCGGGGTAGCGATGGACGATACCCGGGACGGGCATCGTCCCCTCTTCGCCAACAGGATCCTCGGACTCGCCCGGGGCGACGTAGGACTCCTCGATTCGCGGAATCACCTGTCGGCGCACCGGGCAGTTCGGGTCCTTGGGGTCGATCAGATTGAAGAAGTGGGGCGTGATCGAAAGCGAGAGCTTATGCGGTGCGAACAGGCACCCTTCTCTCTCCTCCTTGGTCAGTTCAAGCATCTCCTCTAGCTGCGCCAGCGTCGTGATGCGGTTACGCAGCTGCCAATGCCAGTCGTTCCACTCAGCGGCGGGCACGTCTTTCCACCGGCCCTGTCCGGCATGCCAATTTTCGCGAAGGTCTTGAGGATACATCAGCTAAGAAAGCCAACTTATCGGTCGTGACGCCCAATGCAAACGGGGAAGCGTCTTGGCCTCAGACTGCAGGCGGCCCCTTGCGCTTGAACCAGCCTGTAAAAGGATGCCAAAGCTGGCCGAAGAAGCCTGCTGGCACCTTTTCTGGGACGCCGAAGTCCTGGGGCAGCCGGTCGCGCGGCATATAATAGGTCCCGAAGATAATATCCCAAAGCGGAAGGAGACCGGCGAAGTTCTTATCGATGGCCGCCGGATCCTTCGAGTGATGCCAGCGATGGAAGACCGGTGTCGAAATCACCGAACGCAGCGGGCCGAAATCCCAATCGACGTCGGCGTGCAGGAAGATCGCGTAGAACGTAAAAAAGACCGCCGTTCCGACCGTGGCCCCCGGATCGAAGCCAAGCAAAAGCACCGGAGTAGCCTGAGCAAGTTTATCAACGACTTCGTTGACCGGATGGACTCTTAGGCTGGAAAGCCAATCAAGGTCTTCAGAACTATGATGGACCGCATGAAACGGCCACCAAGCTCCCGTATGGAAAAGCCGGTGAATCCAATAGCCGGAGAAATCGACCAACAGGTAGATCTCGATAGTCTGCAGCCAGACCGGCTGACTGAGCGAGGGACCGAAGCCATGATACATGCCGGAGCGTAATTCCTCAGGCGTCGAGACCTGCAGCCACACCAGCATGATCGCGGGAATCACCAAAAGAGCCTTCGTGAGCAACTTGACCAAGCCGACGAGGAAAAAGTATATGGTATCCGTGGCCATTCCTGGACGAAGTAAAGAAGCCCGACGGCGATTCCCGATGACCCTCTCAATGAGATAGAAGACCAGCCCAAGGACCAAGAGCGCGATCAGCTTCTTCGTTAAGTCCATGGGGCCGGCTCCGTCCACTTACTTCTTCTCGACGACCCAGATATTACGGTACTCGACGGCGTCGCCATGGAACTGCAGCGCCAGCGGCATTTTGTCGTCGTGCTTCACGTAAGGGGGATTCTTCTTATGGCTGCTGGGGCCGATATACTCGGAGTTATCCTGCACCTTGACGCCGTTCATGACGACGGTGATATGGGCCGTGCTGGCGACGGTACCATCGGCGTTAAAACGCGGAGCAGTCCATTCGACATCGTAGCTGTTCCATGAGCGGGAAGGCAGGCAGGCATTGAATAGCGGTGGCTTCTGGCCGTAGATGGCGGCGGTCATGCCGTCGGCATAAGTCTCATTCTTCCAGCAATCAAGGACCTGGAGTTCGTAAGTCTTCATGAAGAAGATGCCACTATTCGAGCTGCCTTGGCTCTTCTTCTTGGGATCGTTCTCGTAACCTTCGGCGGAACGCCATTCGGCATGGAGCGTGATATCGCCGAAGGAGCGCTTGGTGCGAATCTGGTTACTATGAGCAATCATGACTCCGTCCCGGATGACCCAGGTCGTCGGCGTCTTAAGTTTGGCGCTCGGAACTGCATCCGGCTCCCACTCGCTGGCAGAGTCATTTCCGCTGACCAAGACGATGGCTCCAGCCGGAGCCTTAGCCTCGTTGCATTTAAGCTTTGAAGCGTCGGCACGAGGAGGCTGCGGGCGCGCCGAGTCATGGACGTGCCAGGTGGTCCCTGGAATGAGGGGGGTGTCGGTATAGCCTTCGGCGGCGACAAGACCGGCAGCGGCTAAGAGAATGAGTAAGGAAGGGAGACGCATGAGGGGGGTGAGGGTGTCTTATAGACAGGTTGGCGGGAGAGTGGTTCAACGGAAAGGGGAAATGAATCAGGGGTTGGGGTAGTGGGTAGGTGTGGGAATAGCGTATCCGGCCACCCGCCACCCGAAACAACACCCTACCCCCACCCCAATCCCTACCCCTAAAAACCCTGTTTTACCCTCATTCTAGACCTATCGCTAGCCCTCCTTCGGCCCAATTCCATTGCCCTACCCCCTCGGATTGCTCAACTTTACCGCTATGTCAGCCCCGAAGCCCCGCTTCACCCTCGAGTTCGAAAAGCCCATTCGTGAGCTCGAAGATAAGATCAACTCCCTCCGAGCCTCCTCCGAGAACGCCGGCATGGACGTCACCAAGGAGGTCAAATCCCTAGAGGCCAAGATGGAACAGACCCGCCGTGAGGTCTACGGCAACCTCAACCCTTGGCAGCGCGTCCAACTGGCCCGCCACCCCCGCCGCCCCTATTCTTTAGATTATATCGGAATGCTCTTCGACGACTTCCAGGAGCTCCACGGTGACCGCCTGTTCATGGACGACGAATCCATCGTCGGCGGTACGGCATTTTTCGAAGGCCGGCCCATCATGGTCCTCGGCCAGCAGAAAGGCCGCGACACCAAGGAAAATCTCCGCCGCAACTTTGGTTGCCCTAATCCCGAAGGTTATCGCAAAGCCCTTCGCCTGATGAAGATGGCCCACACTTTCGGCCTGCCCATCATCACGCTCGTCGACACCCCCGGCGCCTTCCCTGGCATCGGCTCGGAAGAGCGTCACGTCGCGGAAGCCATCGCGGTGAATCTTCGCGAGATGAGTCAATTCGGCGTCCCCATTATCACTTTCGTCATCGGCGAAGGGGGTTCCGGCGGCGCACTGGGCATCGCGGTCTCCAATCGGGTTTATATCTTAGAGAACGCTTACTACTCGGTCATCTCCCCCGAAGGTTGCGCGGCCATCCTCTTCAAGGATCGCGCCCACGCACCCAAAGCAGCGGAAGCCTTACGCCTCGACGCCCCCAATCTCGTGAAGCTCGGAGTCGTCGATGGTATCGTCAAAGAACCTCTCGGTGGCGCCCAGGAAGATCCCGCAGCCACAGGCTCTAACATCCGCAAGACCCTACGCGACTCCCTTCAGGAATTATCGAAACTCACTCCCGAGAAACTCGTGGCGGCGCGCTATGCCAAATTCCGCGCCATGGGCGTCTTCACGGAATAAGTACTTATATCCCAATCCAAAGGGCGCCTGATCGGGCGCCCATTGGGTTGGTGAAAATAACCGACTCAACCGCCGTTGCCCAAGAGACGGATATAACGCGTGTAGTTACGTCCGTATTGGTAGACGATGCGGCGAAAATCAGTCTGGTCGGAAAGTTTGGCCGTGCCCTTGATTTGCTGCAGCCCCCGCAATTCTTTGGAGCCATCCGGTGTCAAAATCGTAATCGAAACCTCAACGGCTTTGAGCGAGTAAGGCAGATAGCCCA
>DKND01000092.1:10123-12242 GCA_002470605.1 Opitutia bacterium UBA7397
GCTAAAACGTAAGGGTGCCAATGCCGTACTCGTCGCCGTCGTGCCCAGCGAAAATGCAGCGTTATAGCCTCCGTCGGTCGCTGGCGCAGCGGAAAATCGGGCGGTATCTCCAATCACAACCACCGGACGCAACGAGGTCGGCAAGCGACGACAAGGATCATAAATTACCCCAGGATCCGGCGTCTTTCCTACGCCGAGCGCTGGCAGCGAGGACGAACACCACAGGACTAGGTTCATCGCCACGACATTAGCACCGATGAAATTCTGGTCATCTAAAGTCCAATCGGCCGTACCGCCGGTGCTCATCAAGGTCTTGGTATGATAACCGCTGGACCCCGTGGAGGGGGCGTACTCTGGGATCAAATGGCTCGCGTTCCAATAGTTCCAAGGTGAGACGGTCGCACCGGCGGCACCATTCAGAATCGTCGAAGTGGCGTCGGCAAAAGTTTTTTCGGGATCGATAATCGTACGGTAAACCCCGTAAACCTGCTGGATCGGTTCACCCGGCATATCAAACGGCGAGCGTTGTCCGATACGATAAGCCACCGCACAGACATCACCCTTCAGGGTCGTAGGCGGCGTGGTCGCCACGGGCGAACGGCGCGGACGGTCAGTCGGGGATGAAAACAACATGACGATCGGATGATCGATGCCCGCAAGATTGCCGACGACAGCCGGGAAGCCACTCGCGCCTGGCGTGACGATCTCCATCCAGCAACGGCCATCTGCCCGGATTACGGCGGTCTGAAAATCGTTCTCCATCGCATCCAATACGCCACGAGCCTCGGATTGGGTCGCCAAATCCGCGACCGATCGATCGTAAGCCCGGAAAGAATCGGAAGCAATTTGGACGACTGCGAGGATGATCATGATCATGATCACCGTGGCGACCATGACTTCGACCAGAGTGAAGCCGGCACGCTGCGCCTTAAGGGTGTGGTTTTTCATCGGCTAATGACGATATTTTGCACCAAGATAGGATTCTCTTCGCGCACCTTGAAAACAGTGGAGTCCGAAAAGTCGTGCGGGAAAAATTCCGCGACGATCGGAAGGTAAGCCAACGCATACTGCTTCGGGTCGGAGGGAAGCGCGGTCCCAACCGTCCATTGCGTGCTGCTGGGCTCACCTGCGTTTACGCCCGAAGTCACGAGCGCATAACGCTGGCCGATCAGTAAGCGCGACAGTGTGAGTCGTACGCGCATGGGAGTGCCCACGACGTTACGCGTAGTCAGCATGTCCGGGGTGAAATTATCGGATGCCGCAATTGCGACTTCCATGACCGAGGGGTTGGCGTTGAGGTTATAATTCAATTCTGAACTGCTCTTGTAAGACGCGTCCTTGACCGAGGCCACCAGCTTGCGGTCATAGACGTAGACCCAAACGGCCGTCGCACTCGTGGCGGCATTGGCCAATAACCGATAGGCCAAATCGAAGTCGGTGGCATCGCTACTGGGATCCAACGCCGGCGTCACCGTTCCAGTCTGATTGATATACTTGGTGTTCTGTGCCGTCGAACCCGTAGGCAAATAGGCAATCGTGCGCGGCTTATCGAGCGCCCCGATGAGTCGCGTCACGCCAGCCAAGGCACGGTTGGTCTGCATGATGTCATCGACCTGCTGGAACGTCGACCCGAGGATACCCACCAAGGAAAGGATCGCGATGCCGACGACTCCGATCGCCAGCGTGACCTCGATCAGGGAAAAACCTGGGCGACGGGAAGTCCGGAGAGAATGAGTTGGGTTTGTTTTCATCACTTGGTTAAAGTCTGGGTATTCATCTCATCGGCATCATTCGTCATGGAAACGTCTCCGTTGGGACGCAATGCGATGGCCGCGAACTGGGAATTGGACGCCAGATCGAGGACCGCCGTGCCCGTGGCATCGTTGCGCATGATCCCATTGGCCAAGACGAGCATGACCCGCCCGAGGTGATTCGACGCACCACTGGGCTGCAGCTCGACATAGTACCACTTCTTAGCGGAACCATCGGACGACATCGTACCCAGGTTGGTAGGCTGATTGTAATAAGCGAACATGACCCAAGGAGGTGAAGTAGTGTGATCGAGCGCATTACCCGCATTATCCGCGATATCCCCGATGATACTGCGGCGGGTATTGGC
>DKND01000103.1:0-781 GCA_002470605.1 Opitutia bacterium UBA7397
GACTGGTTGCGACTTGGCTTCCTCGGCGAGCAAAGCGCTGAAGGCGACGCTGCCAAGGCTCGCACCGAGTCCGTAAATAAAGTCGCGACGCGTGGGCGCATGTAAAGCCCGGGCTCCGGCACAGGGGAAGAAAGGCTTAGTAGACATAGGAGAACTCGTTGGAGTTAAGGAGGACGAGGCAGACCTCGGCGAGGGCGCGGATGCGCGGGGAGACGTCGGCCGGCTGCAGGTCCGGGACGAACTCAGCGTTCGCGTAAAGCTTCTCGCTAAACGAGAATTTCTCGCCGGTGTTCTCTTCGACCGCGTCGCGGCGGACCTCGAGAGGTGGCTTGATCGTCGTGGGCTTGGTGTTGCCGACTAAGGCTTCCATCGCGCACCAATGTTCGCGGCAGTTTTCGATTTCCGCGGTCCGCGGAGAGCGGGAGAAGACGAGTGCGAAGAGCCGGGTGATGGCTTCGTCGTCGTTCTTTGTCTCTTTAATCGCGCGGTTAGCGAGAGCCAGCGCCCGGGAGCGAGTGTTCTGGCCGTTAAACAGGCTGAAGACCTGAGGCGTGACGGTGGAGGCTTCGCGCCGTTCGCAGGAGAAGTCGGGCGTCGGTGCGTTGAATACCTCAAGCTGCGGATCAGGCTGGCCGCGGGTCTTCAGCGCGTAGAGCGAACGACGGTGACGTTGCGAGGGTAGGGGGTTGGGCGTCCAAGCGGCGGCGAAGGTGCCCATGACCTGTCGAGGCTGCAGCGCGGCCTCCAGGTTGATCTCAGGGCGGTTAGGGATGCCGCCGAG
>DKND01000103.1:812-7516 GCA_002470605.1 Opitutia bacterium UBA7397
TAGCTCGTGTCGCTGGGATCTTTTTCCGCGAGCTTTTTTAGGTCGGGATACGTGGCGCTGCGCCGATACGCCTCTGAGTTCATGATGACCCGATGCATGTCTTTGAAACTCCAGCCTTTCTCGACGAAGTTCGCCGCAAGCCAGTCGAGGAGTTCGGGGTGAGTGGGCTTCTTGCCTGTGCTACCGAAGTTGTTCGGATTGCCGGCGATGGGTTGATCAAAGTGCCAGAGCCAGACGCGGTTTACAATCGCACGTGTGGTCAGAGAATTCTCGGGGCTGGCCACCCATTCGGCGAAGGCTTTACGGCGACCTTCGATGGTGTCTGGGATTGGCGTCTTCTGCGCGGCACCCAAGATGCTGAGCACGCCCGGCTTCACTTTGGCACCGGTGCCAAAGGGGTCGCCGCCGGTGAGGATGCAACTTTCCTCTAAGTCGCCTTCGGTCATGCGTTCTTTAGGCATGCGGAACGGAGCGGTGATGGACGTCATCTGCGGGGTGCGACCATCATAGACGGAAAGCGCCACCGGCACATAGCGGTCGAGCTCCCACTGCAGGCGTTCGAGGCCTTTACGGGCGACGCGCTCCATGCCGTATTGCTCCGGAGTGAATCCGAATAATTTAGGCGGATAGTCGTTCTCCGGCAGACCCTGTGTCTTAAGGCGAAGGCGGGCACGGGTGAAGATATCCGAGAAGCCGAACTTATTCTTGGCGGAGGTCTTGCTGGCCGCGGCGACGGCGGCGATCCACTTGGCGTCATCTTTCTTCTGTTCCTTGAACCAACGCAGGGCGTTGCGTAGTAGGACTTCGTCCAGCATCGCCAGTTGTTTCAGGTGTTGGTCACGGCTGAGTTCGAGAAATTTCTTTTCTTCGAAGCCTTGCTTGTTCTCGACTTCAAGGAAGGGAGTGTCTCGCTCGGTAAGCTGGGTCGTCGCGAATACCGCCTGTAACGAATAATAATCGCGGGTGGGGATGGGGTCGAATTTGTGGTCGTGACATCGGGCGCATTGGAGCGAATGCGCGAGGAAAGTTTCGCCCACGCTGTTACTCACGTCATCGAGGAAGCGTTGGCGGGCGATTTTCGGCACCTCCATACTGGTCAGTTCCCATGGACCCATGCGCAGGAACCCGGCGGCGATGACCATCTCGGGGTTGCGTGGGTCGATTTCGTCGCCCGCAATCTGCTCGCGCACGAACTGATCGTAGCGTTTGTCCGCATTGAAAGAGCGCACGACGTAATCACGATAGCGCCAGGCATTGCCACGCTCGTAATCGTTCGCGAAGCCTGAAGAATCCGCATAACGCGTCACATCCAGCCAATGCTGCGCCATGCGCTCGCCGTAGTGCGGGGATGCCAAGAGTCGGTCGACGAGAACGGCGAAAGCCTCGGCGTCGGGTCGGGTATCTTTTACGAAGGCTTCTACTTCTTCGGGCTTCGGTGGCAGTCCGAGGAGGTCGAACGTTGCCCGTCGGATCAACGTCACGCGATCCGCGGTGGGTGCGACGGTAAGCCCCGCGGGCATTTTAGCGGCGATGAGCGCATCGACGGGGTTGCTTTGGTTTGCGGCTAGCGTCGGCTTCTTGACCGGCTGATAGGCCCAGAGACCGTCGGGTTTATATTTTCGATTAGTCCAGTCGGCGGAGAGTCCGCCGGACGTTTTCATGACCACGCCATCTTCCGCTGCCCACTTCGCCTCATTCGCTTTCGCGATCGCCTGCATGCGGGAATCATTCGGCCAGGGAGCACCGCCGGCTATCCAGTCCTTGATCCATGCGATTTGGTCGGTGTAAAGTTTTTCCGCTTCCTTCGGCGGCATTGGCTCCCAGTCATCGTGTTTCCGCGTGACCGCGAGATACATCGGACTCTCTTCGGGCTTTCCGGCGATGAACCCCGGCTTCTCGCTGTCGCCGCCTTTTAATGTCGAAGCGAGCGTCCGCATGTCCAGCCCGCCCTTGATCTTCGCCTCATCCTTGCCATGGCAGGCGATGCACTTCTCATGGAAGAGCGGCGCGACGCGACGGACGAACAGGAGTTCGGCATCCGTATTCTGGGCCAACGCAGGCAATGCGGCCGCGAGGCTCAGAACGAGGATACGCCAGAATTTCATGGTTATTGCGGATTGCTCCAGGAAGGGGCGGGTACCTGGGTCATGGGGTGAGCGGCAGGATAGTCTTATCTTACTTAATTCCGAAGCCATGCAAATCTACGCCGTGTATTTATAACGACAAGATTAGGTTCAATATATTATCGGATGTTTCGTAGCTTGGCGCGTGTGCTACGCTCATAATCAGGCTAAGTTTTTGCAGGGAACACTTGTCGTTGGGGAGGGTCGTAGTCTAGACCTGTGGCACCCCGGAAAGGCCTGCCCACAGGTCATCTTATTTTTATAACCGACATGCGCTCCCTCCTGCTTCTTTCTTTTTTTGCCGTTACGGTTCTGGCCGATGGCCCGAAGGATAACATCCCGGCAGCCGTCCGGCCGATTCCGCCGACCGACAAGGCCGTGGCCCTGCCAGAAGCTGAAAAGGGACCCTTGGCCAAAGAGCTCGCCGAACTTCGCGTCGCCATCGACGCCGCAGCCAAAGCCCAGGCGAAGAATCCGCGCCTTGAGGAGTTCCTCGCTGACCTTGAGATCTACCATAAGGCCGTCGACTGGGCGTCGAAGTATAACGAGTTTTTCAATAAGGCAGAATTCAAGACCGCTCATGACCTGATCGCCGAGGGTAAGGCGCGCGCGGTATCCTTCCTGAAAGGTGAAACCCCTTGGACCCGCCAGACCGGCTTGGTCGTGCGTGGCTACAAGTCGAAGATCGACGGTTCCGTCCAACCTTACGGCATGGTCATCCCGGATAATTATTCCGGCTCGCTGATGCGTCTGGATTTCTGGTGCCACGGTCGAGGCGAAACGCTGAGCGAACTCGCCTTCTTAAAGGACCGCCGCACGAACGTCGGTCAGGTTCCGGCCAACAACCGCCTAGTCCTCCATCTCTATGCTCGTTACTGCTGCGCCAATAAGATGGCCGGCGAAGTAGACCTCTGGGAAGCCTATGCGCATGCCCGCAAGAGCTACAATATCGACGACGACCGCTTGTTCATTCGCGGTTTCTCGATGGGCGGAGCAGCTGTCTGGCAGTTCGGCGCCCACTACACCGACCGCTGGTGCGGCATTAACCCAGGCGCGGGTTTCGCCGAGACTCCGGAATTCCTGAATGTTTTCCAGAACGAAGACGTCTCCAAGATCCCCTCTTGGCAGAAGACTTTGTGGGCTTGGTATAACGCGACCGATGTCGCCATCAACTTCCGCAATTCCGCAACGGTTGCCTACAGCGGCGAGATCGATAAGCAGAAGCAGGCCGCCGACGTCATGGCCCGAGAGATGGGCAAGGTCGGCATCGAGCTCACGCACATCATCGGGCCGCAGACGGCGCATAAGATTCACCCAGATGCCATGATTGAAATCGAACGCCGCCTGGCTGCTATCGCCGCCGTCGGTCGCATCCGCACCCCGAAGGAAGTTTCTTTCGCCACTTATTTCCTGCGTTACAACCGGATGCACTGGGTGCAGGTCGATCGGCTTGTCGAACACTGGAAGCACAGCCAAGTTGATGCCAAACTTATCGATGATCGGGCGATCGAAGTTAAGACGACCAATGTCGCCGGCCTGACGCTTGATTTCGCTCCCGGTCAATCCTTCCAATCGCAGTTCGCGCCGACCGCGGTGACGATCGACGGACATAAGGTCCTGACTTCGGCCAAGGCCGGCTCGGATCGTTCCTGGAAGGCCAGCTTTGCCCGCGACGCCAAGAGCGGCGAATGGACGCAGGTTTCGGAATACGTCGACAAGGGTGCGAAGCAATTCGGCGTCTCAGGTCCGATTGACGATGCCTTCATGGATGCTTTCCTCTTTGTCGCTCCCACCGGCAAGGCTTTGAATGATAAGGTCGACAAGTGGGTGAAGTCCGAAATGGATCACGCCAGCTTCGAATGGCGTCGGCAGTTCCGCGGCGTCGCGCCGGTGAAGACCGACGTGCAGATTAAGGACGAAGATATCGCGAAGAATAACCTCATCCTCTGGGGCGACCCTTCGAGCAACGCTCTCATTGCCAAGATCATCGCTAAGCTGCCTATTCAGTGGACGGCGGAGAAGCTCATCGTCGACGGCAAGACCTATGCCGCCGGTGATCATGCGCCGATCCTGATCTATCCGAACCCGCTCAACCCTAAGCGCTACGTCGTCATCAACAGCGGATTTACTTATCGCGAATACGATTACCTCAACAACGCCCGTCAAGTCGCCAAGCTGCCCGATTGGGCCGTCGTCGACCTTAAGGTCGCGCCGGATGCCGTCGCGCCCGGGGCAATTCCTGCGGCCGGTTTCTTTGACGAGGTTTGGCAATTCCGAGTTTCCAAGTAACTTCCTTTCCCATACCCATGGCTATCATCACCGAAAAAGATCTCCAACCCACCTATGACGTAATCGTCGTCGGTTCCGGGGCCGGAGGCGGACAGTCGGCTTACACGCTCACCATGAACGGCGTCAAAGTCCTCATGCTTGAGGCGGGTCGTAATTACGACCCCGTCACCGAAACTCCGATGTTCCAGACGCATGCGCAGATGCCTTTGCGCGGCATGTCGACCAAGGAGAAGCCGTTCGGTTTCGCTGATGCAACCGTAGACGGGGGTTGGAACGTCCCTGGCGAACCTTATACACAAGCTTCAGACAATCCGGACGAACGTTTTATGTGGTGGCGCCCGCGTATGCTCGGTGGTCGTACCAACCACTGGGGACGCATCTCACTGCGCAATGGACCTTACGATTTTAAACCGCACTCCCGCGATGGTCTCGGGGTGGATTGGCCGATCGGCTACGACGACGTCGCTCCGTATTACGACAAAGTGGAAATGCTCGTCGGCGTCTACGGTTCGAACGAAGGCCTGGAGAATACGCCGGATTCGCCGAATGGCACTTTGTTGCCGCCGCCGAAGGCACGCGCGGGCGAGTTGTATGTCAAAAAGCATATCGCCAAGTTCGGCATGCCCGTGATCCCGATCCACCGCGCCATCCTGAGCACCCGCCAGGACCACGTAAATTTCCCGGCACGGCTTCACCCGAACAATCCCAAGGCGCAAAAAATCATTGCGAAGGCGATGCAAGAACGCGCCGCCTGTTTCTGGGCGACGGATTGTGGTCGCGGTTGCGCAATCAAAGCGAATTACCAATCCACGACGGTGCACCTGCCGCCGGCGCTCGCGACGGGTAACTTGGACATCCTTTGCAACGCCCACGCACGTGAGGTCACCTTGGATGCCGCGGGCAAGGCCAACGGTGTGATCTATATCGACAAGGCCACCGGACAGGAACGCGCCGTCAAAGCTCGTGCCGTCGTATTAGCCGCCAGTTCCGCGGAATCTTCCCGAATCCTGCTGAACTCGAAATCATCCCGTTACCCGCAAGGTTTGGCGAATACTTCGGGTGAGGTCGGCAAGAATATTATGGACACGGTGGGTACAGGCCTGGGTGGTCACATGCCCGCCTTTGAAGGCTTGCCCGTGCACAACGAAGAAGGGGCGGGGACGCACGTCTACATTCCTTGGTGGTTATATAAAGATGCCAGCAAACTCGGCTTTGCACGCGGCTATCACATCGAATTTGGCACCGGTCGACGCATGCCCAGTTTAGGCGCAGGTGGAGCCAGTCCAGGTTACGGTAAGAGCTATAAGGAAGAAGTGCGTCGCACTTATGGAGCGGGCATCGGCTTTTCCGGTCGTGGCGAGATGATCCCCAATAAGGACTCCTTCTGTGATATCGACCCCGTGGTGAAAGATAAGTTCGGTATCCCCGTTCTTCGCTTCCATTGGAAATGGTCTGAGCATGAGACGCGGCAGGCCGCGCACATGGAAGCTACTTTCGCGATGATCATCGAGGCTATGGGGGGTAAGTGCAATAAGCCGGAAACAGATGGCAACAAGGCCATCGAGCCGCCGGGTTCGATCATCCACGAAGTGGGTGGCACCATCATGGGCGCCGACCGCAAGACTTCGGTCACCAACCAATGGAACCAATGCTGGGATGTGCCCAACCTCTTGGTCAATGATGGCGGTCCTTTCTGCAGCAATGCGGACAAGAATCCCACCCTCACCATCATGGCCTTGGCTTGGCGGGCCAGCGATCATCTCATCGAAGAGATGCGCAAAGGAAACATTTAATCAAAACAATCATGGAAAATAACTCTCCTGAAACCCCGCCACGCATCGACCGTCGCCAGGCCTTGAAGTGGCTCGGCGCGGCGGCCGCCGCCTTGACCCTGAGCGATCAGCTCAAGCTCTTCGGCGCCAGCGCCAAGAAGATGAAATTGGTCAGTATGGCCGACCCGCGCGGCCCAACCAACGCCAAGTTAATCGGCACCGACCCGTTGCTGAATCATAACTATACGCCGGGCGAACTCTGGCCATTGACGCTGACCGATAAGCAACGCGTTGCGGCGGCCGCTTTAATCGACCTGATCTTGCCACCCGAGCCAGGCGATAAGTTGCCTTCCGCTCTGGGCGTCCAGGACTTCGTCGACGAATGGATCAGCTCTCCTTACGAAGAGACCAACAAGGATCGCCCGATTATCTTAGTAGGACTCGATTGGCTTGATGCCGAAGCTCAGAAACGCTTCCACAAGGATTTCGTGACCATCACCGAAGCGCAAAAATGTCAGAT
>DKND01000103.1:7557-15239 GCA_002470605.1 Opitutia bacterium UBA7397
GCCAGCGGCTATTACACCACGCCGCAAGGCTGGAAAGATATCGGCTACGTCGGCAACGTTCCCAGCGTAGATTTCGCCGGCCCGACCCCTGAGGCCCTGAAGCATCTGGGATTGGCTTAAGATCGAGTAATGGAGGGCACGAGGCCCTGAGGTCATGAAGACCGAAGGTTAAAAAACCTTCGGTCTTTTTTGTGTCTACAGGCCGCCGAATGGTGGCCTGCGGGTAGGGGCACGACTACGTCGTGACCTGGGCGTTACGTAGTTCCGCCCCTACTGATGTTCACCCTGCGGCGAACGTTGTCATTTGGGGTTGGAACAATCCCTCGGGCGGATTGCCTAACACCTAACCCCATGAAGCGTTTCGCACCCATCCTTTCTCTGTTCGCCGGAGTCCTCGGCCTTTCGGCCGCTCCGGTGTCGCTCTTCGATGGCAAGACGCTCACGGGATGGGAAGGGGACCCTAAGGTCTGGAGGGTGGAGAATGGCGAGATTGTAGGTGGTTCGATGGCCGGGAACCCCCGCAACGAGTTCCTCACGACTAAGCGCACCTTTTATAACTTCCGCCTGACGCTCGAGTATAAGCTCATAGGCACCGAAGGCTTCGTGAACGCCGGCGTCCAGTTCCGCAGCCTGCGTGCCACCAATCCGCAAAACGAGATGATCGGCTACCAAGCCGATATTGGTCAGGGCCACACGGGGTCCCTCTACGACGAATCCCGTCGTAAGAAGTTTCTGGCCCGTGCCGGTGCTGGCTTCGGCGGCGTCGGTGTGAAGGAAGAGTCGGAGATCACCGAACTCGAGAAGAAGGGCGAATGGAACAAGTATGAAATCCGGGCCGAAGGACCGCGCATCACGATCCGTCTCAATGGCAAGCAGACGCTAGATTACACCGAGACTGATCCGTCCATCGACGATGCCTACGGACTCATCGGCCTGCAGATTCACGGCAACAACAAGGCCGAGATTCATTACCGGAATATCGTCCTTGATCCGTTGAACGACGTCCCCGTTACGACCAAGGAAGCCGTGCTGAACCGCTTTGGTGAGGCAAAGTCTGCCTGGGTAACTCCGGCGCCGTTCAAGGAACGGAAGTTCGACCTCAATGACAATGAGGTCGTGGTCTTCATCGGCCAGGAGAACTTTGTCCGTGAAGCCAAGTCGGGCGAGATCGAGTCACGCCTCGCCGCTGCCTTCGCCGCCAAGAACCCGGTCTTCCGCTCCATGGCGTGGGAGGCAGATACGGTCCATGAGCAGTGGCGCGATCTGAATTTCGGTCCATGGAAAGGGCAGCTCGAGGCCGCTGGAGCGACGACATTGATTGTCCAATTCGGTCAAGCGGAAGCGCTCAAGGGGCAGGGTGGATTGGCCAAGTTCAAAGCCGACTATCACAAGCTGCTCGATGACCTCAGTCGCCACACGCCCCGCATCGTGCTGTTATCGCCCGCTGGTTTCATGCCTTCCGGGCGTCTACCGGACCTCACGACTTCTGAACATCGGAAGAATCTGGCTGATTACGCTTCTGCCGTAGCCGAGATCGCCCGGCTGCGCGGGCTTCCTTACGTGAACCTGACCGAGGTCACCCAGAATGAACCCTCGACTGACGGACTCCATCTTTCCGCCCATGGTCTGGAGATTGTCGGCCGCGAGGTCGCATCCGCCTTGGGACTGCCTGCCAAGTCTGAGCCCTCCGAAATAGTCCGGGCGGCGATCGTCGAGAAAAACCGGCTCTGGGCGGATTGCTGGCGTCCCGCTAATTGGTCCTTCGTCTATGGAGATCGGATTTCTCAGAACTATGGCAAAGGCTTCGGACCGACGCCGTCCCTGAAGGAGAATTTCGAAGCGTATAAGCCTTTGGTCGCCGAATGGGATCGGCATATCCTGGCCTTGGCTCGCGGGGAGCAATCGGTCACGCCTGCGCCGCAAGCCGGTCCCGTCGTCAGTACGGAGAAGGTCATGACCGCCGCGGAAGAACTCGCGACGTTCAAGGTGGCCGACGGTTTCGAAGTGAATCTCTTTGCCGACGAATCCTTGGGCGTGGCCAAGCCGACGCAAATGGCGTGGGATGCGAAAGGTCGACTTTATATCTGCTGCTCGCCGACTTACCCGCAGGCCGTTCCGGGCGTGAAACCGCGGGATTACATCCTTCGGCTCGAAGACACGGACGGCGATGGTAAGGCCGACAAAGCGGTGCGTTTCGCCGAAGGCCTGACGATGGTCCAAGGCGTCGAACCTCTGACTGACGAAGCTGGTAATACGTCGATCCTCGTTTGCGACTTTGATCGCCTGCTGCTCTTGACGGATAAGGATGGCGACGGCAAAGCCGATGAGACGACCGTGCTGATGTCCGGATTCGGCGTCGGTGATACGCACCAGTTGCTCAATTCCATCTGCCATGGTCCGGATGGCACCCTTTGGATGAGCCAAGGCTTGCATGCGATCACGCGGGTCGAGACGCCGTATGGTATCGTGAGCCTGCCGAAGTCCGGCCTGATGCGGTACGATTTCAAGACCCAGCGCCTCCAGCCTTTCTTCCAATACGGCAAGGCGGGGCATAACTGTTGGGGGGTCGCGTTTGACGATTTCTTCCAACCCTTCCATAAAAGCGGCGATCGGGTCGCCGGTTATTACAGCCTGCCTGGCTTGGGCGCGATTGAGACGCCTGATGAATATGCAGGGACGCATTCATTGTTCGATTCGCCGCTGAAGTCTAATTCCATTGATATCATCGGGACCAAGGCAATGCCGGCCGAATTGCAGGGTGCGGCCCTCATCGGGGGCTATTATGGTAACACCCTCGATCTGCATCGTTTCGTCGACGACGGTTCAGGTTTTAAGACCGAGCGCATCGTCAGCCCGATCATTTCCAGCAGCAAGGCCTTCCGTACCGTGGACGTTTCGGTCGGCCCGGATGGCGCCCTGTATGCCTGCGATTGGTTTAATGCCGTCATCGGCCACTATCAGGCAAGTTATGCCGATCCGCGCCGCGATCGTTCGCATGGGCGCATCTGGCGTATCACCGCGAAAGGCCTGCCGACCGTGAAGCAGCCCGACCTCGGGTCGATGAATGAGAGCGAACTTTTCGCACAGTTGGCTTCGCCTGAACGCTGGACGCGCTACCAAGTTCGAAGAATATTATTCCATCGCTCGACCGAGAAAGTCGTCGCCGCCGCCGATGCTTTCCTGGCCACAGACCGTCCGGATGCACAATCCCTCGAAGTCATGGGCGTTTTACAATCCCATGCCGCGATCCGTCCCGGTGTGTTGGATCATCTGCAAGGTTCGACGGATTTCCGCATTCGATCCTATGCCGCCCGTGTTGTCGGCGAATGGTCGACGCAACTCCCGGACACCCAGTCACGTCTGGCCAAGGCTGTCGCCGATGCGCATCCTCGCGTCCGCTTGGAAGCCGTCGTGGCCCTCAGTCATGTCGGTGGTCAGTCGTCATTGCGGACGGCGTTGATGGCTTTAGATCAGCCGACAGATAAATTCTTGGATTACGCCTTACGCCAGACCGTGCGGCATCTTTTGCCGACCGCAGGAAAGATCGCGGCTGAATTGCCGGCGCCACAGGCCGCTTATTTGAAGAAAGTTGCCGCATCTGGGCCCGTCGTCGTTTCGCCTGGTCAGGCGATCTATGAAGGACTCTGCCTCAACTGTCACCAAGCTGCGGGCCAAGGCCTTGCCGGAGTCTATCCGCCGTTGGCCAAGAGCGAATGGGTCGCAGGCGATGCCCAAGTCCTAATCCGCATTACCATGCATGGCTTGGCCGGACCGACTAAGGTTCAGGGTAAGGACTACGGCCTCGTCCCGATGCCGCCCATGGGACTTGATGACCAGCAGTTGGCGGATGTCCTGACTTATGTGCGGAACGCTTTCGGCAATAAGTCTCACGCCATTAAGGTCGACGAAGTCAAAGCCGTGCGCGAAGAGACTAGGGCTCGGACAGCTCCGTGGTCGGCGGTGGAGTTAGGGAGGTGAACGCAAAGGTAGGGACGGCACGTGGTGCTGTCCCTACTTCAAACCTTCTGCTTCCTTGCCAACGATTGTACCCAGGCGACGCCAGTAAGGGTGACTACGCCACCGACCAGGGTCATAGCCGAAGGACGTTCGCCGAGGATCATCCAGCCGAAGAGCACCGAGAAGACAGGGATCGCATAGACCGCGCTCATCACGGTCGTGATCGGTAGCTTCACCAGCACCCAGGACCAGATCGTGTAACAAAGAGCGGCGGGGACCATGCCGAGGAAAACGAGGTGAATCCAGCCCATGCCTGAGAGACGTCCGGCCGTGCCGATGAGATCTTCGGAGAACGGCAGCAGCCCGAGCGTGCCCACCCAGATGGCCCAAGTGGTCACATCAACCGCCGCATAGCGTTGGGTAAGGGCCTTGCTGATCAAGGTCTGCACGGCCGCACAGAAGGCCGCCCCGAGAATCAGGAACGACCCGAAGTTGAGGGTCAGTCCCGCCTCGGAGCCGGCGGCGGTGAGTACGACTCCGGTCATCGAGATTCCGATGCCGAGCCAGGCGAGCAGGCCGACGCGTTCACGTCCGGTGAGTACGCCGAGCAGGATGACCAGCACGGGGATGCAGGAGATGAGCATCGAGCCCGTGCCGGCGTTCACGGTGCGTTCACCGTAGTTGATACCGAGGTTGTAGAGGCAAAAGCCGAAAAGACCAAGCGACGCGACTTTAGGCCAGTCGCCTCGCGCCGGCATGGGGCGTCCGCGATAGAGCCAGATTGGTAGCATGACCGATGAGGCGATGAGGTAGCGGAGTGCGCCAAGTTGGCCAGCACCGACTTCGGGCAGGACTGCGCGGACGTTCACCCATGACATGCCCCAGGCCACGACGTTGAAGAACATCGCGAAGGTGGCCCACCGTCGGGTGTAAGAAGCCTCGCTCACGAACGGCAGCCGATCAGCTCGATCAACTTATACGCACACGCCTGGGCGAACTCCTTGTCGTTGATCGCCAGGTCGAATTCCTGCACCGGTACCTTGGCCTTTGATTTCAGAGCATTGAAAAGCGCCTCATCGGCGGCGCTATCGTGGAAAGGTTGACCGGGTGCACTGATCACGGAAATCGCTTTACGCGGAATCATGATAGCGGTGCCAGCACGGTAGCTGTTGGCCTTGTTCGCGATAATCTCGCCAAGCTGTCGGCATTCGTCGGCCGTCGTGCGCATGAGCGTGATCTGCGGGTTATGAATATAGAAATTACGTCCCTTGAATTTGGCCGGCACCGAGGCCATCTCGCCGAAGTTGACCATGTCAAGGCAACCAGGGGCGACGACGACGGGCACGTTCGCTTTGGCGGCAGCATCCATGCGGTCAGGGCCGGCGTTGAGATTGCCGCCGACCAATTCATCGGCCCATTCGGTCGTGGTGAGGTCGAGTACGCCCGCAACGATGCCGCTTTCGATGATTGATTCCATGATGCGTCCGCCGGTGCCGGTCGCGGCAAAGACGAGGACTTCATAGCCCGCCGCCTCGAGGACTTTTTTTGCTTCGGTGACGCAGGCAGTGGTGTTGCCGAATTGGCTGGCGACGACGAGGGGCTTGGCGGCGCCGATTTCCGGCTCAGCGCCGACCATGCCGCAGATGGCACCCGCGGCCCGAGTGAAAATGACGCGCGAAAGGCGATTGAGCCCGGCGACGTCAGCGATGCTGGGCATCATCGTGATATCTTTCGTGCCGACATAAGCTGCGATATTTCCTGCCGCCAAGGTCGAAACCATGAGCTTAGGAAAGCCGAGGGGCAGGGCGCGCATGGCGGCCGTGCCGATGGCGGTGCCGCCTCCGCCTCCGAGGGAAATGATACCGTGGATACGTCCGTCGGCAGCCAGTTTGGAGACGAGGGCGGGAGCGGCGTGGGTCATTGCGATGACGCAGGCACCGCGATCCTTTTTTGCCATCAGCGAAGCGAGATCGAGGCCGATGGCGGCCGCGACTTGTTCACGGGTGATGTCGGGGTTGACCGTGGGCGGACCGCCCGTGCCGACGTCAATCAGCAAGGTCTTATGGCCATGCTGGGCGATGAGTGCCGCCACGAAGGCATGTTCTTCGCCCTTAGAATCAAGCGTGCCGAGAACTGCAATCGTGGCCATGGTCGGTTCAGAAGAACTTACGCTTCACCGGAATCTGCTTAAAGCGTTGGGTTAGATCTGTGAGCGATTGTTCGACGGCCATTCGCTCGAGGCTCGAGGCCCCCACGAAACCATCGGTGTCGGTATGCTCATTGATATACGCGGCGTCTTCGGGCGTATTGATCGGTCCGCCGTGGCTGAGGAAGATGAGGTCTTTGCGGACGGACTTGGCGGCATCAATGATACTTTGGGTGATCTTCGCCGCTTCTGGCAGGCTCATCGTGGCGTTGGTCACGCCGATGGAGCCGCCGACCGTGGTGCCTACGTGCGCGATGATGACATCGGCGCCGGATTCGGCCATGGCTTTGGATTCTTCCGGCGAGCCCACGTAGACGATCGTGAACATGTCCATCTTACGGGCGAGGGCGACGGTTTCGAATTCCTTCTTCACGCTCATGCCAGTCTCTTCAAGGACTTGGCGGAATTTGCCGTCGATGATGGTGTGGGTCGGGAAATTATTGATACCGGAGAAGCCCATGTCTTTCACCTTGCCGAGCCAGTGCCACATGCGGCGTCGTGGATCGGTGGCGTGGACACCACAGATGACGGGGATTTCTTCGACGACTGGGAGGACTTCATATTCGCCAATCTCCATCGCGACGGCATTCGCATCACCATAGGCCATCATGCCGGCCGTGGAGCCGTGGCCGGCCATGCGGAAACGGCCGGAGTTATAGACAATGACCAGATCGGCGCCGCCGCGTTCGATGAATTTGGCGCTGATGCCAGTGCCGGCGCCGGCCGCGATGATCGGCTGGCCTTTCGACATTGTGTTGCGTAGGCGCTCCACGACTTCGAGTCGGGTGTAAGGGTTTCCTTTTCCAGTCCAGGGGTTGGGCATAGTAGTATGAGAGGGGGTGAGTGTGGTCAGGGTTGCGCTCGGCAACTTCATCGCTTATGCAAGGGGAGTGGCCCGTAAGAGCGATTTAAATCATTACAGCGAGACGCAACTTCGTCATCCTGAAACTGACATCGAGAACCCACGTTCCCGAAGGAAAATCGTGGTAGCGGCGGATTATAAGGATGAACGCCCATGGGTGCTTTCCGGGGTGCGCTGCAAGGAACTAGGGCTCTTTGAAATCGCCCACCTTGGCGTCGCCGAGATGCTCGCTCCGTATGAAGTCGTCCGTTCCAATCAGAGCGGTGCCTTCTTTATGGCTTGTCTGTCCGGTCAAGGGCAAATCTGGGTCGACGGCCGTTGGCGGACCATCTCGGCGGGCCAAGCTTGCCTGCAGCCAGCCGGCATCCGTAATTCTTTCCGCATCGGTCGAAGTAAGCGCTGGGATTTTTGCTGGGTGCGTTTCAGCGGAGGCGTTCGTTCCAATACCATCTTCCGGGCCAGCTCACCGGTACTTTCCGACTTCGATGCTGAACCGCTGCGTGCGGCCATCGCGGGTCTGATCGCCGAACTCAAGGGCGCCAAAGTATCTCGGCGTAATCACCAGTGGATCGAACTGGCCTATGATTATGTGCGAAGTTTCGCCGGTAGTTTTCGCGGCGATCCGCGAGTGCAGCGTCTGTGGGATGAGGTTCATGG
>DKND01000103.1:15272-16085 GCA_002470605.1 Opitutia bacterium UBA7397
GGCCGCACGCCGATGAATCATCTGACCCATCTACGGATTCAGCAGGCGATTCGCTTTATCAGTGAATCCGACGATAAGCTGGCTGTGATTGCCCGCAGGGTCGGTTTCGCCAACGGCAACAGCTTCTCTTCGGCCTTTAAAAAATCGACGGGCCACGCCCCCTCCCATTTTAGGGGCGAGGTCTGAAAATCATCCCAAATGTGCATCTGAGAGGGGTCGGGTTGTAGTTCAAGGAGTCGCTAAGTCTTGTAGGCATCGGGCGGCTTACTTTGATGAGGGTATGCTTTCCCGCATCGCCCCCCTCCTGCGTCTAGCCATAGTCTGCGCCACCGCCGTGCTTGGCGCCGCCCCAATCAAGGTCACCGTCGTCGCTGATGAACATTCTGCGGTCAAATCGCTCGTCGCGGAACTCACCGCCGCCGGTGCTATCGTCACCGAGGCGAATCGCCCGAGCGAAATTATCGACCTGAAGCACGAGAAGGACGAAGTCATCGTTCTCTATCGCAAAGACTACACCCCTTACGATGTCAACGATCGCGCGGCGCTCGCCGATCTCTCTCTCCGCGGTATCGGCTTCGTCGCTCTAAGAGGCGCCATCGCCGGACCTTCGGCCACCTGGGCAAAGGATACTTTCGGTGCGGGTTGGACGCCGGATAGCCGGCACTTCCGTACTCTGATGATGCTTAATGTTCGTACCGACGCCCATCCGTTGGCCAAGGATGCATCCACTTTTGACGTCACCGACCAGACCGTTTTCGAACTCGATCTCAACGAGAAGATTCAAGTGCTCGCGTCATCGTTCACCTCGAAGGT
>DKND01000070.1:0-966 GCA_002470605.1 Opitutia bacterium UBA7397
AAGCTTCGACCAAGACATCAAAGCGGGAAGAGATGACTTCCAAGCGTCGACCCAAAGCATTTGCGGCGATCAACGCCGGGATCGCGATACACAAACCCATCATCGTCGTACTCAGTGCCAGACCCACGCCGCGCGTCAGGGTCTGGGAGTCAGGTAGGCCTTGTTCCGGGAAAAGCGTGGCAAGACCGGTTACCGTTCCGAGTAGACCCAACAAAGGGGCAGCGGCCACGATGCTGTCGAGTAGATGCAGCCCACGCTGTAAGCGCACGAGTTCGCTTCGGGCCCACGCTTTCAAGACATCGCCCTTAGCTCCCTCTTTCCAGCGCTGCACGATACGACCGGCGGCGGACTCGCCCGACTCGACTCCGACTTGGCTGGCTTGGCCGCTGAGTACCGCCTTGAAAATCGACGACGGGATGACCTTGACCGCCCGGAAGGCTAACAACCGCTCCACGATCAGGAAAACAACGGCCAGGGAACAGAACGAAAGCGGCCAGATGAAGAGGCCCGCACCTTGGAGGAGGGTTTGCACCCACCAAAAATCGCTCCTTCAAACCCGGCTCGCAAGCCTGCTCTATTATATGACTGATATAATCATATAATACCTTTTATACGACTGTTTTAAGCCCTATCTTCCCACCTGTAAAAAACCAATTCTTTGACAATCCCCCTAAGAATATCACCCTATATGTACCCCCTTTTTCTATGAAAGTTAACCGCTCTGGTTTCTCGCTCGTGCTCTCCCTTACCATCATGGCCGGCATGGTGCTGATGGTGATTGTCCTGGCTTCATTCTTACAGGTCGAAAGCCGTCTGGCCCAGAGCCATTCGGGCTACATGCGTGCCCGTTTTAACGCCCTGGCTTCGGCCCGCATCGCCGTCGGTCAATTGCAACAACTCGCGGGCCCCGATCAACGCGTCACGATGCGTGCCGATATGTTCGACGCCGGCGCTGCCCCTGGTGCC
>DKND01000070.1:971-15171 GCA_002470605.1 Opitutia bacterium UBA7397
TATTGGACCGGCGTCTGGGCCACGGGCGGAGTCGACAGTTCCAAGGTGCGCGATTGGAACGTGAAAGACCCGCACGAGACGCGGCTCTTCCTTGGCTGGTTGACTTCACCCTCCGACATCGACGCCACGGAAACCGATATCGCGGATAAAACCAAGCTGCCGAACTACCTGCCCAACCATTTTAATTATGACGCGGCGACGGGTAAAGTCTCCACGACCATCACGACCGGACAAGACCTGATCAAAGGACTCGGCACCGCGGCGGCCGCCGAAGGCGATTTGGTGCCGCTTGTCTCGCGGGGCACCGTCTCTTGGCCGGCCTCGGTTTCGACCCGCGCCGGGCAACAATACTACGGCGCCATCGACGCGCGTCCGATGCCCTTACCCGGCGGTCTCAGCGTCACCGGACGTTACGCCTTCTGGATCGGCGACGAAGGTATCAAAGCCAAAGCCAATTTGCCCGACGCCTATGCCATGACCACGACCGGAACCGACCTCAAAGGCCTCGAGGTCTGGGACAAAGGTTTCCGCGGCACCGCCGCCCAACGCAATGCAATCGAACTGATCGGGGGCGCTTCCGACGTCAATAAGACGGATATCAAAAACAACACCCTCCCCGGCGGTTATAATTTTGAAAAATGGCGCAACGATGACATCACGGCCGCGACCGATTGGGACAGTTATAAATTACCCAAGGTCACGAAGAACGCCGAATTGGAAACTTGGGCGGCCAATATCGGCGGTACCGCGGCCGGCCAAGCGATGGCCGATGCGATAAAGATCCTCTGGCACGACGTCACCACGCTTTCGTTCTCCACGCTGACCGACACCTATAACGGCGGGATCAAGACCGACTTGTCCACGGCCTTCGAACTGCCTTACACCCTTTATCGCGGCGTCGAAATGTATCCGCTGCAAAAGACCACCCGAGGCGTTTCCCCTGTTCTCAAACAGCCGTCTTTCTTCCATGGCGCCCAAGGCCCGACCGACTTGGATTTCAACCGTCCCAACCTCCAAGATAAAATCGCGAGCAGCCCGGGCAACCTCATCAAAGCTTCGCCTCGTGCCTCCGAATGGGCGCCCCGCTGGACGCAGAGCGTCCTCGGCTCGCCGTTCAGCGACTTAAAAACCCGCAATGGCAGCGAAACCCCCGAACGCATGGGTTTCGTCTACGAAGCCCCGCTGCGCTCCGGCTTCTTCAATGCCGAACGGATCGCCGTCAATACCACGGCGATCCTCCAGCCTGCCGCCGTCACTTACTACGATTTGGCGCCATACAGCCTAAATAATGCCACGAGCGACCTCAACAACCTGCAGGGGCGTATCGTCCGCGGGCCGACCTGGGATCTCTACCGCAACTACTACCGCATGTATAAACGCGAAGTGGAAGGCGTCGCCAACGGTTCTACCACTCTACGCGGACAAGCGACGCCGACCGACGGTGACACTTTCGTCGCCCGCGGCGTCGAGCCCCTCAGCTACGCGAGCGGCGTGCGTAGTGTACCGCTCCAGAAAAGCGGTAACGTCGACACCACAGGACAACTTGCGGCGCCTAAACCGCTGAATGCGACCGGCCTCTCGCCCACCTCTGATAAACGGCCCGAAAACTATTATTACCCCAGCGGCGTACCGACTAATTATTTTTACCGGAATAACCTCAGCGACGGCACCGCCGGCCCAGACTTCCAAGCCGATAAACGCCTGCACTACGGTTTCGGAATGCCTATGTCCGTCGATGCGACGGCGAAAACTTATAAGTTTACCGACCATGTTAACTTCATGCGCTCCGGCATCGCCAGCCCCACCGCCACAACGGCCGCAACACTGGTCGACAGCAACTACGGCGGCGGCGGTGGCATGACCCAAGCGACGACGACGCGCCCTTGGCCAACCTCTCCGGCCTTGATGCCGAGCATCTTGCGCTTCTCGCTCATCTTCTCCGCCGTCCGGAATAACGAAGCTATGGGCATGTATGTCGACCCGGTCATCGTGGTCCATAATCCCTACGATTGTGCGATTGAATTCGAAGGCATCGCGATGGAATCCAACGGGGCGAGCGTGCCGTATGTCTTCACCTTCAGCGCGACCAGCAAGCAATATTACAGCAGCGAAGGGTTTTATGCCGACCTTCTTGTCTCTCCGTTCAAATTACCTTTTACCCAGCCGACCGCTATTAAGAGCTCCGTAGGTCCGGCTTTTACCACGCTGATTCCCGCCGGATTCCAGACCGGTTATGTTTACGACATCACCAAGCAACCGTTCCCCTACTACGATGCTACCCATCCGGAACTTAGCACCAATACGCTTCAACCTAAATTTGGCGGACCCATCATCCCTTTCCCTGCAAATTGGCCGACAGATCCAGCGTTACCCTATAAGGCAATGATCGGTGGCATCAAGCCAAGGACTTCCGTCGCCATAGGCGACGTCGTCATCGGCGAAGGCGACCAAGACAATCGCCAGTTCTCTTTCCGCATCGTCGCCGGCAGTAATGGCACCACCAGCCCGACCAAGAAAGTCATTCGCCTGAAACCCGGTGAAATCCGCATCATCACCACCTCCAGCAACCCCGGAGCTCAGGCCTTTGGGAGCGACCGCAAGAATACCGTCATCGGGGGTGACATAGAAAAAATGTCCCTGCAAAGCAGGTCTTTTTATAAGATGACGCACTATGCCAACGTCTATAAACAACACCCTTCGACCAAACAATACTTCCGCCTGGCCGACCTCACGCAAACCCAATGTTATAACTTCAGCTTCCAGCGGAATAAAGGCGGACCGCCGACGGTAGACTACGCTGCCTTCAGCGAACTCTGGGACCAAGTAAGAAACGCCCGCGTCATTCGCGATGCTTTCAACGGATGGAACGGGGAGATGACCGGGGCTCGTACCTACGTCAGCCATGGCAATGCCGGCGCCCCGCCCGTCGTACCGCCCGCCCTGCCGACAACCATTACCACTTACGGCCTGGATAATTTCGTGCCTACGACCGAGACCATCAAGGTTACGATGAAGAACGAGGGGTATCTTGGTTACCACAACTGCGTCTTGGATCGGCTACAAGACGATGATGACTTATCGCCTCTTTCCGTCGACCCGTCCAACCCCAACGCTTCACCGCTCTGGGGAACTATCGCCCCTGCCAACTGGGAAAAGAAAGTAGGCCGCACGCGCACGGGCAAGATTTCCATCGTCGGCAATCAGGTCTGGAATTTCTACCTCATCAACAACAAGGACGCGGACGGTAAAGACCTGAATCCTAACCGTCGCTGGTTCGGCGCACCCGAAACCATCGTCGCCGGCACGACAAACCTTGCCGACGTAGCCGACGAGGGCAACGAAACGGCCCCTGGCTGGCACCTCGTAGATGAACCGCTCTTACTCAACCTGCAGGCCATGACCGCCGGCTGGCCCATGTATGGCAACGGCAATCACGACTGGAATCTTATCGTGACGGCCCCAGCTCCATGGCAAAAATTTGCGGGAGGCACTCCCCCCACCGCCAATTACCAAGTACTGTTTCCGGAAACTGCGGGGTCATTCCAGCAGCCAGAAGTTACCGGAAGCAAGAGTAATACGCTGAAACAAATCAACGCCCTGCAACTTGACCACGTCGCCGATGCACCCGGAAGCACCAAGATCGGTCTAGCTACGAGAACGTCTTACTTCATGATGGACCTGTTAGTGCGGGCCGCCGACATGACCGAACAGACGAGCCCGCGCAGCACCACCTGGTATCCCCTTAATACCACGACCAACGGCTTTGAGGCAAATGGATATACCGTCGGAGCACTGGGAGATCGTTTCAAGACGCAGACCGAGATGCTCAACGCACCCATGTCGCCCTTCTTCCTCAGCACCCGCGCCCAGCAAGCCCACCTGTTCGGTTACGACGGCAAAGCCCATTCGCCCCTCGGCTGGGTGCTCAGCCAACGCGGCCTGGATTCTTCGGGCTCTAATAAAACCCTCGATACCGACTCCTCGGGTGAACACGCCTTCTGGGGCAAAAGTGTCACGAACAACGGGCAGACGAATGTGATTCTTCACCCCCTGCCGCGCCGCCCCATGCTCTCGCTGGCTCAACTGGGCTCCGTACCCTTCGCTCAAGTTAATACCGATCCCGACCTGACCGTTGGCTCCTCTTTCGCTAACCCCGGCATCGCCGACCTGACCGAGATCACCGATTGGCCTGGGCCTAAAACCCTTAGCACCGAAGAGGCCGCCCTTCAAGGCAGCTACGCCGGCGATAAGGTCACCATCCCTGAACAAGGCTATGTAGCCAAAACCATGGGTATCCGGACGGTGCGCAACCGCTCGAACGTCCGCACGGATCATGCTTTCGCCGCCAACCTGGCGCTCTGGGATACGTTCTACTTCAGCGGCCTCAACCTCGCGACTTCTTCTTACTCTCCGGGTAACACACTTGCCGCCGACTTGGCGACCGAACCTGCCGTGAAAACCTTGCAGGATAAAGCGCTCACGACCTTGGGCGTCACTGGATCCATCGATTTTAGCAGCCTCAAGACTGCTCTCAACAACGGTAAGAAAATCTTGGCGAATAAACGCGTGACCTACGCGGCGGACGGCAAAGATGCGCCGACCCTCAGCGTGGCCGATAACATGGCGCCGAATCAGTTCCCCCACCCCGCCTACCTCGGACGCAATGCGCTTTACGATGGCCGCTTCAACGTTAATTCCACCTCCAAGGCCGCCTGGAAAGCTGTCCTTGGCGGCCTACGTGGTATGACGATTTCTGGAGCATCCAGCTCCAGCGGCACGGCGTTGACTCGCTTCGCCAGCGCCTTTGACCCGTCCGGGCCGAACGGAAAAACGACGCCGTGGAATAGTTACCGCGAGCTTTCCGATGTCGAAATCGACACCCTCGCTGAAAAAGTCGTGATCGAAGTGCGCCGCCGCGGCCCCTTCATGTCGCTCGGCGATTTCGTCAACCGCCGACTCCTCGGGCAGACGAACTCTACCTTCAGCCCGAACGGCTCCCCAGCTTATTCCTGGACCGATAATTTCTCGCTCAAAGGCGCCCTCCAAGCGGCGATTGATGCGGCCAACATTAATAAAGACGCTATCGTCGCAGCCGGCGGCACCTACTCGCGACCTGCTTCAGTGCTGGCCGTCATCGACCCCAACGGGCCTGAGTCGATCAATTATGGCGATAAAACCTACACCTTTCAGTCTAGCGCCTATGAATCAAAAGGAGCTTTGATTATCCCCAATAATCGCTTCCCCTCATTAAGAGCCATGAGCGAAACAAATAACCATGCCAAGGCGATCGCAGGCCTCGGCGCTCCGGGCATCGTGACGCAGATGGACGTCCTTAACTCCGTGGGCCCGAACCTCACGCCCCGCTCCGACACTTTCGTGGTCCGAGCTTTTGGCGAAGCCCTCGACAACGCCGGCGCTTCGATCGGTAAAGCCTGGGTCGAAATCGTGGTCCAACGGACCGCGGAATATTTCGACCAGACTCCACCGAAACTCACCACCGACTTCGACCCGGCCAAAGATGAGGTCAATCGCCGCAAGCTCAGCTATCGCACGATCTCGCAGTCGAATACCACGGCCTACGACAAGGTGCCCATTCTGGATCAGTATGAACCCATCACGGCCAGCACAAGCAGCGGCGTCGTGACGCCTAAGGCTGATACCGCGAATCTCAATCGACTCTTTGGCCGACGCTTCAAGACCACCTCGCTGCGCTGGCTCAACGCTTCCGAACTCTAAGTCCGATGTCCCTCCTTCGCTCCTTGGGCGGGTGCTTGATCGGCACGCTCATCACCCTGACGGCTGCCGTGGAGAAGCCACCAGAAAGAGACTGCACGCTGCGCTTGTCGTGGTGGGCCGTTCCGGAAAAAGAATATGTGCTCTACCTGCTGAACGACAAGGAAGCCATCCCCCTTGATCTCGCCCGTCTCTCGGTCAGCCAGGCCATCCCCTACAAAGGGAAGGCCGAGGTGGTCATCGCCCAGAAAGAAATTAGTAAGGAATTGGATAAAAACGGGAAGCCGAAAGAAACCTGGATTCCCTATGCCACCTTCAAATTGAAAGCCGAAGACGTCGATGTCGCGGTCTTCTTGTTGCCCGAAGAAGGCAAGGACACCGCCAAAGCCAAGAGCTTGGACCTAAATCCCACGACCTTTCCTTATGGCTCCGTGATGATCGTCAACTACACCCAAGGAAAGGTTGCCTGCAATTTAGGCGGTGGGGTCTTTTTTGCCGAGTCAGGAGAGCTCGCTCATTCCCCCAAGGTGTTCACTGAACAAACGGCGACGCCCTTCGCCCTCGCCGTGCTCGAAGCCAACGGTGGACAGCACTCGCTGCGCTCGGCTCAAATTTTGATGAATGAAAAGGTTCGCTTCCTCTACATCCTGCTCGAGGTCGCGGCGGAAAATGCTTCCGAACGCTACCAGGTCCGGAGTCTCGCCGATTTCAATCGTCAACCGGCCGTACCCACCCCCAATCCGGCGGGTAAAACTGGCCAAGATAAGAAAACTGGCGGCAGCACTGATAAGAAGATGCCGCCTAAGGATTCGGCCAAGAAATAATCTTCAGACCTCACACCCTTACCTATGCGCTTCTTTTCGTCCGTCTTTCCGTTGGTCGCCCTGCTGACGGCATTCAATCTTAGCCCGACGGCGCAAGCCCAAGCCGAAACGACCCCACCGACCAGCGGCGACACCGTCACCATTCAAGCGAGCTGGATTCATCTGCCCGCCGGCAAAGTTGAATTAGTCAGCCAACCGAAAAATCAGACCACGCCCTGCGAGGCCGGCAATGGCATCATCTTAGGCGGCACCGAGGTGCCGCGCGGAAACTCGTTTGAGGTTAATATCTTAAAGAAAAGCGGCAAGGGCGTGAAGGTAGCGACCCTCACCGTCCCCGAACAAGGCAAACGTTTCATCTTGGTCCTCCAAGGCGAATCGGCCGCAGCAACCCGCGCCTGGCTCATCCCTGGAGATCTCCAGGCTTTTCCTTGGGGAAGCGCTTTCTTTATTAATCAATCCAGCCATACGCTCCGCTGCTCACTCGATGGCCGCTCCTGCGAAATCGAACCCGGCGCTTTTAAACTCAACCCCTTTGTGGCGAGCGGAGAAAACAAGACTTACCACTATTTGATCGAATATAAGAAAGACGGTAAATGGACAACCGACTGCTCGACCCAGACCGTGCTGGGGACCACCCGTCGGTTCATCTTCAGCATCGGGCCAGACGATCCTTCGCAGTCCCAACTTTATAAGACTTCACTGGCTGATTACCGCCACGACCCCCTGCCACCGGCTACAGAAGCGAAGCCGCCGGAGAGTCAGCCAGCCAAGTGACCCGCGAGGCGAGCGGACGGAGCAACTGTCCGGGATAATTCGCTGGATCATAATCGCCGCAGGCGACGGCCCGTAACGCCGGGGCTTTGCCTTGGCCATTTACCAGGACGACGATCGCACCGCACTGGGCGAGACCAGCGACCGAAATCGTCAGCCTCCAACCGCGCCCGGGCCATTCGGTGGCCACAAAGCGCGGGCCGCTTGTCAGCCCGATCAACGGACACTGCGGCCAAAGTGAGGCGATGTGACTATCGTCGCCCAAACCGAGCACACAGAGGTCATAGGCCTTGCGCGGCGAACGCCGCGACCAATCCTCCTCATAAGCCGCCGCCGCGGCGGCAGGCGCAAGCGCAACCGGCCAAGGGAAGCGACGTTCCGACGGAACACCGAGCGCATCCAACAGACCACGGATGGCGTGCCCAAAATTCGAATCATCCGAGGCCAAAGGAACGCAGCGCTCATCGCTGACGTGCCAGTCGACATTCTTGAGCGTCAGTGCGGTCAGGGCCTGGGTGGCCACAGCCCAAGCATAGAAAGCCTTGGGCGTGGAGCCGCCGCTCAAGGCGACGCTGGCCGGGCCCTTCTCGGCCAAGGCATTGATCCGGGCGGCCAGCTCGGCGAAGGATTCATCGCGGGTAAGGACTTGCACCGTTCCAGCGGAGGTGAGCAGCGATGACATAGGTAAAAATTGAGGCAGGAAAGGAACCGAGGCAACTTTGCATCTTTTGGATCGAGAGGTAGGGGCGCCACTGCGTGGCGTCCGTTCGCAGTGCGAGATGCAATGAGACGAGCAAGCTATCCCGATCCTACAAATTCTGTTCGCCCACGGACGCGACGCAGTCGCGCCCCTACCTTCGATGACCTTTGCCCACGGAGGCGACGCAGTCGCGCCCTCCTTGCCTTGTGGTAGGGCTGACCACCCTTGGTCAGCCGCGGTTGAGTGAGGCCGCTCAACCCTACCTAAGATGCAACTAGGTCAGCACGCAGTGCTGTCCCTACCTCAAGACAAGAGCCGGCTACCCATCGCGTCCACCTTTGCAGCTTCATCACGATGCATCCCGTTCGCCGAATGGTGAAAGCTAGGTAGGGGCGAGGCTACGCCGCGCCCATGCGACATCAGGGCATGACGTAGTCCTGCCCCTACCCTCGGCCACCCTGCGGCGGCCGGATAGGACTGACCACCCTTGGTCAGCCGCGGTTGAGCGAGGGCGCTCAACCCTACCTCAAGCATCTTTAGGTAGGGGCGCCACTGCGTGGCGTCCGTTCGTCGTGCGAGATGCAATGAGACGAGCAAGCTATCCCGATCCTACAAATTCTGTTCGCCCACGGACGCGACGCAGTCGCGCCCCTACCACATAACCTCCAACAAAAAGGGCGTCCTTTCGGACACCCTTTTCTTTACCTAACTCCCTGATGCTTACTGGCAGGCCTCGCAGGTCCCGCCGTTACGCATCGCTTCAATCGAGCAGGCATTCTTTTCTGCGTCGGTGAAGGTAGTCTTCTCGACCTTCTTCTCCGCTTTCTCGACCGTAGCTTTCTCGATGTTCGAAGCACCCAAGGTACGAAGGTAATAGGTGGTCTTCAAACCGGTGCGCCACGCATACTGATACATGTGCGAGAGGACTTTGAGGTCGGGCTTGGGCAGGAAGAGATTCAAGGACTGTGCCTGGTCGATCCACTTTTGGCGACGAGCCGCCGCGTCGATTAGCCACTTGTAATCGATACCGAAAGCGGTGAGGTATTTATCCTTCAAGACCTGCGGAATTTCAGGGATATCCTTGAGCTCGCCATCGAAGTATTTGAGCTGCTGCATCATCTCCTTGTTCCAGAGACCCAATTTCTTGAGATCGCGGACGAGACTGCCGTTCAGTTCGGTGAACTCACCCGAGAGATTGCTCTTCACGAAGAGATTCTTGTAGGTCGGCTCGATGCACGGTGAGCTGCCCACGATGTTCGAAATCGTCGCAGTCGGTGCGATGGCAAGGACGTTGGAATTGCGCATACCGTATTTCGCAATCTTGGCTCGGACTGGCGCCCAGTCCATGAGGCCACCGCGCTTGACCTCGATCGGCTCGCCACGCTCGTTCTCGAGCAAGTCGACGGTATCCTGAGGCAATAGGCCGCGATCCCACTTCGAACCCTTGTAGGTGCTGTAGGTGCCGCGTTCAGCCGCCAAATCCGCCGAAGCGTTGTAAGCGTAATATGCCACGGCTTCCATGATCTCGTCATTAAACTCGACCGCCGCTTCCGAGGCGAAGGAGATGTTCCGGCGATAGAGGCTGTCTTGCAGGCCCATGACTCCCATCCCGATTGGGCGATGGCGCAGATTGGAAATCTCGGCGGCCTTCGTCGGATAATAATTAATGTCGATTACGTTATCGAGCGCCCGCACCGCGACCGTCACCGTCTCGCGGATCATGTCATGGTCGATGGTGCCATCTGCCTTCAGGTGCGAATCGAGCACGACCGAACCGAGGTTACACACGGCCGTCTCTTCGGCGCTGGTGTTCAAGGTGATTTCGGTGCAAAGGTTGGACGAGTGGATTACGCCAGCGTGATCCTGCGGCGAACGGATGTTACAGGGGTCCTTGAAGGTGATCCAAGGGTGGCCGGTCTCGAAGATCATCCCGAGCATCTTCTTCCACAGCTCGATGGCGGGCATTTCCTTGCCGAAGATCTTTCCTTCTTTGGCCATCTGCTCATAGGCCACGTAGCGACGCTCGAAGTTGGCTCCGAAAGTCTCGTGCAAGTCGGGCACTTCGTTGGACATGAAGAGCGTCCAGTTCTGGCGCGACTTGAGGCGCTTCATGAACAGGTCTGGAATCCAATTCGCCGTATTCATGTCGTGCGTGCGGCGACGGTCGTCGCCGGTATTTTTACGCAACTCGACGAAGTCTTCGATGTCGTTGTGCCAGGTCTCGAGGTAGGCGCAGCCCGAACCGCGACGCTTGCCGCCTTGGTTGACCGCGACCAATTGGTCGTTGTGCAACTTAAGGAAAGGAATGACGCCCTGCGATTCGCCGTTGGTCCCCTTGATGTGCGAGCCCGTACCGCGCACCGAGGTCCAGGAACCACCGAGGCCGCCCGCCCACTTGGAAAGGAAGGCGTTTTCGGCGATACCGCGGATCATGATCGATTCAATCGTGTCGTTGACCTGATAAAGGTAACAGGAAGACAGCTGGCTGTGCAGCGTGCCGGCGTTGAACAAGGTCGGGGTCGAGCTGCAGAACCGGCGCGACTTGTAGAGGGCATGCAGGCGAATCACCCAGCCTTCACGGTTCGTCTCTTCCTTCAGGAAAAGGCCCATGGCGACGCGCATCCAGAAGAACTGCGGGGTCTCCAGGCGGCGGGCCGGCTTCACCGTCTTATCAATGATAAGATAACGATCGTACATCGTCTGCACGCCCAGGAGTTCGAACTCCATGTCAGCGGCGGGGTCGAGGGCTTCGGCTAATTTCGCCAGGTCGTACTTGCGCAGGTCGGGCGAGAGGCGTCCGATGGCGATGCCCCGTTCGACGTAGGCGGCGAACTGTGCGCGGTGGAATTCGCGGAGCTTGGTCACGCCGTCGCGGGTGATGCTCCAGCCGAGCACTTCTTCGTAGATATAGGTCAGGCTGATCCGCGCGGCGAACTTCGCGAAATCGGCGTCGCTCTCGACGAGGCTCTTGGCGTTCAACTCAATCGACTTACGCAGGTCGGATTCGCTTATCTCGTTGAAGATACCGCGGCGCAATTCGGCTTCGATCTCGTCGGTCGGCTTGGTGAGTTCGAGACCGGCGGCGGCGAAGGCGATTCGCTTGCGCAGGTCTTCTCCGTTCCACAGGAAAGTCGAACCATCGGGGCTCTTGATCAAGATCAACGACTCCTGACGGTCGTCGACGACTGGCGGCAGCGTGGCTTCTTCTTCGCGCTTCCGCGAACGGAACGCCCGGTAAAGGATATAGGATTGGGCGACTTTATAGTGACCCTGCCGCATCAGTTCCTCCTGCACGAGGTCCTGGACTTCTTCGATGCCGATGATGCTCTGGCCGAGGTCAACGATGCGACGTGTCACTCCGGCCGCGACGCGCTCCGAGGGAGCGCCGTCAAGTTCGAGTGACAAGAATGCGTTGCGCACCGCGATTTCGATCTTGTCCTGCTTCCACGGCACAAGCTGTCCGTTGCGGCGCATGAGGCGCGTGATCACCTCAGGGACGACCACCAACGAGGGGCGGGAATCGAAAGAGAAATTCAGGCTCTTGGCCACGTCGTGACGATTGTGACGCACCAAGGCTTCTTCGATGGCCTGGATGACTTGCATCTCGGAAACCTGGACGCCGGAATGCGCGAGGTGGAGGGAGACATCACAAGCGACGGCGGCGACGAATTCACGGTTCGAAGCCGTGAAGATTTCGGCGACTTGGCGAGAGACCAAAAGATCGGTCAAGGCACCACCGACGATATCGGCGATATCGGCTGGGCCGAGATTCGCCTGCTCAGGCACGGCGGCACCCGTCGGCGAAGTCGGCAAGGACTCGCGCCAATTGAACCGAGGCTTGGCCTCCGCTGGCGTGCGGACGGCATTCTTGAGAGCGATGTCGGAATGGAAAAAAGGAAGTTCAGGCTTCATGGTTGGTGAAAGGTTTTAAAAGGTTGAGGGCGGAGAGGATGAAAGATGGAGAGACTTCGCGCCGGCGTTGGCCGGCGCGAAAAAGTTAGGGTCGAGAGGATGGAGGGGTAAGAACAGGAAACATGCCAAATGAGCGCCGACGGGGGTGACGCTGATATTTGGCCACAAAACGCTTAGAGTTCGTCGTCGTTGACGACTTCGAGGGCGCCTTGTTTTTGGTATTCAGTCACGCGGCCCTCGAAGAAGTTTTGCTCCTTCTTGAGGTCCATCATTTCCGAAAGCCAGGGGAAGGGATTGACGACGTCGGTCGTCAGCGGATCGAGACCGCAATTACGCAGGCGCCGGTCGGCGATGAAATCGATGTATTGCTCGAACTCTTTTGAGGAGAGACCGATGCCGTTGACGGGCAGACAATCCCGGATGAATTCTTTTTCCAAGGTCACGGCGGTCACCATGAGCTGGCGTAATTCTTCCTTGAAGGCTGGCGTCCAGATGTCGGGATTTTCCGACACGAGCTCGAGGAGCAAGTTGCGGAAGAGATCGATGTGGTTCGATTCGTCGCGCAAGGTATAGCGGAACATCTGACCGATGCCGGGGAATTTGTTCTGGCGGTAAAGCGAAAGCACCATGCCGAAGAGGCCGTAGAACTGGGTGCCTTCCATGCACTGTCCGAATAAGAAAATGTTGTGGGCGAGCGCCTGCTTGTCTTCGAGCTTGGTGAGGTCGAGCTTGCGCCGCAGCCCGCGCGAATTGCTGACGACAAAATTGGCTTTCTTCTCGATGGTCGGAATATCTTCGAACATCGCTTCACACTCGTGCGGATTGATGCCCAAGGACGAGATCATGTAGACCAGCGAATCGGCGTGGATATTTTCTTCGTGGGCGTGGCGTCCGAGCACGAGCTTGAGTTCAGGAGCCGTGACGACTTCGCGCACGACGTGAATGATGTTGTCGCCCACGATGCCTTCAGCGGCGGAAAAGTAACCGATCGCCATTTTCACAATCCACCGGTCGATCTCGGTGATCTGGCCCGTCTGGTCGCGCCACTGTTCGCAGTCTTTCTGCATGGGGATATCCTCTGGCTCCCAGTGGTTATTCTTCATCGTCTTATACAGGTCATACGCCCACTGATATTTGAGGGGTAGGATGTTGAAGAACATCGATTCGCGACCGTTGATGACGCGCTTATTGGCAAAGGCTTCTTCGGCTTTGCTTTTGTCTAAAATAAAGGTTTTTGGGCCTACTTTGATCGTAATGGTTTCCATGGATTGGAGATTGGAGAAAAGGGTCAATTTAGTGGCCTAAAGAGGCCGCTAAGGGAGTGGTATGGGTTGAAATTACTACTAGATATGTGGTCTGCAATTTTATTTCACCACTACATGTAGTGTTTTTGTGCAAGCCACTGGTAATTCGTCACTTCGGTAAAAAACTTTATTCACAATTGGGGTTTTTGACGGGTTTTTTAATAAGGAGAAGACCCTAGGGCGATTTCGGACAAAACACCCCCCGGACGAGGTAAGCAAATGCCACTTGTTGGTGTTGCTCACGCTGTTCACCTGCGGGTGAGGCGGCCGGAGATTGCGGCCCGGCTCGGACCCCCTCAAATTACGGCCATGACCCCCGGCCCAGCTGCTAAGAATTTACCCGAAAATGACCGCCCTAGCCTGCTCGAGGCCAGCTGGACTCCGGAAGCCCTCGTGGAACGCGGGTGGAAAGGCTCCTGCAAAGCTACTTGGCGCGTGATCGCGACCACCTGGCACGGCGTCCGAGATAATCGCCTGCCCCAGCAAGCCGCCGCACTTACTTATTATACGTTGATGTCTCTGGGGCCTTTGCTCGCCCTCGCGCTGACCGTCTCCGGGTATATTCTGTCGCGCTCCAGCAGCCACGCGGACAACCCCGCCAAACAAGCGATCGTCGCGGCGGTCGAATACATCGCGCCTCAGGTCGTAGCTCAAGCGGCGGCACAAGGCCGGACGGCGACCTTGCTTGAAATCAACAAAGAGTTGGACGGCTTGGTGGATCGCTTGCTGGCGAATGCGGCCAGCGGGCAGGCCGGCATCATCGGCCTGCTCCTGATCATCGGGCTGGCGGTGCTCATGCTCAGTCGCGTCGAAGATGCGCTCAATGGCATCTGGGGCGTAAAGTTCGGGCGCAGCTGGCGCGACCGGTTCGCCAACTACCTGCTCTTCCTTATTCTCTTTTTCTTAGTGGGCGCGACCACGCTCACCATGATGTCCGCGGCCTCGATCGCCTCGGC
>DKND01000070.1:15189-16043 GCA_002470605.1 Opitutia bacterium UBA7397
AGCGGGCCTTTGCTCGTCTCCATCGTCTTACTGGCTTTGGCTTTCGCCTCGTTCAACCGGATGATGCCTAACGTCCGCGTCCGCTGGTCGGCCGCCTTCATCGGCGGGTTATCCGTCGCGCTGCTCATCGCGATTAATCACCGCCTCGCTGCACTCTACGTGGGCAAAGTCACCCAATTCCAAAGCCTTTACGGTGAACTCAGCATCGTGCTCGTGCTGATGTTCGGCTCATACCTGACTTGGTTGTTCATCTTGATTGGCGGACAAGTGGCCTACGCTTTCCAAAATCGGCGCGCGCTGGCCCGGCACAAAGCCTGGGAAGGTTTAAGCCATCGGGCTCGTCGCACGCTCGCTTTCGTCTGCGCGGCGGAAACGCTCCGACGTTATAGCGCCGGACGCCCAGGACCGACGGCCGACGATATCGCCGACACCGCCAAAGTGCCGGCGACGGTAGCCGAGGGATGCTTGCAGATGCTGCGCGATGCGAACTTGCTGGCAGCCGAAAGCCGGACCGGCGGACACAAACCCGCCCGACCTTTGGAAAAAATGACCGTGGGCGAACTCTGGGCGCTCGTCGATCGACATACCACCAGTAGCAGCGGCGAGCCTGACCTGACTTCGGATCCGGCGGCACGCGAACTGGGAGCGATTGAGGTCAATCTGATGCAAAGCGCCGCCTCGAAGATGAGCCTCGGCGAACTGGCCGCCCGCCCTTAATTCCATGATGTTTCGCAAGGGTGATCCGCTGGGGATAAGAGGTTTATTTCCCCTGAAATGCCGCCCTTCTCCGGATACGCATTTTCCCGTCAGCCCCCGCCGATTTACTTTCGCCTTCGGCCTTTTCTTCATTTCGC
>DKND01000070.1:23548-25179 GCA_002470605.1 Opitutia bacterium UBA7397
TTCGAAGCCAAGGCCGAAGCCCGCATGCGGTACCGACCCGAACCGCCGAGTATCGAGATACCATGCGTAGCTCTCGAGGTCGAGGCCGTGCGCTTGCATCGCGGCGACCAAGCGATCAAGCCGTTCCTCTCTCTGACTGCCTCCGATGATCTCGCCGACGCCAGGAACCAACACGTCCATCGCGGCCACGGTTTTTCCATCGTCATTCTGTCGCATATAAAAAGGCTTCGCGCCCTTAGGGTAATCATACACGGTGACCGGACATTTGAAATGCACTTCGGTCAAGTAACGCTCGTGCTCAGACTGTAAATTCTCTCCCCATACGACCGGGAATTCGAAAGCCTGCGAAGTCTGGGACAAGATAGCGATGGCTTCCGTATATGTGATACGCGCAAAGGGCCGGTCGGCGACGAATTTTAAGCGCTCGATCAGACCTTGGTCGACGTATGCGTTGAAGAACTCGAGTTCCTCCGCACAGTTATTTAAAGCTGATTTAACAAGGTATTTAACAAGTTCTTCCGCGCATTGCATATCGCCCGTCAGGTCGCAAAAAGCCATCTCTGGTTCAATCATCCAGAACTCGCTGGCGTGCCGGCTGGTGTGCGAATTTTCCGCCCGGAACGTCGGCCCAAATGTATAGATATCACCTAAGCCGCAGGCTAAGGTCTCACCTTCCAACTGCCCCGAGACGGTAAGATAGGATTGGCGAGCGAAAAAATCTGCCGTCCAGTCCACCTTATCATGACTGTCTTTAGGCGGATTTTTTGGATCTAAAGTAGTGACGCGGAACAGCTCCCCTGCCCCTTCGCAATCACTCGCCGTGATGATCGGCGTATGGACGTTAGCGAAGCCTTTGCTTTGGAAAAATTCGTGGACCGCCCAGGCCATCCGACTCCGGATGCGCAATAGGGAACCGGTGCGATTAGTCCGGGCTCTCAGATGCGGAATCGATCGGAGAAATTCGACGGTATGTCCTTTTTTCTGTAAAGGAAACGTTTCGTCAGCCCGTCCGATCAATTTAAAAGCTTTGGCCTTAAGTTCCCATTTTTGACCTTTGGCCGGCGAGGCCACCAGAGAGCCTTCCACTTGGACCGAGGATCCAGTAAGCGCATCCTTAAGCTGCTCTGAACCAGCTACGGTAAGATCCACGATAACCTGAAGATTCTTGAGACAGGAGCCGTCGTTGACCTCTACGAAGGAAAACCCCTTGGCGTCACGTCGCGTGCGGACCCACCCCGCGATCGTAATGTCTACGAGAGGTTCGTCCGACGCCAAAGCCTGCTTAACCTTAATGCGCATGGGGTAATTTGGACGAGCCCGCCCCCCGAAACAAGCGAGAGATGGCAAAAGCAGCTCCGGCGACGCTCTCACCACTCTGGCTGGACAATCTCATGCTCTTTCCCACGCTCAAAACCCTTACAATCTATGAACGCACTCGAGCAACTTCGCCAACACACCAAGGTCGTCGCCGATACCGGCGATTTCGCCGCCATGAAGGCTTTCAAGCCCCTGGATGCCACGACCAACCCAAGCCTCATCCTCAAGGCCGTCCAGATGCCCGAGTATCAGGCCCTCCTCCAGAAAGCTGCCCAGGATAACAAGAGTCGCGGGGTTCAAGCCGCCGTCGACGC
>DKND01000070.1:25244-25369 GCA_002470605.1 Opitutia bacterium UBA7397
ATGGCTTCGACCTGGGAAGGTATCCAAGCTGCCGCCGAGCTCGAAAAAGAAGGCATCCGTTGCAACCTCACCCTTCTCTTCTCCTTCGCTCAGGCCGTCGCCTGCGCCGACGCCAAGGTCCAGCT
>DKND01000070.1:25499-25696 GCA_002470605.1 Opitutia bacterium UBA7397
TCCTTCCGTAATTGCGGCCAGATCAAGGCCCTCTGCGGTTGCGACCTCCTGACCATCGCCCCGAACCTCCTCGACGAACTTTCCAAGGATTCTGCCGCGGTACCCAAGGTGCTCGATGAAGTCGCGGCCAAGGCCGAAGGCGAAGCCGCTAAGGCTTGGGGCGAGAAGGATTTCCGCTGGCACCACAACGAAGACGC
>DKND01000070.1:25793-30520 GCA_002470605.1 Opitutia bacterium UBA7397
CCTGGTTTTTTATTTACGACGTTGCCGGACGGCCTCGAACAAGCAGATCGCCGCAGCACTGGAAACGTTGAGTGAATCCGATGAACCAGCCTGTGGAATAGAGATTTTTTCGTCGGCACTCTTAAGCCAAAAATCCGTCAAGCCATCCTTCTCCGAGCCGAGCAACAAGGCCACCGGTCCGCGACAATCGACATCCCAATAAGCCTTGGTGGCCGCCGGCGAGGTCGCCAGCGAAAGTACGCCGTTGGCCTTCATCCAAGCCGCAGCCTCCTGTGACGTACAGACCGCCACAGGCATCGAGAAAAGCGCGCCCTGAGACGAACGAACGACATTGGGATTAAAGACATCGGTGATGGGGTCGCAGACGATGAGAGCATCGCAACCGGCAGAGTCCGCCGTGCGAAGTAGGGCGCCGAGATTGCCTGGCTTCTCAACCGATTCGGCAAGTAAGATCAGAGGATTAGCCGAAGGCTTGAGCTGCCCTAGAGAGCAATCCCAGGTGCGTGCGACGCCAATCAGTCCATCGGGACCTTCGCGTCCGCTGACCTTTTCAAAGGCAGAAACTCCTAATTCACAGCACTGCACCCCAGATGCCCTAGCGTGGGTGACGAGTTCGGCGGCCTCCGATCCGCGGAACATCGACGGGCAGAAATAAATCTCCAGGACCTCGACCTTGCGCTCAATCGCCCGGGACAGCTCCCGGAGACCTTCCGCGATGAACAAGCCACGAGCCTCCCGCTCCGCACGGTCGCGCAAGCGTGCCAAAGCCTGTACGCGGGGATTCTGACGACTTTGGATGACCTCTTCGGACACGTTGGCAGTGAGTAGCATGTCCCGCGGGAGGGCAAGGCTAGCCGTCGAGGGGCCAGAAGGGATAAGGCTCGACCTCCTCGCGTTGTGGCTGACTTTCATCACATGTCCGATTTCGAGCCGCCCCAATCACGCAAGCCTGATGCATCCAAGTTCCGTCCAGGTAAATTTACATACCATCAGGAGATCGAGGTTGAAATTGCGACGATCACAAATCTCGGCGAAGGCCTCGCCCGCGTCGACGGCTGGGTGGTCTTTATTCCCGGAGCGCTGCCAGGAGAAAAAATCGTCGCCCGCGTCTGGCATAACTCGGCCAATTTCTCCCGCGCCGACCTTGTCCGCGTTGTCGTTCCTTCGCCGCACCGAGTCCAACCCCGCTGCGACCTCTTCGGAGAATGCGGCGGATGCCAATACCAGAATCTGGCCTACCCTCAACAACTCGAATGGAAGCGCAAGCAAGTGGCGGAAGCCTTCGAGCGCCTGGGCGGACTCAAAGTAGAAGTCGACGCCTGCCACCCTTCGCCGAAGCAATATGGCTACCGTTCGAAGATCACGCCGCACTTCATGACCCCACGAAGGGCAGACTTCCCGATTGGCTTCCTGGCCTCCGGCACGTCCCGCCGCGTCATCGATGTACCTAAATGTCCGATTGCGACCGATGCGATCAATTCATCCTTTGCGAAATCCCGGAAAGAGATTCGGGGCAACCCTGGCCGCTTCGAACGCGGAGCCACCCTGCTCTTCCGTGATTGCGAAGAAGGCGTCATCACCGACCCACGCCAAGTCGTCACTGAAAAAGTCGGCGCCATTCAGCTCAAGTTCCTGGCTGGAGAATTCTTCCAAAACAATCCCTCCGTACTTGAGCAGTTCGTTGGTTATGCCATCAAGCTTGCCCAAGAATCAGGTGCGAAACACCTCGTTGATACCTATTGTGGATCCGGCCTTTTTGCCCTTTCAGGCGCCCGCCAGTTCGAATCCGTGAACGGGGTCGAGGTTAGCGCGGAAGCGGCCCGCAAAGCCGCAGAGAACGCGACCCTCAACCGTCTGGTGAACTGCCGATTCATCGCCGGCACCGCCGAATCCATCTTCAAGAACATCCCGGTCAACGGCGCTGATTCCGCGGTGATTGTGGACCCTCCGCGCAAGGGCTGTGATGAGGCCTTCTTGGAACAATTGCACCGCTTCAACCCGCGTCGCATCGTCTACGTCAGCTGCGCCCCGGACACTCAAGCACGCGATTTGAAATACCTTTGCACCCTGGGCTGGAAGGTCATCGCCGTCCGCCCCTTTGACCTATTCCCGCAAACGCGACACGTCGAATGCATCGCGGCGCTCGAACGCGCTTAAGCAAATAAAAAGGGGCGCCACTTGGCGCCCCTTTTGCTTACATCGGATCGTCAGCTTAAGCCTGTGGCTTGGCTGCGTTTTCTTCTTCTTCCTCCGACCGCTCCACTTTAGAAATACCCAGGAGCGCTTCGCCGTCTTTAAGACGCATGACGCGTACTCCCTTGGTATTACGTCCGGCCGTACAGCGGATATCCGAGACCTTGGTACGAATCGATTGACCGCCCTTGGTGAGGAGCATGACTTCGTCTGCTTCTTGGACGCTGAGAGCCCCAGCCACGCCGACCTCGGTGGAGATCGCAATGACGCCCTTGCCGCCACGGGATTGTTTCCGATAGACGGGCTCTTTGGTCTCTGGATCGTCAAAGGGCGTGCGCTTGCCGATGCCATCGATGCCGACGACGAGAAGCGTACAGGCCGGATCGACGATTTCCATCGCCTTGACCAGGTCACCCGAGTCCAGACGCATACCGACGACGCCGGTGGTGTCGCGCCCCATGGAGCGGACATCGGATTCATGGAAGCGAATGGACATGCCCGACTGCGAGATCATGACGACTTCGTTGTCGCCGTTGGTCAGCTTGGTCGAGATGAGACGATCGCCGTGTTCGATATTGATGCCGATGATGCCTCCCTTGCGGTAGTTGGCATACTTGGAAATCTCCGTCTTCTTGATCGTACCCAAGGCGGTACTCATGATCAGGAACTTGCCTTCATCGAAGTTGGAAACACAGACCATAGCGGCCAGTTTTTCGTCATCCTTGAGGTCAAGCAGTCGGGCGATCGACTTACCGCGGGTGGCCCGTCCGGCTTCTTCGATTTCGTAGACTTTCTCTACGTAAACCCGTCCGTTGTTCATGAAGAACAAGATATGGTCGTGGGTATTCGCCGTAAAGAGGTGCTCGATGAAGTCACTGTCGTCATCGGAGGCTGCCTTGGAAAGCTCCGCGCCCTTGGTTCCCTTGCCACCGCGTTTCTGCAGACGATACTGGGCCACCGGCGTGCGCTTGATAAAGCCCGCGTGCGAGACCGTGACGACGCAACCTTCGTTCGCGACGATATCTTCCATCGAGAGATCGCCTTCTTGGGCGTTGACCTTGGTCTTGCGCGGACCGACGTGGTTCTTGGCGGCTTCACGAAGTTCCTTTTTGATCAGCGCCAGCAACTTGGCCTCGCTGGAAAGGATACTGCGAAGTTCTTCGACGAGCGCCATCAGCTCACGATATTCGGCTTCGATCTTATCACGCTCCAGCCCGGTGAGCTGGTAGAGACGCAGGTCGAGAATCGCGACGGCCTGCCGCTCACTGAGGCCATACTTGGCGATCAACTTCACCCGAGCCTCATCACGATTGACGGAGGCACGGATAATCTTAACGAAGTCGTCCAGATTACGGAGGGCGATTTTGAAGCCTTCGAGGATATGGGCGCGGTCTTCGGCCTTCCGGAGACGGAAACGGGTACGGCGGGTGACCACGTCGCGGCGGTGCTCGACGAAACATTCGAGTAGCTCGCGGATATTCATCTGCTTTGGCCGACGCTTATCGAGAGCGAGCAGGATGACACCGAAGGAGTTTTCGAAATTCGTGTGCTTGTAGAGTTTGTTGATGACAACCTTCGGATTCTCGTTCCGCTTCAGTTCGATCACCACGCGGGTATTTTCGTCGGACTCGTCGCGCAGGTCGGAGACCTCATCGAGCACCTTCTCGGTGCAAAGGTCGGCGATGTGCTTAACCAAGGAAGAGCGGTTTACGTTGTAGGGGAGTTCGGTCAGGACGATCTGCTCCTTGCCATTCTTCATCTCTTCGGTGTGGGCTACGCCGCGCACGCGAATGATACCGCGCCCCGTGCGCAGGTACTGCTTGATGCCGTCCTTACCGTTGATGACCCCACCCGTCGGGAAGTCCGGACCGATGATGATCTTCTCTAGGTCTTCGACCGTTGTATTCGGCTTATCGATAATCAGGCAGGTGGCGTCGACGAGTTCCTGCAGGTTATGCGGCGGGATGTTGGTCGTCATGCCGACCGCGATACCGGTCGAGCCGTTCATTAGCAGGTGCGGCAAAGCGCAAGGCAACACGGTCGGCTCCGTGGTCGACTCTTTGTAGTTTGGAATGAAATCGACCGTGTCTTCATCAATGTCGGCCAGGAGCTCGGCGGACACCTCGGAAAGACGGCACTCGGTGTAACGGTAGGCGGCGGGTGGATCGCCGTCGACCGAACCGAAGTTGCCCTGAGGTTCGATCAGCTGATAACGCATCACCCAATTCTGGGCCAAGCGCACCAAGGTGTCGTACACGGAGCTATCCCCGTGCGGGTGGTAGTTCTTCAGCACTTCACCGACGACGCCGGCGCACTTGTCGAAAGGACGGTTATGGACGAGGCCTTCGCGCATCATCGCATACAGGATGCGGCGTTGGACGGGCTTCAGGCCATCGCGGGCATCTGGGAGCGCGCGAGAGACGATGACGGACATCGAATAATCGATGTACGCCGTCTGCATGATATCCGTGATATTAGCGGAAGTGAGTTTCTCTTTGTCAGAATACATTGGATGAAATATTTAGAGGGAGAAG
>DKND01000070.1:30550-35210 GCA_002470605.1 Opitutia bacterium UBA7397
GCATCCTGGATGTCGACCTTAAGGAAGCGCCGCTTGGCGGGATCCATTGTGGTTTCGAAGAGCTGCTTAGGATTCATTTCACCCAAGCCTTTGTAGCGCTGGATCTGCAATCCCTTGCGGCCGAATTGGCGAATCTGTCCGATCAGCTCAAGGATGGTGCCCAATGGGATAGGGTCGGCTTTTTTGACCAGCTTCTTGGCCGGCTTCTCTTCGCCCTTGGCCTTAGGCTCGTCTTCCGCCGCTTCGGCGGCGGCCGGAGCTTCTTCTGGCGCCGAACCATCGATCAGATGGTAGCGGGCTTCTTCGTCGGCGCTGAACTGCTTGACGTCCATCCCTTGGGTCTCGAGATCCTTCAAGACTTTGGAGATCGAATCGTTCTCGAAGATTTCGATCACGTTCACGCGCTCCTGAACGATGGTGCCGTCTTTAAGTTTCTTTTCGCGGTCAATCTTGTCGGAAAGGAAGTCTTCGACCCCGGCCTTGCGAAGATAAGCCTGCTTAGCGTCGGAGTCCTTAAGGAACTCGTAAGTCTCCTCATTGCCCGTGCGGGTGCGCACGATGAAACGTGGGAGCGCATGGCTTTTGTGATCCTGCTCGTCAAGGTAGGCACCAAGCTGGCAACCCGTCCGGCCGATGCTGGCACCGAGCGACTCCAGTCGAGCCAGGGATTCCACGATCTTATCCAGTTTCTGGCCTGGGAAAATATGCTTATCGCGCAAGCGTAGCAAATTTACGTCTTCTGAACCCAGTTCGAGAAGGATGCGGTTCAGTTCTGGATCGTTGTCAACGTACTGCTCACGCTTCTTGCGCTTGATGCGATAAAGCGGCGGCTGGGCGATATAGACATAGCCCGCTTCAATGAGCCCAGGCATCTGGCGATAGAGGAACGTGAGGAGCAGAGTACGGATGTGCGAACCGTCCACGTCTGCGTCCGTCATGATGACCAGCTTATGGTAGCGACATTTCGTGACGTCAAAAGCGCCGTCGCCTTCGTGCTTACCGATTCCCGTCCCGCAAGCCGTGATGATGGTACGGATTTCTTCATTCGAAAGTATCTTATCAATTCGAGCCTTCTCGACGTTTAGGATCTTCCCTTTGATCGGGAGGATCGCCTGGTAACGACGATCGCGACCTTGTTTGGCGGAACCACCGGCGGAGTCACCTTCGACGATGTAAAGCTCACAGACCGACGGGTCGCTCTCGGAACAGTCCGCCAATTTGCCTGGCAGGCCTCCGGAGGACATCGCGGACTTGCGAACGGTTTCGCGCGCCTTACGGGCAGCCTCACGCGCGCGGGCGGCGTTGAGGCACTTGTCGACGATGCGACGGCCGGTCTTCGGGTCGCGCTCGAGGTAATATTTCAGCTGTTCACCAACCACCGAGGTCACGATGCCTTCGACTTCCGGATTGGTGAGACGGGTCTTGTTCTGCGATTGGAACTTAGGGTCAGGGTGCTTGACGGAAATGACGGCCACCAGGCCTTCCCGCATGTCGTCGCCGTTAAGTTTGGCGTCCTTGTCCTTGATGAGATTATTGGACTTGGCGTAATGATTAACCACGCGGGTCAGGGCCGAACGAAAGCCGGAAAGGTGCGTGCCGCCTTCGGGCTGATTGATGAGATTAGCGTAACTGAACACCATTTCGTCGTAGCGGTCATTGTACTGCAAGGCCACATCCAGCGTCATGCGGCGCTGATCGGGCTTCGGCTTTTCGCCCTCCGCCATGACCCGAGGATTGGATAAATCCGTGAAGTCAACTTCGGCGGAAATCAGGATTGGCTTATCGAAAAGCGTCTCCTCGTTGGCGTTCAGGAAAGAAACATACTCCGCGATACCGTCCTTGAATTCAAAACGGTCAGCCCGGTTGGAGCGCTGATCCTTGAGTTCGACGACGATCCCGGGGACAAGAAAAGCCAGCTCGCGAAGACGGCGAAGGATGATGTCGTACTTGAACTCTTGCGTCGCGACAAAGATTTCCGGGTCGGGGTGAAAAGTGATTTTAGTCCCCGTGCGCTTCGTCTTGCCGACAACCTTAATGGCCTGGACGACTTCGCCACGGCTGAATTTCATCTGGTGCACCTCGCCCTCTCGACTGACCTCAGCGATAAAACTATCGGAGAGTGCGTTGACGCATTTTGCGCCGACGCCGTTCAATCCGCCCGAGACCTGATAAGCACCTTTGTCGAACTTACCTCCAGCGTGCAGGTTGGTAAGCACGAGCTCCAGGGTCGGAATCTTTTCTTCCGGGTGCATCGCGACTGGAATGCCGCGGCCATCGTCCTCGACGGACAAAGATCCATCCGCATGGATTTCCAACTTGATGCTTCGGCAATAACCGGCGAGCGCTTCGTCGATCGAGTTGTCGACGATTTCGTAAACGCAATGATGCAGACCGGTCTCGTTCGTATCACCGATATACATACCGGGACGTTCACGCACAGCTTTCAGGCCCTTCAATCGCTTGATGTCGGCGGCTCCATAAGATTCGTTGCCGGCGTGCTTTCCGCGTGCACTTGATTTGTCAGAATTTTCGCTCATATTTTAGATAGAAATTGGGTTGGGTTTCCCCATGAAAGAGGGGTACTAAAATGCTGTTTTTAACACCCAACGGTGCAACAGGAAAAGCCCCCTGTTCACATGTTTTTTAAGGCATCGAAATATCTGTTAATCAACTCCTTACAAAAACTTATAGGGTACTTAAGCCAACCTTACTAACAGCCTATCCACAGCTCATTTACAGGCCAGCCAACAGCTTTCAAACAGGGCCAGGGAAGCTCAGTCGAAAAAGGCCGTAATCGGCCGAATGGCTTCTGCTCCAACATCCTCGAGGACATAATGCCCCGCCGAAGGGAAGAGCAGCGTCTGGGCCTCAGGAAAACGGGCAATAAAGCCCTCTAAAAAGGCCTGATTGAAGCAAAAGTCCTTCATACCCCAGCAAAGCAGCATGGGTTTCCCCCGCAAGCCAGGCAAAGCCGCCTCAACGGCCGCCAGAACGGGGCGAGAGGGGTGATGGGGCTCCATGGGTATGTCGGCCACAAAGTCGGCCACAGCCCGACGTCCTGAAGCCGATAAGTAGGGAAAAAGGAACCCGGCCTTAACCAGCGGGGTCAGCGGGCGCTCCACCGCCATCCAGGTGGCAGGTCGGGCAAAGCCATTCAGGCCCTGGACGATAAACCTACCGATTAAAGGCAAACGGCAAACGGCGATACGGAAAGGGATCTGCTGAGAGATGAAAGCCCCGGTGTTAGTGACCAGAATTTTCCCGACGCGCTGGGGCTTACGGCCCGCTACGCCGAAGCCGATGGCGCCACCCCAATCGTGAACGCCTAAGTCAAACTCTCCGATGTTAAGATGCGCGAGCAAGGCTTCGACATCAGCAATGCGGTCGGCCAGCCGAAGGAAGCGATCGGGTCGAGCGGAAAGCCCCATGCCCACGTGGTCGGGCACGATCACGCGCCGCCCACGCGCCGCCAGCGCCACGATCAAATCTCGCCAGAGGAACGACCACGATGGATTGCCGTGGAGAAGCAAAACCGGACGACCATCGCGAGGGCCGTGATCCACGAAATTCATCCGCCCAGACGGTGCGGAAAAATCATGGGCGGCGAAAGGGTATAAAGCCCTGAGCTCGGCAGGAAGATTCATGGGCGATCTCATTGACATTCGACGGCAAGCATCATGCTCGCGAGCCCGCTGCCGATACCCAGAAGCGCCACGCGGTCACCTGATTTAATCCGCCCATCAGCCAAAGCCAAAGCCAGCGTCGCAGGGACGGACACCGAGCCCACGTTGCCCAGATGATGAAAACTTTGGCAATCTTTGGTCACATCGATGCCGAGCTTTTCAAAAAGCAATGCCGAGTGCCTGCGGCCTACCTGGTGGGTGACGACCCGTTGGGGCGTTAACTCATCCCAGCCCGTGACGCCTTTAAACCTACCCCAACAACGCTGTGCCAAAGCAACCCCGGCGATCAATAGACCCTCCGAGTCGGTACGCATGTCCAGTTCATCTGACGAAGTATCGCCCTCGCATAACGCATTAGCCGATGAATCCGTTTCGGCGGAGCCGCCGAGAAGACGAATCGCACCAGGAGCAGCAAGGTCATCCCGACTGACGACAACCGCGGCGGCACCAGCACCGATTGTAAGATTAGCGAAGTAAGGTTTAATTCCCTCGCGCGTCAAAGTGAGGTCCTCGTTGAGCAAACGTACCGTACGCTCGACCAAAGGCCGTCCATCTTCACCGGCACAAACGAGCGCTCTCCGAATTTGGCCCGACTCAACGAGTCCAGCCGCCAAGACGATGGCATTCAGCCAACCCAGACAAGCGTTCGAAACATCGAGGATTTGGGCCTGCGATCCCAAGCCGAGCAGCCCATGGACATAAGCGGCTGTCGAAGGCTCGAGCCGATCGCGACAGACCGATGAATGGATTAATAAGTCGATATCATGGGGCCCTACGCCGGCGGCGACCATCGCCCGGCGACCCGCCGAAGCGGAAGCCTCCGATGGCCGAATGGCCTGAGGCCAGAAGCGTCGTTCATGGATTCCAGTCATCAGCTCCAAGCGCCCTTCCGGCAGTTTTAAACGCTGGTAGAGCGGAGCTAATTTTAATTCCAAAGCTTCCGAGGTCCAAACTTCGGGAGGAAGTTCAGCCACCAG
>DKND01000070.1:35275-36282 GCA_002470605.1 Opitutia bacterium UBA7397
CCCGCATCGACGACGACGCCTTGGCCGTTGATGCCGCTGGAGCGCGGAGAAAGAAGCCAGACCGCCGTATCGGCGACTTCCTGAGTTTTCAGAGCTCCCTTGCGAAACGTCATCTTTTCGGCGTGCAGGTAATTATGGAGATAGCCTGGAATGCCCGCACTCGCACTCGTCTTCAACGGGCCCGCATTTACGCTGTTAAAACGCACCCGTGTGTCTGCGGAAAAAGATTTCGCAAGGAAACGGGTTGCGGATTCTAAGGCCGCCTTGATCGGCGACATGTAACCGTAATTTGAGGCCGTGACCTGCGAAGAAATTCCGATGGAGACCACCGAAGCGTCCGACTTAAGGTGAGGCTTCAAAGCTCGTGCCAGCTCGACGAGAGAAAAACAGGAAATAGCCGTCGCTTGGAGGAAATCGGCCCGGACGGTCTCATGGAAAGGCTGCATCCCTTTCGAGAAATTCGCGAAGGCCACGCTATGCAAAACGCCGTCAATCGGGCCATGTTCCTTGCCCACCGCCGAGGCCAAGCGGATAGTTTCTTCCTCTCGCTCTAGGTCACAGAGATAAACCGATTTTCCCTCAAGCAGGCCCTTAAGCGAATCGAGCCGTGCCTGGGAACGGACGGAATAGATCACCTTCGCGCCTTCTTCCTCTAAAGTTTTCGCAACATGCCAGGCCACCGACTTCTTGTTGGCAACGCCCAAGACGAGAAACGTTTTTCCGGTGAGACCAAGAAACGACATCGCAGCTAATCAGTCGCTCTTATCGACAAGGGCGAGGGCAAAACGTATCGTCAGGACCGCCTTGCCCTCACGGCGAACGGTCCCCGTCATGAAGTGAAATTGCTGGAGGGTTTCGACATGCTTAACCTCGATTGAGACCGTGTCCCCTGGGCGTACCATGCCCTTGAACTTTGCTTCTTCGATGCGGCAAAGCACCGGAGTCTTGCCCGCGGCCACCCCGCCCTCCCCCTGTAGCTTTTTGGCCAGAAAGATGGCCCCGGCTTG
>DKND01000070.1:36329-49360 GCA_002470605.1 Opitutia bacterium UBA7397
TCGGCCCGAATCTCATCAATCCGATCCAAGAACAGGAAAGGAGGACGATGAGGGATGGTGTCGAGGACAGCCTGCAACATAGGGTCATTTTTGGCCGCAGATGCACCGACAAGCGATAGGAAAACATCGCGGGACGCATTTGCCTTTTCCTGAACGCCGTCCAACCTTGGCAGGATGAAGACCCTCTTCGCCTCTATGCTCCTCTCCCTCTTCCCCTTCCTTGGCAGCGCCGCTGAAAAAATCGTCGTCGGCGATTCCATCCCGGCCGTCATCTGCAATGACCAAGACGGCAAGCCCGTCGACCTCGCCAAAGAAGGCGCCAAGGGCTACCTGCTCGTCTACTTCTACCCAAAAGCAAAGACCGGGGGTTGCACCAAGCAAGGCTGCTCACTTCGTGACAGCTGGGCCGAGCTCCAAAAAGCAGGCGTCCAAGTCCTGGGCGTCAGCACCGACGACGAGAAACTCCAGAAAGAATTCAAAGACGAACAAAAGTTCCCTTTCCGCCTCTTGGCGGATAAGGAGAAGAAGGCCGTCACCACCGCTTTTGGCGTAAAGAACTTAGTCGGCATGGCTAGCCGCAGCGCCTTTCTCTTCAAGGACGGCAAGTGCGTCATGGCTGACACCAAGGGCCACACCACCGACCAGGGACAGCAGATTCTCGACTTCTTGAAGTCAGAGAAAAAGTAAGTTCTCCTTCATCGCTTCCACAAAAAAGCCGCGTCCTTGGACGCGGCTTTTTTATGACCAAGACAAATCTCTCAGTGCCCCTTGATCGGGAAAAGGTCGGTCACGCTGCTATTACCGTGGATGCGGCGAATGGCATCCGAAAGCAGGGGCGCAATTGAAAGCACCGTAATCGGCAAGCCACGGGTATCGATGGGCACGGAGTTGGTCGTGATTACTTCGTCGATCGCACCGGTACGCAAACGCTCGTAGGCGATTTCCTGAATCATGCAGTGGGAGACCACGGCGCGCACCGAGCGGGCTCCGTTCTTCTTCAACAATTCAGCGGCCGCCGTCAACGTGCCGGCGGTTTCGGTCATATCGTCGACCAAGATGACGTCGCGGCCTTCGACTTCGCCGACGAGACTGGTGGCTTGGACGGTCGTCGCGCTAGTCCGACGCTTGGCCACGAAACCATAGGGTAGATTGAGCATGTCCGCCACCGCGGCCGCATATTTCAAGCCGCCGACATCAGGCGAAATCACCGTGGCATCCTTCAACCAGGGTTTATTTTTGATGTGAGCGTAGAAGACCGGCGAGGCGTAAAGATGGTCGACCGGGATATCAAAGAAGCCTTGAATCTGCTGCGCGTGCAAATCGACGGTTAGCACGCGGTTCGCGCCGGCAGCGGTGAGGAGATTGGCGACGAGCTTGGCCGTGATCGGGACGCGGGGCTTATCTTTGCGATCTTGCCGGGCGTAACCGAAAAACGGAATCACCGCGGTGATGCGGGCAGCCGAGGCGCGGCGCATCGCGTCGATCATGATAAGTAGTTCCATGATACGATCATTAGCTGGCGCGCAGGTCGGCTGGACGACGTAAACATCGCACCCGCGGATGTTTTCGTTGATTTGCACGAACGTTTCACCGTCCGGGAAACGATTGACCGTAGCCGAACCCAGCGGCACCCCGAGGTGCTCGCAGATTTCCTTGGCAAGGACCGGATTGGCGTTGCCGGTAAAAATCTTCATCTCTGGTGCGCTCATGTCGGTTAGCTCCTAGGAGAGTCCAAGGACGCGGCGAGCGAATCAACCTTTTTGAACAAATCCGGCAAACGACGGGACAAGACGACCAAGCGCCGCTCGAGGCCAAAGGGCATCGCCGGTGTTCCATTCACAAAGCCGTCGGCAGGCACATCTTCGAAGAGGCCGGCTTGGGCGCCAAGCTTGACGCGGTCGCCGAGAGTCAGGTGCCCGGCCACGCCTGCCTGCCCGCCGAGCACACAATGATCGCCGAGCGTCGTACTTCCGGCGATACCTACCTGCGCAGTGATGAGACATTGACGGCCGATTCTCACGTTGTGGGCGATTTGGACCAAATTATCGATTTTAGTTCCCCGGCCAATCACCGTCCGACTAAAGCGTGCCCGGTCGATCGTCGTATTAGCCCCGACCTCGACATCGTCCTCCAGGACGACGGTTCCGATTTGCGGGATACGATGAATCGTTCCGTCAATCGGCTCATAGCCGAAGCCGTCCGAACCGATGATGGCTCCGGGTTGAATGCGGCAACGAGCACCCAAGGAACAATAATCGCCAATCAAAACGCCCGACTTAAGCCAAGAGTCTGGCCCGACCTCGGCATGAGTGCCCACCTGACAATGGGCTTCCAGCGTCACGCCGGCGGCGATGTTGGCATACTCTCCGATGACACAAAGCGGACCGATGTGGGCGGAAGGGTCAACCACGGCGGAACGAGCCACCACGGCGGAGGCGTGGACGCCGCCCGGGGGCTTAGGCCAGAGTTTGGATTCCAAGACCGAACAAATTAAAGCCAAGGCATAGGAAGGCTTAGCGACGCGCAAGAATACCTGATTTACCTTGGGAACCCCGACGAATTCAAGCGGCACAAGAATCACGCCGGCCTGGGACGACGCCACTTCCGCCGCGTATTTCAGGTTACCTAAAAAAGACAAGTCGTCTGCCGAGGCTTCGGCTAAGGCGGCTATACCCCGAATAGGTTCAGCTCGTACGCCCTCAACGGCCACAGCCTCGATCATCGAGGCAACTTGTTGTGGCGTGAAGGCGATGGACATGGACCTAAATGAAGCGCCCCTGCTTAACAGGGGCGCGTTTCGGGCTTACTTGGCAGCGGGCTTATCGCCAGCTGGGGCGGCAGGAGCGGCGGGAGTCACAGGTGCCGTGCTCTTGTAGCCAGCGTTGAGTTCCTTGATGATTTCTTCGGTGATATCAAGGGAAGCATCAGCGTGGAAGGCTATCGCCTTAGGCAGGATGAGTTGAAGACCCTTATCCTTAGCAACCTTTTCGGACTGGGATTTGATGTCAGCATTCACGGCATTCTGCAGTTCATTGAAGCGCTGCTGGATGGTAGCCTGAGCGTTCTGAGCGAATTGCTGATACTCTTGGAAGCGCTGTTGGAGAGCGTTGTTCTTAACTTGCGCCTCGGACTGAAGGGACTTCTTTCCGGCTTCGTTGAGAATTGGGTCGTTGGCACGCTTGACGGTGGCATCGAGGTCAGCCTTGAGGCCTTCGACTTCCTTGCCGCGTTCAGCGATGGCGGCCTTGCTGGATTCGACGGACTTGTCGATGCTGGCCTTGGTTTCGATGGCTTTGTTGTACTTGGCCATGACTTCGGCGATATCGACCACGCCCACGTTAGGGGCGGCGGCGAAAACCGAAGTGGCAGCGAAGATGAGAAGAGCGGATAGGGACTTCATGGTAGGTAGTGGAGAAAGTAGGAACGGCGGATGGTTGGCAATCAAAAGACCGTGCCGAAACTGAAGTTAAACTTCATTCCACCCGTATTGAGCGGAGCTCCGGAAGAAGGGTTTTTAGTGGTTTTCAAGGGGAAACCGAAGTCCAGACGCATCACGGCCCCGCCCAACAGAATACGCATGCCGAGACCCCAGTCGGAATTCGCCTGAGCCAGGCTGAAGTCAGCGCTTTCGGCATTCACCAAGCCATAATCATAAAAGGCGGCCAGACGCAGATTGTCGGCGGCCTTGATCAGGTATTCGGTGCTGAAATAGCCATAGGTCATACCGCCCATGGGCTGATTGCCGATACTGGTGTCATAGGTTTCAAACGAGCCCACGTCGTTGTAAGAAAAACCGCGCATATCGTAAGCGCCGCCGAGATAAAAGCGTTCGTAGAAAGGAAGCTCGGAGCGCTTACCTGAAAGCATACCGACTCGTCCAATCAGGCTTAAGGTTTGTTCGGCGGTAGGCGAAAGCAGCAACCATTTGCCAGCCCGCAGCTCGGACTTCAGGTAGGACAGGCTTCCTCCCAATCCGTTACCGGCGAATTCTTCCGACAAAGAAATACGCGAGCCTCGCGTCGGGAAATTGTATTCGTCGCGAGTGTCTTGGGATGCCGAGAGCGTGATCGCTGAAATCGTCTTGGGGCGGTCCTTTTCATTGACGACATCAACTGGAGCAGATGCGGTCACATCGCCGACCGTCACGCGACGAAGGTCGTAAGCGATACGGCCTTCGACAGCGCCGAAAATCCGGCGACGGGCATAGACGCCAACGCCTTCGGTCACGACGGAATAATTGGCGGACTGGAAGCCCGTGAAGCGTCGCTCGATCTTATAGCCTACGGCCAAATCACGTTCCCAGAGGGCGGGCTCTTCGAACGAATGTTCAAAGGAGCTGGAGACGCTGCCTGCGGAAACTCGTATGCGAAATTTTTGACCTCCGCCGCGATACCATCCTTCGGGATTGGAATAATCGAAGTTTCCTTCGGAATATTCGACGAAGCCGACCAACTGCTCGACCGTGCTATAGCCAGCGCCAAAACTCACCTGGCCGGTCGGACCTTCTTTGACCACGACGCGCATGTCGCTTTGGCCTGGAACAGGGCTCGGGATCGGGGCAATGCGGACTTCTTCGAAAAATTGAGTGTTGCGCAGACGGCCTTCGGAAACGCGCATGCGGGCAAGGTCGAAAACCTCGCCAGGCCCCAGAGCCAACTCGCGGGCGATGACATGGGAGCGAGTCTTAGTGTTTCCTTGAATCTCCAAAGAACGGACGGAGAAGCGCTGCCCTTCCTCCAACGTAAATTTAATGTCAATGGCTCCGGTTTCCAAATCAGGCTTACGGCCTACGTTCACTTGCGTATTCAAGTAACCCATCTGGCCATAATACTCGCGCAGTTTGTCCGCGGCCGCTTCCACGGCACCCGTCGCATACCAGTCTCCTTTATTCAGATGATCTACTTCCACGGGGTGAGAACCGCGGCGAAGCGAAGGCTCACTCAGGACTTTCTGCAGCGCCTCGGTCTTGAACGCCTCTTGGGCCGCCCCCATGCCGTTACCCGAAATGGTCACGCTACCGACTGCATAGCGCCGGCCTTCTTTGAGGCGAATGACGACATCAAGCCAGCCGTTTTCGCCAGAGACATCCTTGATGGCACAGGCCTTTTCGGCGTCCATTTCTTCGATTTGAACATCAAGAAATCCCTTCGCCCGATAGAAGTCCCGGACGCGTTGGCAGTCTTTGCGATATTCATCCGGATCCAGACGACCGCCGCTCGTCAGCCAGGAAAACTTCCACCAGCGCCAAGTGGAGGACTTCAAGTCAGCCCCGTCGATGACTTCGCTTTCGCTCAGGGCCGTCGCACCTTCGATGCGGACATGATCCACCTTTAGTTCAACGCCTTCGCGGATGATGACCGAAACCTTGACGCCACCTTTGGACGGGAACGTCTGCGACGTCACGGTGGTGAAAGGTCTTTTTTTACGAAGTTCGGTCTGCAATTTGACTTCGGAGCGACGGAGCTGGGCGGGGTCGAGCGGCTCGCCTATCTTGATGTCTTCGATTGTCGTCCCGGTGCTAAGCCATTGCGAAGCGTCCTTATTAATCAGCCCGTCGCCTCCGATATAATCGATAGAAACCAAGAGAGGGCGCGGCTCGACGGTGACGACGACATCGACCTGACCGGTCTTAGGATCGAGCTCAGGAACGACGATGGCTTGGGTGAAGCGGCCCGTCGCATAAAGAGAACGCACCGTGCTTGAGACGGCATCCTTGGAGAAAACTTCGCCAGCACGCAGGGCGACGTGCCCAAGCACGAATTGCTCAGAAACCGCGCCCCCTTCGGCCTTCACGCGAATCGAACGAACGATGGGGTCCTTTTCGGCAACGGGCACGATCTGAGCTTCGGCGATGAACGGCGCGAAGGCTAAAGCGAAGCTGGCGGCCCGGAGCAGGCTGCGATTGACGGTGGGTTTATTCATTACGGTATTCTTTTGCCAAGGACTCGAAGCGTGTAAGCCCCGGGTTAAAGAGCAAGTTGATGTCAGCGGTTGGTCCGTTACGGTTTTTAGCTATAATCAGCTGGCGGGTATAGCATCCAGGCTGGGCGGCGTGCTCCTCCTCCTGGTCGGGTTGCTGCTTCTGGCTGGCCGTGGGCTTCGAGATCAGCATGACGATATCGGCATCCTGCTCGATCGAGCCAGATTCCCGCAAATCCGACATCCGCGGCTGGCGGGCCTCGTCTTCCGACTTACGATTGAGCTGAGCGAGGGCAATAATCGGGATATTAAACTCCTTGGCCATGGCCTTGATGCTACGCGAGACTTCCGCGATCTGCTGCTCTCGCGGGAGGCCGGAATCGAGGCCATTGATCAGCTGAATGTAGTCGATCACGACCATATCCAAGGGCTTACGGGCATGCACCCGGCGGCATTTCGCCCGGATTTCCAGAATATTCTGGCCGCCGTTATCATCAACCACCAGCGGTCGGCCTTTGAATTCATTAGCGGCCGCGACCAGATCCAGCTGCATGCGTTCATCCGGATGAGCTGAGCGCAGCTTCGTCATGCTGACGCGGGCGCGCGAACAAAGCATACGGAGAGCCAACTCTCGGGCAGGCATTTCCAAGGAAAAGAGCAGGACATGGGCCGGGCCCTTATTTGAGTTAGGCTTAGGGAAAAGCGCAGCCTCGATGAAATTCAAAGCGATAGAGGTCTTTCCCATACCAGGCCGGGCGGCCACGACCACCATCTGGCCGCCTTGGAAACCGAAGGTGAGCGCGTCCAGATCGGTGAAACCTGTCGGGACTCCTTGCACCGAGTTACGATCGCGCATGATGCGTTCAACCAATTCCATCGCTTCCTCGATCGGCTTATCGATTGAAACGGCTGATTCAGAAATACGATCTTCGCTGATGCGGAAAAAGGATTGTTCGACGTCCTCGAGCAATCGCTCAATCCCTTCGGCGTGAGAATGGGCTTTCTCCACCGTTGTCACGGCGGTGGAAATCAATTGCCGGAGAAAATGTTTCTCGCGGATGATCGCCAACCAATGGGGAGCGTGGGCGGTGGAAGTCACCAAACCGGTCAACTCATTGACGTAGGCGGCGCCACCGGCGGACTCGATACGCCCTTCCCGGCGCAGCCGTTCGGTGAGCGTAATCTCATCGATACCCATGCTATCCTGTGACAGGGCTAAAGCCGTGGCGTAGATGTCCTGGTGCTTAGGGTCGAAAAAATAATCCGCCGTGACGCGCTGCTCGAGGCAACGCTGCAACGTATCGCCGCCGTCGATGACGATGCTGGCAATCAATCCGCGTTCGGCATCGAGATTATGCGGGGGCACACGGTCGCCATAATTAGGAGAGTTCGCAGGGCGCTGACGGGAACGCCTTCCCGTGGAGGAATCGGTCATGGGGGCTTAGAGTGCGGGAGGTGACGTCGTGTGCATAGTCTCGATTGAACGCAAGTTACACCCAACCGTCTGTGAATAAAGACGCAAGCAATTGTAACATTCGACACTTAACCTCGGGACGGAGCCCGTTGGTGACATTCAGATGACGTTCGCTTTCCTAATAAGTTAAATAACAAAACGGCCCGCTAATTGCGTAGACGCAACCGCAGGGCCCGACTGAATCGAGGCCATGATCGCACATCTGCTGATACTCGGGGCCCTGTCGGCCGACCCGGACGCCGCACAAGTGAGCGTCAAACTGATGAGTTTCGATGATCCACAGATGGAATTGGCCGTGCTAAACGCAGAGGGACGACCCGAGCCCGTCACCCTATATGCGCACGCGCTGAGCGAGCCAATCACCACACGCTGCAAAGAAGGCAAATTCACGCTCTTCCGTCGGCCGAAAACCGCCGACCCAAAGGAGGTGCTGGTCCCAGTCGCTACTTCTCCCCTGCCAGCGGGCGCCACCAAGCTCATCGCCATCGTATCGGGATCGGATGACAAAGCTCGTCTGAATCTGATATTGGACAATGGCGGAAGCGCCGCCGCCGGAACTATCCGTTTCTTTAATCTTTGCCCCAAGTCTGTGGGGTTAAGCATGCCAGGCGTGCGTCGCATCCTGCCCTCTGGCCAGGAAATCACCCTGCACCCACAAGTGAAGCCCGCCCAATATGGCCAAGCGCAATTCTTCCTTCCGGGTGAGGACGGCGACTGGCTGGTAGCCGGAGGCCTCCGTTGGCTACAATTAGAGGACATCCGTTCCATCTTATTCCTGCTGCCCGCCCCGGGTGAGGAAGGTCAGATCAAAATACGCGGCATCGAAGAGAGGATTGCGGCAGAAACCAAGCAGACGGCACCGGTCAACCCGCCCGGGGGTGGGAATAAAAAAACCGTAGTACGCAAGACTCTCTCCCAAAGGTGAGCCCACGGCGGTCAGGTCATAATCCGCGGAGACCCGGATTCTCATTAATTCTCTCACTGACGATCATGGCGATGATCGTCATGATTGTCTTGGTACTGGCGTCGTTTCTCAGCATCGAGTCAAAGGCGACGAAATGGTCGATGCTCGCCACCCGGGCTCGCCTCAACGCCACGATGTCCGCGCGACTGGCCCTCGGACACCTCCAGCAGGCGGCAGGGCCGGATATACGCAGCACCGCGACGGGCGAATTAGCCTGCACACCCTCCCCGATTAGCCCCTACGATCCAGCGCTGTCATGGGCGATAAAGTACGGCCAAGGCCAACGGTATTGGACCGGCACATGGCGAACAGACAAGCCCGACGAACCCCCTCAATGGCTCATCAGCGGAAAGGGCGGTAAAGATTTATCTAAGGCGACCACTGTATACCTCGCTCAATCGATTAGCCTTTCAGGTGCGACGGACTACGATGCAAGTTATTGGGCTCCTTGGCAGCGGGATTATCCGATCACCTACGCGGCGGGGAATAAAGAGAGTTATGCTACGCTGGTTGGCAATGGCAGTGCCGTACTTGACCCCGGCCCAGACGGTAATATCGGAACCGCTGATGATATCGACGGGCGCGTCGCGCTTCCTAAAATTCCGCTCCCTGGCCCATCGAATAACAGCACCACCGGAAATTTTGCTTACTGGATCGGCGACGAAGGAGTCAAAGCTGCCATCTGCCTCACAGAACCCCGTGATATGACGAAGAAGGCACCGGCGGCGCTGAGCATCGTTGATGCTCTCCGTGCTCCCGGCCGCACCGGCACCGAGTTGCTCCTTGGCCTCAAGAACGTCAATATCAAGGAGCCCAAGTTCACGGCGATGGCCTCGACTGCATCGCTGCCGATGCTCCCTGGCTACGACCTCAACGACCCGGACGCTGCCGGCCTATCTCCGCCCAAACTCAGTTTCCACCATCAATCACTTTGGACGGCGGGCGTGCTCGCCGACAGTTATCGCGGCGGGTTACGCAAAGATCTCTCACTGGCCTTTGAGATGGATGACGCGCAATTCGATATCTCGGACTTCGGTTCCGGCAACGGACATGAGACTGTGATTGAAGCCTACACCGCCGACCCGATTCTCGGCCAGCGGCGGTCTTGGTTTCCGAGTTATGGCACCGCCAAAACGAATCCTGGCACGGTCTCATCACCGGATCCGCGGCCGCGCGTCTGGGTGCCGATGTATGAAGACAATACCGACAACCCAAGCCGAAAACTCACGGGCGGCACCAAATACTTGCCTTGGAGTCCAGTATTTATCCGTGAAGACGAAATGGGGCAACCTCTCGTCGACACAAGCTCCTCTGCTCCGACGGTGACGACGAATACCGCTTGGGATAAGCAGCCTCGACGCTTAGTGGGTCCGCTCTGGCATCTCGTCCGAGATTATTACCGCCTCTACAAGGATGTCGATTGGTCGACGAACACGCCTTCCCTCGGAGCGCGATCCTTCTTCCCCAACACCAACCAATTCGTGAAGGGCGGATACCGATTGAATAATTATGCCCGCTACGACTTGGACGACGCCCTGTGGTCCGGCGGAGGCAAGGTCACCTCGCCGTACACTGATGGCTACGATTCTACCCCAGACCCACTCGGATGGATTAACCCGCTCAAAGGCGGCGACCTGACCGGACATGGCGTCGGTCGTTACATTCCCCGTCCCGTGCGCGGAGCCTACATGCCCAGCATCCATCGTCTCTCGATGATTTTTTCGTTACGCGCGGCACCCGACGGCGGCGACTTCACGCTTAAGCTGGTCTGCACGCCGGTACTCGTGATTCACAATCCCTATAATGTGCAGCTCAAACTTAAAGAGCCAACCACTTCGGAGCCAGATCCCCGCATCAAGGGAGGATTAAAAGTCTCGTTCTCGCAGTTCGACCAGATGCGATTACAAATCTTCACGCACACGAGCAACGACCCCGCTCAACCCATTAACACAACGGCGACACCGCGGCTTTTCGATTCGCTCTTCAATTTTACGGCGGCATCGGATGCTTCGACCGGCTCCAATCCTGAAAATCTCGTCGCGGTGGTCCCGGCGACGACCCTTGAACCAGGCGAGTTCGCCGTCTTCACTTCAAAAAATCTGGTGGATGCCACCACGCTCGGAGTATCCACGGATGCGGCCAAAATCCCAATCCTCAACATGGAGCGGGGGTTTTACTATACCGGCGGATTCTACACCGACATCCGCGCCTCAAGCGTCGCCGCACCTTACAAATTTAAAGCGGCCGATCAGGTGAAATGCTGCATCGATTTGACCAGCTCGATGTACTGGCACCACTGGGTATATCTCACCTCCGGCTGGAAAAAGAGCCTTAAAAACGACGCCGTTAGCGCGGACGGGCAGGACCTCGGGGCCAATGAAGTCCTAGGGACAAGCCGTAACAACTCCTTGGCGAGTTACGCCCACTACGTAAATGTTGGCGGAAGCGGCTTCAACGCCACCCACCTCGGTGATGCGGGCAGCCCGACTAATCCGGTAATGATTGGGCCGGTCTCCGCAATTCGCACAGTCGCCGAGCTTGCCCCAGGACCCGTCATTGCCGCCTTTGACACAAGAGCGCGCACAGCGGATACCGCACGCACCTCTACCTACGACCGAAATGCGCTATCCTATTTCGCCGCCCAATCGAATCCTGTCCCCGCCGCCCACCCCGCCTGGCTCTTCACCAATCCTCTTCCGCAGACTTCTTCCAACCCGGCGCTCAACGGACTCCCAGGCATCGGTATGGCGAGCCAACGGACGCAATTATTCGGAGGCGACGAACTAGCACTTAATGCCGCAACGACGTCGTGGAGTAATTTCTTACAAATCGATGCCACCAAAGCCAACGGAGCAAATGCGCTGGGCGGACCTTCGCACAGCGCCGCCGGCATCGCCACGACGACGGAGGTGGAGATTCCCTTGTCGGCGCCAGTCTCGCTTGGCCAGTTAATGCATGCCAACCTGAGTGCTTGGGATTGGATGCCATACCGTACCGTCGGAAATTCTTTCCCCTCGATGGTGGTGCCGCTCGACAAAAGCTGGACGCATGGCACCCCACACACCAATGCGAGCTACATCGGCGGACACACCTTCGGTGATATGAGTTACCTGATGAATAACGCGCTCTGGGATAGTTTCTTTTTTTCAGGCGCAGCGCCGACCCTGAACGAGACCTCGCGTAGTGGTAACTATAACGCTATCCGGACGAAATCTCTCAATGATATCATCGCGGCTTTCGCGAACGGCACGGGCAAACTCTCCAACCCACGCATGTCCCTCTATCAGGGCAGCAACGGCCTAGCCGCTCAAGCTATCACCGCCGACGGCTTCATCAACGACAGCACGGGGGCGGCGCCCGACGGCTACCGACGGTTCTCCAGTTATTTGCTCAACCTTGGCGCTTTTAATGTTAACTCCACCTCGGTGGAAGCCTGGACGGGGCTTTACGGATCGCTGAAAGGATTAGCCCTCGGATCACAGGCCGCCACTGCCCCCTCCTCCACCAATAACGCTCGCTTTCCCCGAATCATCGGCGGCGCCACCCAAAGTCCTGCCACGCGGAACATCGGTGACGCTGCTTATTGGAATGGTTTCGCCAATCTTTCAGATACGCAGATCCGCGCACTGGCCACAGCAACCGTCGCCGAGGTCAAAGCCCGGGCCCAATTCTTGCAACGTACGGAAAGAGATCAAGAGTATGCGCCCGCAACCCGCCGTTTCCGCGGCTTCCCCGCCGTCCAGAGTCCAGGCACACCCTTCTTGGGGCTCTGTGAGTTCGTGAATCGATATCTCGGACCAACCAAAAAACCCGGGGCCTTCGTCAGCTTACCTTCGGCAGGCACCACCACTTCGCTTTATCCGATCGAAAACCAAGCGACAGAAACCACCCTTCCCGTGACGGCAGAAAAAGTACGTTGGATGTTTCGGTCAGGAACCTTGGAGTCAGCCATCGCTCGGGCGGACAAGGCGCTTGGCACTGAGACCCTTGCGAAGATGCCAACCAACGGAAAATCCATCGACCCCTCCGTCTCCCATAACTGGATGAATGGAGGCATCGCTGGCGCACGAACCGGAATGCCTCCAGGGCTGTTCTTCCGTAATATAGAAATTCTCGACACCGATAATATCAATCGGACGCACAACGGCTTCGGAGCGAATGGCTGCCTCTTTCAAGGAGACCTCCTCCAGGCGCTCGGACCGGTGCTGGCCACACGCTCCGACACCTTCCGTATCAGGGCTTACGGCGAAGCCAACGAAGAGACCGGCACCGCACAGGGCGCGGTACTGGAGTTGGTCGTCCAACGCACGCCGGACTATATCGACCCATCCAACGCTCCGCACGATCGGCTGCGCGATTCCAAGAAATCGCCAATCAACGTCCTGCTTGGTCGACGTTTTATCATTCTCTCCTTCCGCTGGCTCGCCACGAACGAAATTTGACCCACCCCATGGAAACGCTCCACCTCTGTTCCGTCCACAAAACCTATCCCTCCGACGCCGGGACAGTAACCGTTCTTAATGACGTCAACCTGTCGATCAATCCGGGAGAGCTCTTTTTCCTGCTTGGACCTTCCGGATGCGGTAAGACAACTCTTTTACGCTGCCTAGCTGGTCTCGATTTTCCTACCTCCGGGGCCATCTTCTTCGGCGACCGCAACGTCACGGACCTGGC
>DKND01000070.1:49419-52088 GCA_002470605.1 Opitutia bacterium UBA7397
GCCTCCGTCCGTCTCGACGGCCTGGGTGAACGCTCCATCGATCAACTCTCCGGCGGTCAGCAACAACGGGTCGCCCTCGCCCGGGCCTTGGTCGTCCGGCCTCGTTGCCTGTTGTTGGACGAACCTCTTTCCAATCTCGACGCCCAGCTGCGCGTCGAGATGCGCCAAGAAATCCGTCGCATCGTAAAAGAGAATGGGCTCACCGCCGTCTACGTGACCCACGACCAAGAAGAAGCTCTCGCCATGGCGGACCGGATGGCGCTGATTAGCCGCGGGCGCGTCGCGCAGGTCGGTACTCCCGAAGAGGTCTATCGGAGACCCATCTCTACAGAAGTAGCCCGCTTTATCGGTGAGACCAACCTGATCGCCGCCGAAATCAGCGGGCGGGATGCGACAACAATCTCCGTGCTCACTTCAGCCGGCGCTTTCACGGGCATTCTGGGCGACCCTGCGAGTGCAACAGAAACCGGCCGCCCCGTAGAACTTTCGATTCGACCCGAAGCTTGGCACCCAGCCGCCGCTGGCGAGGCCAATTCGCTGACCGGTGTCGTCACCGAAAAAGTATATCTCGGCCAACGGGCCCAACTTACGCTCCGGACTGGACTTGGTTCGGTACGAATCATGATCAGCAACCCACCAGGAAATCTCACCACTGGCCATGAACTCACCATCGCCGTGGCTGCCTCTGACGTCGTAATACTTCCCCGCCTATGAAGACGACCCGAGCATGGTGGGTTACCTTAGGCACACTGGCACTGCTGATCGCGTTGCCATTACTACTCCGCAAGGACACGAATCAGCGTCCGGCCCCAGGCTCTCGTCGCTTAGTCATCTTCACGCCGCACAGCGAATCCATCCGGCGAGAGTTCTCCGAAGCCTTTTCCCGTCACTGGCGCGAAGGACACGGCGAAGACGTGTATGTGGATTGGCGCAGCCCCGGCGGCACCTCTGAGATCCGCTTGATGTTAGACGCCGGCTACAAGGCCGCGGAAGAAGAAAAACGAGCCGGAATCGGTGCCGACGTCTTCTTCGGCGGCGGAGAACCGGATTTTGCCAGCCAGTCTAAGAAAGGTCGTCTCGTTCCCCTCCACGCCTTTAATCAACACCCGGAATGGTTCGCGGCCGGCGGGCCGATTCCTGAATTCTTCACCGGGGAACGTCTTTGGGCCAAAGATAAGACCTGGTGTTCGTCTTGCCTTTCCCGCTTTGGGATCTGCTGGGCACCGACGCGTTGGCGCGCCAACGGCTTGCCTGACCCCGTGCGCTGGGCAGATCTCGCCGACCCTCGACTTCGCGGACAACTGGCCTTGGCGGACCCTACTAAAAGCGGTTCCGTCGCACGTGCTTTCGAACTCATCATCCAAGCCGAGATTCAGCGAAGCCTGCAAGCGCCCGAAAGAGCCGCGCTGTCGGAAAAGGACCGGCTTGCACTGGGCTGGACCGACGGCTTCCGCTTGGTGCAACGGATGGCCGCAAACGCCCGCTATTTCTCCGATAGTTCGACGAAAATTCCTTTGGATGTCGCTGACGGTAACGCGGTAGCCGGCATGTGCGTGGATTATTACGGAGCCGCTTTCGCCCAGCAGGTCAATCGTGGCGATGACGTTCGTCTCATCTGGACGGCGCCAGCCGGCGGCACCACCGTGAGCGGCGACCCCATCGCCGTCTTACGGGGGGCCCCAGAACAGGAACTCGCGCAAGCCTTCGTTGATTTCGTACTGAGCCCCGCCGGACAGGCCCTCTGGAGTTCGCCCGTCGGCACGGTGCCAGGCCCGCGCGAACGCGAGCTCTTCCGCCCGCCGGTCCGCCGCGATGCTTACGCGGCATTACCGCCAGAACGCGCCGGCCGTTCGCCCTATGTCGGCACCGATCATCTGCAATACCGACCGGAGCTCACGGCCGCCTCCTTCGGGACAATTCGACGGGCCGTGCGCGTCATGTGTATCGATACGCATGAAGAATTAAAAGAGGCTTGGGCTGAAATCATCAAAGCAGGCATGCCCGCCGACGCTTTGGCCGTGATGAATGACGTCAGCGCACTTCCCTACCGCGCCGGTGGCGAAGGCGACCCAGGACTGGAAAGCCGAGACGCCCTCGTTTCGGCCCGCCGCATGACTGAACTGGGCGCCATCTTCCGCGAAAACTATCGCCGTGCGGCCGAGCTCGCCCGTCGTAACCAAGGAAAACACTGATATGAATCGTCGTACTGCCTGGCTCCTCTGCGCCGCCGTTGGACTTTTGCTTGCGGTTGGCTTCATCTATCCGGCCTTCAGCGTATTGCGCGAGGCTTTCGTCGACCCACGGGACGGAGGTTTCACCTTTAGCTACATTCTCGCCGTATTGCGCGATCCCCTCTATCAGGACGGCCTCATCAACGCCCTATTGCTCGGCCTAGCCAGCACGGCCGTCGCAGGACTACTGGCCCTACCTTTGGCGTTACTCAATCATCGCTATAGTTTTCCTGGGCGCGGCCTGTTGGCGCTGGCGTTGCTCGTCCCAATGATTCTGCCGCCCTTCGTGGGGGCCATCGGCATCAAATGCATCCTCGGCACCGAAGGATCATTCAATGCTTTGCTGGCTGGCTTGGGTTGGATGGATCCGCTCCACCCTCGCGACTGGATGGCCGAGAATCGACTCGTCGGCATCGTCGTGATGAATGCGCTGCACCT
>DKND01000070.1:52171-88014 GCA_002470605.1 Opitutia bacterium UBA7397
TTGGTCTTTATCTGGGCCTTCACCGAACTCGGCGTTCCGCTGGTCTTTGATTTTCCGCGCGTTGCGCCGGTGCAGATTCTGGATGGGATCAAGAACCTTGATCGTAACCCATTGCCGTATGCCCTCACTACCCTCGTCTTGCTCATAGCTGGCGGTGTTTTCCTTTTGTCTAAACTCCTCTTCGAACGTCGGCGGATCGGCGCTGCGCCGCGCCCGAGCCTACGTTCGACCCCTCAGGCTCTCCGAGGGTGGCGCGGTTGGGCTTGCAGCTTTCTCTTCGCCGGCATCGCGGCCTTGGCCTGCCTTCCACACGTTGGAGTGATTCTGATGTCTATTTCGGGCCATTGGCATAACTCGGTACTGCCAGTCGAATTCACGCTCGCGCATTGGCAGGAAGCGCTGGGAAGCGCCTTGGTAGTCCCGTCCATCCAAAACAGCTTGGCCTACGCCGGACTGGCCACCTTCATCGCGTTGGTGATGGGCGCTGCTGCTGCCTGGGTGATATCGCGTTCGGACCTGCGCATCCGCCACCTTTTAGATACCCTGACGATGTTACCTCTCGCCGTACCAGGGCTCGTCCTGGCCTTCGGCTACCTGTCGCTTTCCCAGGAAGGTAAACCTTTCGCCATCCTGGTCAGCGCGGGGGGCAGCCCCTTCCTGCTACTCGGTTTAGCCTACGCCGTTCGTCGGTTGCCTTACGTGACACGTGCGGCGATAGCCGGCCTGCAATATTGCGACCCGACCCTCGAACAAGCCGCCCGATCAATGGGAGCATCCGCGTGGTCTACGTTACGTCGCATCTCGCTACCCCTACTCTCCGCGCACCTCGCCGCAGGGTGTGTGCTAGCCTTCGCTTTCTCGATGCTCGAGGTCAGCGACAGCCTGATCCTCGCCCAACGCGCGGAGCACTTCCCCATCACTAAGGCGACGTTCGCCCTGATGAGCGCTCTCGGTGATGGCCCTCAGCTGGCGGCGGCCTTGGGCGTGTGGTCCATGGCGTTCCTTTCGGCCGCACTCATCGGCGCTTCCTTGCTCAATGGCAAGCGAGGCGGATTGAGCGGCGAGTAAGCGTTAAGCTCCAGAGCGACGGCGACGGCGAATAGCAGCAACCGCCAAAAGGAGCGCTCCGAGACCTAAGCCATAGGTCGAAGGCTCGGGGACGGCCGTGAGCGTCATCGTCTGCGTAGTCTGATCGAAGGACATCTCCCATAAGCTCGCCTTGGAAGAGGATCCATCAGAATACTGAAATTGAGAAACGTCGTAGGTAAAAAGGTCGGCGATATTCGTCCCAAAACTCGGCGGGATCACGGAAGATGCCGTTGCAAAAACAAAAGGGTGCTCCCCCAAGCGTGGCAGCGACAAAGGCCGGCCGGCGGCGGCGTCACCTGGGCTGTTGAAGGAAATGATCCGCACAACGATTTTGTTCGAGGTCGAGGCGGTGCTCAGGTCGAGACCCGTCGAAAAATTAAAGGTATCGTAGCCGACGCCGGCCGAAGCGGAGGCGTCGTTTACTTTCCATTCGATAATCGCACCTGCCGCCATCGTCACGGTGTTATTCATCGTCAACGTGGCGGCATACATCTGTCCGATGGTGGTATTGGCGGCGATGATTCCGCCGGCGTTAACCGTAACGGCGTCAAGTTGACCCGTCCCGGAAAGACGGCCGCCCGAGTTAACCGTAATAGCGTTGGCGATATTAGCGGCGACAAAAAGCTGACCGGTGCCACCGATGATGACCGCACCCGACCCAAGCGCACTACTGAGAGATGCACCCGAAGGAGGGATTACCTTAAGCGTCCCGGCGTTCACCGTTACGCCACCCGAATAGGCGCCATAACCCGAAAGCGTCTGCGTATTGGAGCCGGCCTTCACCAGTGAGATAACCCCGATGCCATCGGAAATATAACCAGAGAAAGAGTTCCCGGGACTGACAGATCCCGCCAATGTCAAGACGGAGGCCGTGGCGGAGTTGTTAACTATTTTTAGATATTTAGCAGCCGTGACGAAAGAACCGTCCGCAATATAAGCCACCTGCTGGTTCTTGCCGTTGAGGTCCAGTACCGGCACCCCGACGCCAGTCTTCGTCCCGACGATTAGGCCCGTGGTGACCGGTAGCGCATTATTAACCCCCAGAATGATGCTCACCGCTGGCGAGGTCGGCGTATTCGCATTGATGGTGGTATTGCCAGTATAAGTGCTCGCACCTGTCAGAGTCAGCGCTCCGGTACCGCCGCCGGTCGTGGAATTATTGGAGAGATCGACATCGGAATCCCCATACATTAAGGAAATGATCAAGGTGCCCCCGGTCGTGCCCCCGACGGTTGTCGAAAAATCTGTCGAAGGTGTGTAAATCGACCCAGCCCAAGCCCCCTTAGCGAAGGCGAGCGCACTGCTATTCAACGCGATCTCCGACGAAATCGTGCCACCGATATTCCCCGAGGTATTGGAGATGAGCGCTCCTTTGGCCGCGACCTTAATTTTGCCGGATCCGGTGATTGTACTGCCATCATCGACATCGAAGCGAATTCCACTACCGAGCACGAGGTTACCCGTCAGGGAAGTGTTGGCGAAAATCTTGACCACGCCGGTGGCTTGGCCGAACACGAGGTCACCCGCACTGACCGTGAAGCCGGCGCCGGCGGAGTTGCCGACCGTACCAAGGGTAAGACTTCCGGCACCCGTCTTCGTGAGCAGGCCAGAGCTGGTGAGGGCGCCGAGCGTCATGCCGGCAGAACCTGCATTAATTGTGCCACCGCTGGCGCCGATCGAAAGGGCATTCGTCGACATACCCAAGGAACTCAATGCGGTGCTTGCCAGCGTGGCACCCGCTCCGTTCAAACTAATGCCACCCGTACCAAGCCTACCCGCCCCATCAATCTGCACCGTGCCTCCGGTGACGGTAACGCCACCGCTGAAATCATTATCAGAGTTTAGGATTAGCGTGCCAGCGCCAGATTTGGCGATACTGGTACTGCCCGTGATCTTATCCCCAGAAGTCGGACCGGTGAATGTATAGGTACCCGATGCAGCGGAAACCGTCACGGAGCTCGGCGCCAAAGCCCCGGACAGGGTGATGACTCCTCCTTCGACTTTATCGAAAGTGACATTATCGCCTGCTACATAGGCGGTGTTGGATCCACTGGAAGTAAAGTTGGCGGTGGACGCATCCCAAGTGCCTGCGACGAGGAGACGCCACGTCAGATTACGCACCGCGGCAGCTACGCTGAGGCTGAAATTATCTACCCCGGCATTGGCATCACTGCTCGCTTCGTCGACTTCCCTCCAGGCGAGGTAAAGATACTGGTCCGCGCCCCAGTTGAGGGTAGATAAACTGCCGGAGATCGTACCGATTTTGAAAAGCGGTGTAATTGCAGCCTGCGTCCCGGGAGCGCCCGTACCCGTCGAAGGCGTACTGAAGCCCAAGGAAGATGAATTTAGGGTGGCACTAAAAGTACCCGCGTCACCCACCGTCGTCGAAGTACTTACCGCGGTCGAGCTGACGAGGTAACCAAAGAGATACTGATTCACCGTTGTTGTCGGATTACGATTCATCACCGCATCATAAGAAATACTAACCGTATTGATCGTCGCGCCCGAGGTGTTCTTGAGCACCAAGCCGAAGAACCCCATGGCGGAGCCCGAACCTTCGGATCCCAAAGCTCGCCCGACGACTGGGGAGGCGGTGTCAATCAACTCCCGGAAGCCGCCCGTAGAACTGCTCCCTTTATCGGCTCCGAGCCACTTAGATTTAGAAACACCACCCGTCCACGTTGCATCGCTCCCGGCTCCTGAAATGATTGTACTGAGGGCCGATCCACTTCCTCCGTAAATGTACCAACCTTGAACGCCTGAGCTGCCGCCAGACAAGGTAGACACCTCTGTCATCGTTAAGCCCAACACGGCACTCGTGGTGGCCGTCGTAGTCATCGTCTGGAAGTCCTGCGTGTAGGTGGATGTACCGGCGAAATCGATCGGGGCTCCTGAAGCCACCACCCCCATGGCAAACAAGGCGGCAAAGGTCGGAAAATATCTGCGAGGGCGAGATCTAGCGGGTAGCACGTGCACGTCGTCATCGTCACCTTATTCTAAAGTATATCTACGAAGAACGTCTTCGCAAAAGTTACTTTTAATCGACGAGAAAATGTCATTTCAGCGTCGAACTCTTTTTATTTCAGGCTCCCTTCGAAGACTAAATGCAACTTCGCTGTCACGCGGATTTAACCGATTTAACGATGGGTATTCCCCCTCATGCTCCCATCGTGATTCATATGATTCTTAAAAAGATTCTGCCCGGTATCCTCTTCCTCACGGTGCTACTCTCCCTGACCGCGGGGCGCGCCGAAGAAAAACCGGAATCAGCCACGCGGCCCTTCACGGTGATGGCCTATAACATCGAAAACCTTTTCGATCTTGATGCCGTTTCTTTGTACGATGATTTTCCGGTCACGGGGTCCGGCCCCGAGCGCTGGACTCCCGAGAAGTTGGCCGGCAAGCTCGAACGAATCGCCAAAGTACTCAAGACCGCCGAAAGCGGACGCGGACCCGACATTCTCATCTTGGATGAGCTCGAGGCGGACCACACCCCTGACTCCACGATTTCGGTGGAAGACTTCCTCGCCGCTCACAAAGGCCAAAACTACCACGACATTCTCAAAGGCGAGCTGATCTCCGAACTCGTCGGCACCCCGATTGAAGCCTGGCTCATCAAGGCGTTGGATGATGAAGGCCTGACGGGCTATAAAATCGTCCTCGGCGATGTGCTTGACCTCACCAAGGAGGCCATCCACTGCGCGATACTCACGCGCCTGCCGATCAAAAGCACTCACCAGCATCACGTGACCGGAGCCCGCACCATCGTCGAGGCCGAGCTTCAGGTCGGCGGCGAGACCGTCTTTGTTTTCGCCAACCACTGGAAGAGCGGCGCGGGTAACGCGCAGACCGAACCGATACGCATCCAGAACGCCGGCGTAGCCCGGACGCGCATCGACGAGATTCTCAAGTCTGACCCGAACGCTAACATCATCTTTGGCGGTGACCTGAATTCTCATTATAACCAAAAACAACGTTACCCGTTCATGCTCAAGACCGGTATCCAAGACGCTTTGGGCTCGCAGGGTGATGCCGGCCAACTGGTCAACGGCGGTGCCGACCTTTACAACCTCTGGTATGACGTTGCTCCTGCTGAACGCAGATCCGATGAATTCCAGGGCGAATGGGGCACGCTCATGCATCTCGTCATCTCTCGCGGCCTGGCCGACGGCAAAGGCCTCGATTACGTGGGCGGCAGCTTCGGCGCGCTCGTGATCCCTGGCCTTAACTCCCATCCCTACCCAGTCATACCGTGGCGCTGGAGCGGTTACGGGCCGGGCGCAGGCATCAGCGACCACTTCCCCGTGCAGGCCGAATTCACCGTCCACGACTCGCCGGCCAGCCCACCGCTGTCCCGGACAGAAACAAGTCCGACGGAAGGTCTGCCAGCCTTCCCGTCCGATCTTGAACGGGGCAGACTTCAATCCGCCAAATCTCTCCCCACTCTGAGCTCCGAACAAATCAGCCAAAGCATCGGAGAGTTGTTCATCGTCGAAGGCATTTACGACGGGGGATCAAAACCATCGGTTACGATCGGGACGACGCGTTATCCGGTCTACGTCCCTAATCCGAAACTCCTTCAGGCAATTAAGGCGACCAAGAAAGGTGAAGCCGTGAAATGGGTGGGGCAGCTCAACTTCTATAAAGGCCATCTCGAATTCGCCATCTCCAGCATCGACTGGATTAAGCCGCGCTGAACCGTCCCCTGGCGGCATAAAAAAGCCCGCCGAGGGGCGGGCTTTGAGACGGAAATAATCCGGAATTACTTACCGGATTTCTCCTTGCGAGGCTTGCGGGACTTCTTGCCTTTGTCGTCGCGGAACTCGCGTTCTTCGACTTCAGGGGCTTCCTCAGCAATGGCTTCGATCGGGTTTTCGGAAACGACTTCAAACTCTTGGTCGACGGTAACCGTGCCGTGCAGGCGAATACCACAGGTGTGCTTGCCGAGTACCTTGACCGGACCTTGGCCGAGGTGGATGCGCTTACGTTCGATTTCGATGCCAGCTTCCGCGAGCTTAGCGGAGATTTCAGCGGTGCTGATTGCGCCAAACATCTTGCCTCCTTCACCGGTCTTGACGGCGAAGACGAGCTTCAAGGCTGCCAACTTGGCAACGGTTTCGTTAGCGACTTCGAGGTCGCGGGCTTCGCGCACATCGCGTGCTTTCTTCAAGGACTCGATGTACTTGGTGTTAGCACGATTAACTGGCAGGGCGATGCCCTGGAGCAGTAAATAGTTACGTGCGAAGCCAGCGCGGACGCGGACCTGCTCGCCTTCGGCGCCAAGGCCGTCGACGGGTTTGATGAGGAGAACTTCGGTGAATGCCATGATAGTTGCTTAGGTTTAAGTAGGTTGAGGAAAATCAGAAAGGAACATCGTCTCCGCCGTTATCGGGCGCAGGTGAAGGGGTATCGTTGCCACCGCGGGCACGAGGGGCGGAACCGCCTTCTTCGCTACCAGGGGCACGACCGCCGATGAAAGTGAAATTCTCGAGGACGACGCCGAGACGGGAGCGCTTTTCGTTCGTCTTTTTGTCTTCCCACTGGTCGAGCTTAAGGCGGCCTTCGACCAGGATGCCCGAACCCTTGCCACAATATTTGGCGATGATTTCAGCCTGTTTGCCATAGCTTTCGATGTCGACGTAAGTGACCTCTTCGCGCTTTTCGCCTTCCTTAGTGGTATAGGAGCGGTTAACGGCGAGGGAGAACTTCGTGAGTGGCTGGCCGGACGGGAGAGCGCGCGCCTCCGGATCGCGGGTCATATTGCCTGCGAGAATAACGCGATTAAAGGAAGCAGCCACGGCGAAAGAAGTTTAGAGATTACCGGACGACCTGCGTCATGATTCGATCGATGGTGCGGTCGAGGCGCAGCTTTTCGCGAAAAGCAGTAGGGGCGGTGATAGGACCTTCGTAATGGAATTGGACGTAGAGACCGGAGACAAACTTACGGTCGACGGCCCGGGAGAATTCCTTTTGTCCGAGGTTTTCGACTTCGTTCACTTTGCAATCAATGGACTTCAGGATGTCCTTGAGCTTGTCGATGACCGTCTCAGGGGCGTCCGTGGATCCGCGGAGGTCGAGGATCAGGCTGGAGCGATAGGAGCGGCGGAGCGTGGCGGTGGTCATGGTGATGGTGTTTTTCTGTTGGTGAGGTTTTGAGCAGCTGGTAGGCCGCGGGAAAAAAGTGTTTCGAGTCCTAAGATGAAGTCGGGGATGCGTTGCGTTAAAAGTTCCAGTTCGGGAGCGGGCAGACGGCCGAGCACGTGGTCGGCGAGGTCTTGCTCGGGGTGCTTCTTGGGGCCGATGCCGAGGCGAGCTCGGACAAACCCTTCACCTAGGTGGTGAATGCAACTGATAATGCCGTTATGTCCCGCCGCTGAACCTCCTTGGGAAAGCCGAAGCTGTCCCGGCTCGAAAGCGATGTCGTCGTGCAAAACGACGAGTTCGGTCAGCTCGATCTGGTGGAAACGAAGGAAAGCCGCGATGGGCTGTCCGCTTTCGTTCATGAAGGTGAGCGGCTTGATCAAGAAAACGGAGTTTCCTCCGAATGTGATTTTAGCGACAGAAGCCGGGAAACGGCTTTCGACCTTCCAGACGGCACCGGCTTGGGCAGCCAGGGCGTCCACGATGATCCAGCCGGCGTTGTGGCGCGTGGCGGAATATTCTCGGCCCGGATTACCGAGGGCGGCGATGACCGAGAATGGCATTTGACTTCAAAGAACGGGTACCGGGAGCAACGCCCGGCGCGGAAAATTACTTCTTGGCAGCCGGGGCGGCAGCAGCGGCCGGAGCGGCACCAGCGGCGGCTGGGGCGGCGGTACCGTCGGCGGCCGGAGCGGCACCAGCAACAACTGCTGGTTCGGCGGCGGCTTCTTCTTCGGCCATTTCGGAACAGACGATAACGACGCGCTTTAAGTCGCCTGAGAAAGTGATACCAGCTGGAGCCTTAACTTCGCCGACGTGAATCGACTCATTGACCTTCAGCTCGGTGACGTCGATTTCGATGAACTCAGGCAGATCCTTAGGTAAGCAGCGAACATTGATTGTCTGGGAGACGATCGCGAGCGTGCCGCCTTCGGTCTTAACACCATGAGCTTCGCCCTTAACACGGACAGGGATGGCAGCGGACATCGGAGAACTTGGGTCGATTTCCATGATATCGATATGCAAGAACTTCTGGGTGATAGGATGGCGCTGGAACTCCTTGATCAATGAAAGCATTTTTTTGCCGTCGACGCTCAGGTCGATCAACGAAGCGGCGTTACCTTTGGCACGCATCAGGTCGCGGAAAGCTTCCTGGGCTACGGAAACACTCTGATTGCCTGATTTGCCATAGATAATGGCAGGAATAGAACCGGCGATGCGAAGACGACGGGAGGGACCACGGCCGTTAAGCTCGCGGCTGGTGACGGTGAGATTGAGCTGCTTCATAGAGAGATAGGTGACTTTAGGTTCTGGTAAGTCGCGGGCCCGCGTTGTGCGGCCGTGCCTTGCCCAGAGGAAGGAGGGTCGAACTTGATAACCCCCAGCCGAGAAGCAAGCGGTAAATTAAAAGGGGGCCTTTTCTTCGAAAAGGCCCCCTTTAGTGAAGATAATGCCAGTCTAGGGCTTACTTGTAATTAACCAGCCACTCCGCGATATCAGCCACATCTTGGGCTGAAAGGGCTAATTGCTCGGCCGACATCATCAATGAACGGGTCATCTTTTCGGCTTTCCCGGCAACCCGGTCCTTGGGCACGAGCTGAGTGACCCCGCCCGTCGAGATGATGACCATCGGGTCGTTGGCGGAAAGAAGGCGGCCATCGATCATGCCGGCGTCCTTCTTCAGGGTGATCGTCGAGCCCTCGTAACCCAGGGCGATGCTCGCCGAAGGCTCAACCATCGCCACGATGACCGCATCCCTGCCCTGCCGCGCCGCAAAGGTGCGGAGCTCCGGGCCGTAGGCTGGTCCATTGCCAGAAACCTGGTGGCACATGGTACAGCGCTGAACCAGCTGGGCGCCACGAGTGGCGTCGCCCGTCTTAGCCAGAACATCCTGCACGGTATAAGTCGGTTTAGGAGCCTCGGGGACCACGATGGGGCTGACTACGATCTTCGCCGCATCGTAGACGCCGGCGTTCTTAAGTTCGGTCCGAATATCAAAGGCAGACCAAAAGCCGGTCATACGCATAAGCGCCCAGCGGGTGGCTTCAGATTTAACCGGCGAACCGTCCACAGCCAAGTTGATCATAGCCAACGCTGCTTCTTTGGTTTCGACAAAGGACAGAGTCTCGACAGCCAAGGCACGCTGCTCTTGGGATAATTTAGCCGAAGTCGACCGGGCAGCAAGTTCCGCCACAGCATCCGCCGGGTGCAGGACCCAAGCGATTCGCTCCACTTCAGGGGACCAAGATTCCGGACCCGACTTGACCATGGCAGATTTAATCGCGGGCCAGACGGCGGTTTCCTTACCGGCCGAACCGATACCGAAAGCCGCGAGCGAGTTTTTGTCCGAGGTATCAAGCCTCTGCGCGAGCGTAACTAAAATCGGTACCGCCTTATCGGCTGGCACCGCATGCAACGAGGTCGACACATCGCGACGGACGGCGACATCAACGTCGGTAGCCAGTTCGGCCGCAATCGATATGACATCATTACCCGCCCGGCGGAGCGCTTGGAAAGCGAGGCGACGTTGAGAAGGGTTCGCATCCTTGAGCAACGCCTTCGCGCGAGCGACACCCTCATCGCCGAGGTAAGGCAAGAGCCAGACGCCACGGGCGGCGATATAAGGATTTTTATCCCGGAGGATTTCCGAGACCGCCGGCAGCGCCTTCGCACCGAAAGCTTTCAAGGCATCGAAACCAAGGTGACGGACATTGACCGCGGGGTTACGCAATACGTCCGCCGCACCGGCCGGAGTAGAAAGGTCGATTTTAGGAATGACGGACTTGAAGCCCTTCGGGGCAATCCGATAAATCGCGCCCGAGCAGGTCGTATCCAAAGTCTGGTGGCCGCCCACGCGCGAGTCATACCAGTCAGAAATATAAATCGCACCATCGGGACCGACGGTGACGTCGGACGGACGAAAGAGGATCCGTTCGTTCGGCTTGGTCGAAGCATCAGCTTGGATTTTATGAAAGTCCGTGCCCCCGAATTCGCGGCCGGGGTTCGAAGTAATCAAATCTTTTCGCGTATCGGCATTCAAGGCGAACCCGCCCTTTTGCGCGGCCAACTTATACGCAAAGATGGTGTTACGTGAAGGCTCACAATTCAGGAGGGTGCCGATCCAGGCATCACCCAGCGCGCCGTTTTCGTAGACGGCGATACCCGTAGGCGAACCGGAACCGTAGACGTCGCCCACATCCATGGTGTCAGGATCGTCTTGGCGCCAATGGGCGCGGGGTATCGACTGCCCGAGGCGCTTGACGGAATTATAATTGGCAGTAGATGACGTCGTGTAGCCGGCGGTGCCGTATTCAAGCACGTAGGAAGTACGGCAGCTGCTCGAGTCGTCATTATCCCCTTGGAACAGGTCGCCGAAAGAAGAAGGGAAATGCTCGAAGCTGTTGCGATAACCATTACCAATGATTTCGGCGTTCGTACCGTCGACGTTGATACGGGCAGAGAAACCGGAAGACCAAACGAAACCGTCGTCGCTCTTGGAGCCAGCCGCCGTCTTGGGGTCGAAGGGCCAGGTTCCGCCACGCTGATCGACGTATCCGCTGGAAACCCGGAAAGTCTTCCCGGACTTATCCGTGACGACGCCGCCGCAATTTCCAGAATTCAGGTAGAACTTACCGTCAGGTCCGGTCACGAGCGCATGGAGCGAGTGATCGTGATCCTGTCCGCCGAAGCCTGTCAGGAAGATTTCCTTTTTGTCCACGGCGGGATCGAACTTCCCGTCGCGATTAACGTCCGTAAATTTATAAATGGTCGGGGCGTGGGAAACATAAACCACATTGTCAAGTACCGCGATACCAAGCGGGGCCGTCCAGTTTTCGTCTTGGACAAACGTGCTGACGGTATCCGCAAAGCCCTGACCTTTGGTATCGCTAAGAACGATCACTTGGTCGCCAGCAGCCCGGCGCTTGCCGCCGACATTATAAATACGGTAGTTGACGCCCTCATTGACCCAGAGGCGACCTTGAGAATCGAAATCGATATTCGTGGGATTCGCCAACATAGGCGAGCGAGCCCAAACCGTAACCTCTAACCCTTCTGGCACCTGAAAGAGACCAAGGGGCAAAACACCGCCCTCCACAGGCTTGAATTGCTCAGGAGGCGCCAAATCAGTCTTAACAGACTTATTAGACTTAGGTGCGGCGGCCAAAGTGGCGGCGGCCAAAAGGAAGAGAGCGAGGGGCTTCATGTCGGGGATAACTTATTTACACCTCAAGTGCGGTCAAGTTCCAGCCTATCTTTAAGGCACCCCGAGATTCCCCCATTATCTACTCTCGCGAACCCTTAAGCCCACCATTGCTTGAGCGTGGCAAAATCCTTGCGCGTACAATCTAAAGCATTTCGAAGCGCATCCGGGGAAGAGACCCCGCCCTTCAGGTATTCGACATGAAGGCAGATGGGCCCCGTGTAACCGGACTTACGGAGGAGCACCACGGAGTCCTTACCGACCGTCCCTTCGGCAAGCGGACAACCTTCGGCCAACCTCCCCTTCCAATTGAAATTCTTAAAGTAAACCATCGAGAGATGATCACGCACCAACGCCAGGTGGTTAGGCCATGATAGCCCACCCTCCACCATGGCATGGAAAAAATCGAAGTTCCAAGAAAGTTCGTCGGCGCGATAGTCCCGCATCAGCATCGCCATATCCCAGATGGTCGCGCCAACGTTTTTCGGTCCGGAATGATTCTGATAACAAGGCAAGATGCCGATCTCCTTGCTCAACCCGACGAGGTCCTTGAGCTGCGGACGGATGTCATCGAGTTGCGCCCAGAGAGGTTTCGTTCCCGCATAGGGATACCACTTCATCCGATAGCTCGAAATGCCTAAGGCTTTTGCCGTCCGCAGGACTTTCTCGGATCGATCAGCCTCATTGACAGCATTGATATCAGAAGTGAGCAAGCTGATGACGATTCCCTGCTTCTTGAAAGCCTCGACCAGTTTCGGAAGGTCCTCCTCGACACGCGCGGGCTCCACATGCCCGCCCTTGCGGACTGGAGCTTCCACGCTGGTGAAGCCCAACTCCGCCACGACGGAAGCCAATTCATCATAGGGAAGCCCCACGAGGTGCTTCGTGAAAAGACTGCACGCCGGAAACGTCGGCGTTGGAGATGCAGCCTCCAAAGAGGGTAAAGGCCGCATGGCGCCGCCCACCAAAACCGCCCCCGCGGTACCCAACCATGATCGGCGCGTAAGCATATGAATATTATTTTTTGACGATACGTTTGACCTGGCCGACCAGCGAAGCGATCAGCACGTCACCGTTGGAGGCGTCATAACCAAAAGCGGAAATCGTGAAATCCTTGGCGACTTGTTCCGACGTCCACTTGCCGTCTTTCTCGCGGAGAGCAAAGATCCGCCCCGAAGCAAAATCGGCGAACACATAGGCGTCACGAATGGCAGGTACCCGATCGCCGCGATAAACTACGCCGCCCGTCACCGAGTTGCCAAGTTTCCGGTCGTACTCGTAGATCGGAGCCTTGAAGGCGGAAGGCAGAGCCAGCTCGGGCATGCTCTTTTTACCCGAAGCGTCCTTGCCATTGAAGATATGCAAGCCTTCGACATCGTGCCAGCCGTAGTCGCCGCCCGGGACCAAGATATCGATCTCTTCATAAAGATTTTGGCCGACGTCGCCGGCAAAACAGGCACCGGACTTAGGGTCGAAAGAGAAGCGCCAAGGGTTGCGCAAGCCAGTGGCCCAAGCCTCGGTCCTCACCGCCTTGGGGTCGACCGTCTGCCCCCGGTGAGACTTCACCCCGACGAAGGGGTTGTCTGCCGGGACGGAATAGAAGGCCTGACCCCGGGGGTCGACCGCCACCGACGGGTGGGGGTTGGGGGCAAGGTTGCCGGAGCGATTATCGACATCAATACGGTAGACCGCGGCATGGAAGCCCTTGTTGATATAGCCGGCGTTGTCGAAGGCATCCCCACCGGCTCCGCCATCTCCACAACTGATATAGAGATAACCATCGGGGCCGAAGTGAAGGTCGCCTCCATTGTGATTACCGGCAGGATCCAGCTGCGTAATCAAAGCCTGCTCCGAAGCGGGGTCTACCGTGAAGGGATTTAGACTGGAAAGTAAGAATCGTGAGACCCGTTGATGTAATTTACCATCAATCTTAAGGCTATAATAGACAAATACTTGCTTGTTTTCAGCGAACTTAGGGTGAACCGCAAACCCCAGGAACCCGCATTCGCCACCGGCCTCAAACTTCCCATCTTTAGGCTCGAGCTGGAAAACCTGAGTTTTGATAGGCTTACCAGACTTTAAGCCGTTAACCATCTGCACTTTACCACCAAAGTATGCACTGGCTTTCTTCTTTTTGGTCTTATCGTCCGTCTTCTCGCCTTCGGGACCCGGAACCGGATCACCCTTCTCGACGATGAACACGACATCGTCATTTCCCGGCATCGGCGCGATGGCGACTGGAAGACTAAAAGTCAGACTAGGGAAGGCAGGTTCAAGGGCGACCGTGTCGTCGGCATTTGCCGCGATCACGCCGAGCGATAACAAAGTTAAAAGGTGGAGAGGCAAAGTGAGTTTCATGGGGATGAGTCAGAGCAGGGAGATAGGCGACAGGCTGAGTGCATGCAATTTTTTTTGGCGCCCGGCATCGGCAGGGGTGAAAATAAACCTGCACCCTACCCTTATTTTTCGCTGGTTTTCGTCGTGAGGTTCGATACTTAATACATCCGCATCACTGCACTACCAACCCATAACCAACATGTCCAAAGCCCTCACCAAGTCCCAAATCGCCGCCGCCCTCGCCGAAAAAGCTGAACTCAGCAAGAAGCAGGCCGTAGCAATTCTCGAGATCATCGCTGCTCTTGCTTACAAGAACGCGAAGAACTCCTTCACGCTTCCTGGTCTCGGCAAGCTCGTCCTCGTTCAGCGCAAGGCTCGCCTCGGTCGCAACCCTGCCACCGGCGAAACGATCCAGATCAAGGCTAAGAAGGTCGTGAAGTTCCGCGTAGCCAAGGCTGCGAAGGACGCGATCCTCGGCTCGAAGTAATTTACTTCGTATCCTTAACGAAAGGCGCTCCCACGGGAGCGCCTTTTTTGTTTTTAATTAAATTCCAACCGTCCTCGCCGATAAAAATGACCCCGGAAGACAATGGATGGGTCGGATTTTCTTGCAGGGGAGCCCGCTCGGGGAGTGAATGGACATCCGCAATCCGCCCGGGTGGCGAAATGGCAGCCGCAGCAGACTCAAAATCTGCCGCCCTCTAAAGGCATGAAGGTTCGAGTCCTTTCCCGGGCACTTGCGAAACACTAAGGTAGCGCGGCCTCGATCTCATCGAGGCCCGCGCCGAGCGTGTTACGAGCGACGACGTCCAAAGATTTCCGTGCGCCCGTAAGATGCACCGTCGTCTGCCGATATGTAAAACTCTGGCCCGGAGCGAGGGGGAGCGCCGGCGAACTCGATTCGAGTTCATAAAAGGGGCCCAGCGGCTTCGCACCTTTTGTCGCCGGCCCATCGTTATAGGCATTGATCACGTCACCGGCGAACGGAGCGACCTGTTGCTGCCATTGGGAATTAACGTAACCAGCCGGAGCTGCGTATTTATTAAAACGAATAATCGTGAGCAACTCGCGGGCAGGATCCCAACTCCCTAGCACCTGTGTCGCACGGCGGGAGCTGAGTCCGATCTTACCCCGCAACTTCCCATCGCCCTTGAAGACGATTACCCCGTCGCCGACCTTTAATCGCTGCGAGGGAACGGGGCCAAAGTATTCGTCATTCACGATTGGGCCAAGCTCTTCGACTGAACCACGCTTAAAAGGAATGACAACCCGTGTCGCAGGCGAGGGCTTCATCATCCCGAGCAACCAAATCGACGGTAATCCCGTATCGGCAGCCCAGGCGGCATCGCCTCGGTTCATCAAAGTGTTATCGGTCCGATAAGCCACCGTCTTCAAATAAACGGGTACCACACTATGGAGTGCGGCGTTTAATTCCGCATCGTCCGTGATCAAGGTCACCTTACGCTCCAGCCGTAAATGAAATTCAGCCCCGCTATAGTTCCTTAAAGCCGCATCTTTGCGAAAGACCACATACGTCGCAGACTTCTCCACGACCACAAAAGGTTCGGTGTCGAGCAACGGAGGGGTCTGCCAATGGGCGAGATCAAACGCTGCTCCAGGCTGAAAGAACCAGGCGAACTGGCCGCCCTCCGGGCCAAGCCAAAGCCGCTCCTCGCCGCCCCAGGCATTGATATGAGGCTGAAGCTTCTGCGAGTTAATCAGCTGACGATTAATCCAACCGTTACCCGGAAGGTCGGCCGCAAAAGCACTGGTCATCACGCGACCCTGATAAGCGGCGGTGGCGACCAAGCAGGCTCCCGTCACAGGGTTGTGCAAGACTTGGGCGTCCGCCTTCCGTTGTAGAAGATTCACATCGTCTTGAAAGGTCAGATCGTCGTCGGACATAAAAAAAGCGCAGGCGGTGAGAAAAAAACTGAGGACCAGCACGGAAGCACATCCGCCTTTTGATAACCTTTCTCGATAAGAAAGGCCCGTACCAGGAAGGCCTACGGTGGCATCAACCTTGTCTTTACGTATATTAATCGTCGCCCCGGGCCGACCCACCGAAACCGAGGGGCCCGTCTTTGAGATGTTTAGACGTAAAAACTTCCCCAGCGAAACCGAACGGCGAAAGCGAAAGAATCCCATGGGCGGTTTTACTATAAAACCTCTATAGTTTAGGGGAAGCGAGCGATTTCCCCTCCAGGAAGGCGCGGCCTATGACACACGTCCACGCCTTCCCTCCCTGGGTTCGGCTTGCCAAAACGACTGAGTCGATCAGAGTTTAGTCAGTTCATTATTAGTCGCATCACGAGCAAGACAGGCGAAAGCCGCACTTGCACCAACCGAGCCCCCAAGGCCGCGGTGGTAATTGAAACCGAAAGGTTTTAAGATGAGAGCCGAAAGGCTAAAATCCTCAACTGGCAGGCTGTTCGTGATGCGTCCCTCTTAACCAACGACGCACATGATCAACACTACCGAAAACAATCCTTCCCTTCCTGCCGCCCGGCTTTCCATCCGCGTCAGCGAGGTAAACCCACGCCACCATCTCTGGAATAACAACGGGACATGGTGGATCCACTTCACGGAGCACCTCGCGGACTTTACCAAGCGCCGAGTCCGCCGCTCGCTTCGGACCAGCGACGAACTGGAAGCGGTGCGCCGGCGAGATCAATTACTGGGGCAGCTCTCACTCGCCCCATGAATTACGCTGCCGCCTTACTCGTCGTCGCCCTGCACCTTTGGGCAGCAAGGGATTTATAAGTTTTAAAATCTAGCGCCGACGCGGACTCCTGTCCCCATACTGGCCCCAGGCTGAAACGCACCCATCGCTTCACCGTCATGCTTAAATGAGTGTCGCGCAAAAGGAACCCATTCGGCGCTCGCACGAACAAACCACGTGCCGGAGGATTCTAAAAACTGGGTGAAACCGACCCGCAGGGGCACTTCACCAATGGCCACGGCCCGTGCTCCATAGGTAGGACTATCCTGTAATTTAAAAGTGAGCGTCTCATACGCCACGGTAAAATCTACCGTCGAAGCGTGGCTTTCGTTAAGGAATGCCCGGACAATGATGCCGTTCTGTAATCCGGTGGTACGGATTTCAACTTCGGCAAAATTACATGGGCGCCAAACCGCTTTGATGTAGGGGATAGCCAGCACCGAGGCCTCGAAGCGATCTTCCAACATGACGCCCAAGGCCACGTCGGTCTCAGCATCGGGGCGCCACCGAGCGGCCCCGCCCAAGCCCCAACGCTTACCTTCGGAAAGACTGATTTTATCTTCGGCGGAGCATTCCAAGGCGTAGATTAATTGGACGCCATATTTTGAACTCCAATCCCACTGCTTAAAGCCGGTCACCATCACGTCCGTCGTTGCACCGTAGGATTGGTCGGTCCCGGCAATGGATCCCGTAAACTTATTCTTATAGTTATAAAACTCGAAATCCACGGCCTGCATCGGAGTCTGCCAGATGACTTCCGCACCCGTGCGGGATCGGCCATATTCTCCGGCGACGGCGCCGGAGTGGCTGACGCTGTCGGACTCACGGCTTTGCCAATCTAAAATAGCTAACCACGGCTTAGCTGGGGCGGCAACTTCTGCTCCAAGTTGAGCCCAAACAATTGTAGAAAGTAAGGCAATATGCTTAACTTTAAGCAGGCTGTTCATAGGTTACTTTTATTTACTCTCATAAACCTTAGGAGGCAAGCGAGGAGCGAGGTCTGTCTTTAAAATGGCACACTAAGTGCTTAATAAAAAGCATCATGCTTATTTTTGTTAATTCCCTACCCACCGCCGGCGATAATGCCTGGGTTCTGATGAGTGCCGCCTTGGTCCTGATGATGTGCATTCCCGGGCTATTTCTTTTTTACGGAGGCTTAGTTCGCAGCCGAAACGTCTTATCGATTGCCGCCCAATGTATCGCCCTAACCGCGATGGGTATCCTCATGTGGTGGGCCTTTGGCTACAGCCTGGTTTTCGGCAAATCCCTCCAAGGATCTTGGCTGGGTCACTTGTTCGGCGGCCTCGAACACCTGGGCCTCACCGGTATCGGGGCGGACGCCAGCGCCTATGAGGGCCGGATCTCTTCGGGGACGTTCGCTCTTTTCCAAGCCATGTTCGCGGCGATTACCCCGGCACTTATTATCGGTGCCGTGGCTGAACGCATGAAGTTTTCCGCTGTGCTCTTTTTTTCCGCCGTCTGGACCTTACTTGTTTACTACCCCGTGGCGCATGCCGTCTGGGGTGTGACCGGAGATTTTGCAGGCTTAGCCAATCCAACCGCCTCATTAAAGGCCGCTGACTTTGCCGGCGGAATCGTGGTCCACATGACATCGGGCTGGTCAGCCCTCATTCTTTGCATCCTGGTCGGACCAAGAATTGGCTTCGGCAAACGTGCGATGCCACCGCACAGTATGGTGCTTTGCGTGCTGGGCACCGGATTACTTTGGGCTGGCTGGTATGGATTTAATGCCGGCTCGGCGCTCGCGGCTGACGGCATCGCCGTCCAAGCCTTCATGACCACCACGCTGGCGGCCGCGGCGGCCACGTTCTCGTGGGCCATCATTGAGAAGCTCCATCGCGGCAAACCTTCGGTACTCGGGTTATGTTCGGGTGCGATTGCGGGACTGGCGACGATCACCAATGCGGCGGGCTTCGTTTCGGGTGGTTCCGCCGTATTCATCGGCCTCATGGCTGGTGCTATTTCTTATTGGGCCTGCTCGGTTCTTAAACGTAAATTCGGGTACGATGACGCCCTGGATACCTTTGGCGTTCATGGTATCGGTGGGACGACTGGCGCACTGGCGACAGCCTTCTTAATGAGTGCGGCCGCTAATCCGGCTGGGGGCGCTCTCATTTCGCAGGGTTTAATCAAAGGCCAAATGATCGCCATCCTCCTCTGCATCGTCTTCTCGCTCGGGGCCACTTGGGCTATCGCGAAATTAGTCGAGAAAACCATCGGCCTCCGCCCTACGGAAGAAGAAGAAGCCCAAGGGCTCGATATTGCGGATCACGGTGAAGAGGGGTATACGCAGAACTGAGCCCTAAATTCCTGCCCAAAAGGCGGTCTTTCGATCGAGACCGACCAATTTGCCTGAAATAAAGCAGGCCACGTGAAGCCCTGCGTCTTATTTTCAGCACAATTTGGGGTTCAGGCATAAGGCGGGGGCTTGGCACGGGGCTTGCGATAAGCGAATCGCCATGAACTCCCTGTTACGAACGCTCACCATCCTCGCTCTGGCGGCAGTACCAATGCTGTCGTCCGCGCAGACCACCCCCGCTCCTGCGCCCGCTCCCGCGGCCGCCGCCGAAGCAGCCAAGACTCCTCCCCCAGCTCCATCGCTTGAACAGCGCATTGCTGGCCTCGAAGCCTATCTAGGCAACGGAGATCCTACCGCTTCGCTGTTGGTTGGCCCAAAGGATAAAGACGGAAAGCCAACCATTCCGGCCGGGCTGACGACGCCGGCGGTCGGCACCTCAGGTCCTGGTCATAATGCTTTCATGATGGTGAGCGCCGCCTTGGTGCTCTTCATGACACTCCCAGGATTGTTCCTCTTCTACGGCGGCCTGGTCCGCTCGAAGAACGTCCTGTCCGTCGTCGCCCAATGCTTCGGCTTAGCTGGCCTCGTCACCATCCTCTGGTGGGCCGTTGGCTACTCCTTGGTCTTCGGTAAGAGCTTCGCCGGCACGCCGCTCGGACATATCTTCGGCGGCAGCGAATTCTTCTTCCTCAAGGATGTGACCTCGGCGCCCAATACCGATTACGCCTACTGGCTGTCGCAGAATGTCTTCTCGATGTACCAGCTGATGTTCGCAATCATCACCCCAGCTCTTATCGTGGGTGCCATCGCTGAACGCATGAAGTTCTCCGCCGTGATGCTCTTCATGCTGGGCTGGATGTTTATCGTCTACTTCCCGATGGCCCACGCCATCTGGGGTATCTCCGGAGACATGAACGGCGTCTGGAATGCAGGTGCGCCCATTAAGGCCATCGACTTCGCTGGCGGTACCGTCGTCCACATGACCTCAGGTTGGTCCGCGCTCCTGCTCTGTATCATCCTGGGCCCACGCCTTGGCTTCGGCAAGAAGAGCATGGCCCCTCACAGCATGGTGCTCTGCGCAGTTGGTACCGGTATGCTCTGGGTTGGCTGGTACGGATTTAACGCTGGCTCGGCGCTCGCTGCCGATGGTGTCGCCGCTCAGGCCTTCATGACGACCACGCTCGCCGCTGCCGTCGCCGCTGCCACCTGGGCTGGTCTCGAATGGATCTTACGGAAGCACGCCAGTATCTTAGGCCTCTGCTCGGGTGCCGTCGCAGGTCTGGTCGTCATTACTCCTGCCGCCGGCTTCGTGTCAGCTAACGGTGCTGTCCTGATCGGTGTGCTCGCCGGCGTAGTGCCCTTCCTCGCCGTGGTTTATCTCAAATCCAAGCTGGGTTACGATGACGCGCTCGACACCTTCGGCGTCCATGCCGTCGGTGGTACCTTAGGGGCAATCATGACCGGTGTGCTCGCCACGGCAGATGCTAACGCTAACCTGAACACGAACCTCAAGGACGTAGTAGGTAAGACCCTCCTGACCGAACAGTTCAAGGCAATCGGCATAACCTTAGTCCTCTCGCTGGCGGCCACGCTTGTCCTAGCATACTTGGTAAAAGCTCTGATCGGTCTGCGCCCAACTGAAGAAGACGAGTCGCGCGGTCTGGATATCTCTGATCACGGCGAAGAAGGCTACAGCCACAACTCGTAAGCCTTAGCCCTAAATAAAAGGCTCACAGGCCGCCCGAAACCGGGCGGCCTGTTTCATTTAGAGGGCACCACCCGGTGGCCCAAAAGCTGACACTAGTCTAAAATATCAATAATTGTTGCCAATTATAGAATACTGACACCCTAATGTCTGTAATATTGCCCGCCATGATGAAAATCTCCGCCCGCCTGAATGACGACGACTTCCTCGGGACTGCCGAAGATCTTGCGCATTTCGTGTCCGATAAGTTATCCGAACTCGGCTTCGGGGACCGGCACAAAACTACTGAACGCCTGGTCCGTTTCTATACCTACGAGAATCTTCTCTCCCGACCCGAACGGGCCTCGGATGACAGACGAAAGGCAAACTTCGGCCAACTCCAGGTCCGACAACTTCTTTTGGCCCGCCTTTTATCCGAACGCGGCTGGGATCTGGATCGTATCCGCAACCTTCTCAAGGATAACGCTAAAGTCGAAGCGCTCAACGACCTCATCGATGAATTAGCCATACCCACCGAGGCTGAAAAGCTTTTCTTCCGGACGCGAAGCAACTCCCCCGATGCTAACCAAGATGCCATGAATCTTTCCGAGCCGAGCGATTTCCGCATCCTAGGTCAGTCAAGAAATAGTAGCCCAGTTCGCAGCGCGAGCGCCCCTTCTCCTCGCTATTCATCAAGTCCCCGCAATCAGTCCGAATTAATCAGCCAGATAAGCCGCCTCTCCGAATCATCCAGCCCGGCCTCGACCTTCAAGATCCTCGTCAAAAAGCAGCTTATCCGCGATGATATCAGCCAAGAGGCCAAAGACTTTTATCGGCAGTTAATGAGTTTCAATCCGACCTCTAAAGGCGACGAACCTAAGCGCGAGCGCTGGACGCGTCTCCGCCTGGCACACTGGTGCGAAGCCCATCTTCACATCGATGGCGGAGTCCGACCCACTGTTAATGATATTGATGAAATCGTGAAGAGTTTCCGTAAGTCATTAATAGAAAATTATATATGAGATTATGACAGTTGCTTATTGGTGTTAATATTAAGTAAGATACTTTGTCGGTGTTGACAGTTAACGAGGTTGAGGCATGATGAGAGGTTCATCCTCACCATGAGCCAACCCACCATCGAAATCCTGCCCCTTAAAATGGGCTTCCTCCGAGCTGCCTCCGAGCCGCTCCACGTCCTCGTCCGCCTCGTTGCTCCCGCCCAGCCAACCGAGCTCACTGCCACCCCCCGGGCTCCTCTTGATCTTGCGATCGTAATCGACCGCTCGGGCTCCATGAATGGCCAACCCCTGAAGGCAGCCATCGAGAGTGCGGTGCGCATCGTCCAAGGCCTGCGCGCAGATGATCGGATTTCCATCGTCACTTTTGATACCGAAATCGATGTCGTGCAGGCGCTGTCGGTGGTCACGGATCGGGCTGAGCTTGAACGACGTCTGCGTTCAATTGTGTCCGGCGGCTCCACCGCGCTCTTTGCCGGCTGGGAAGAAGGCGTTAAGCAGCTTGCTCCTTTCGTGAAGAAGGAACGCATCGCTCGCGTCATCCTGCTTAGCGACGGCCAAGCGAACCACGGACTACTTGATGAGTCAGAAATCTTCTCCCATGTGACCAAAGCCGCCGGTGCTGGCATCACGACCTCGACCATCGGCTTGGGCCACGGGTTCAACGAATCGCTCATGGTCGGGATGGCTAAAGCCGGCGAAGGTGCCTCGAACTTCGGCCAAACCGCCGACGACCTTGATGAAGCCTTTGAAGAGCAATTCGCGATTCTCTCCCATGCTTTCCTGCGTCAGGTCAAGGTCAGCGTGCAGGGCGGAAGCGACGTTCAAGTCCGTCTGGTCGGCGAAATCCTGGAAGAAGGCCTCACCCGTTCGCGCAAACTCGGGACGCTGCCCTGGGGCTCTGCCTTGGCCGCCGTGGTCGAAGTCAAAATCGGCCCGAACGCCAAAGCTGACTCGATCTTCGCCGTCAATTTCCAAGCCCTAACCAAGGAAGGTGAAGTCGTCAAGTTTGGCCCCCAAGTACTCGGCCTGCCTGAAGTAGATCTTGCTGCATTCTCCATCCTTCCAGCTGACGTCAATGTTGCGGCCGCCGTCTCCGAAGCGGTCATCGCCGAGAAACTCGAAGCAATCGAAGCTCGTGCCCGGGCCGGCGACATCAAAGCAGCCAAAGCGCTACTTGATGAAATCCTGACTCGGACCGACCTGACGGCTTGGGCCAAACAGAAAGTCGAATATCTCCGACAACTTCTCGAAGATGATGCCGTCATGTTCCTGAAAGAGTCGCGTTACGGCCGGACCCGCATGAGCCGAAGCATCAAAGCCCAACTCATGAGCAATTATTCAGCAAGCGCCGATGACCTATTGGATTCTCTTCAAGGCTCAAAGGAAGCGAGCTATGTGGCCAAGAAGACCGCGGATGGCCGGAACTCCCGTCGCCAAGCCCCTGGCACCCCTCCGCCAACGAACCCGGGAGCAACCGGCACCCCCACTCCTCCGACCCCGCCTCAGGCTTAAGAGAGATCGAAGCACGGCGAACCAGCCCGACGGAAGCAATTCCGCCGGGCTTTTTGTTGCCCGGTTAAAACGGGGGAGTCATTCTGCCCGCCTGCCCTATGCCCCGCGCCCTTCGCCTCACCCTCTGGACGGTTAGCGTCCTTGTCGTCCTTATCGGCGCCGCGGTTCTTTGGATTGATTCTCAGCTCCGCCCCGAACCCCTCGGCCTTCGCGTCAAAGAACTTTTGGCCAAAGCGAAAATCGAGGGCGGAATCACCAAAGTCGAAGCCTCGTTGGATGGTACTTTCTCCGCCGACGGTATTAATCTCACGCTTGAAGATGGTACCAAAATCAAAGCCGCGAGCATCAAAGGAGAGGCCGCACTCTTTTCCATCCTCACTGGTACTTATGCGCTGAATAACTTTGAAGCCAAGGGTTTGGATATTTCGTTAAGCGCTCCTTCCAAATCTTCGGCCAAAAATCCAGCGCCGAAGACGCCGACGACTAAACCCACGCTTCCCAGATTCGCCCTCGGGCCCTACTCCGCCTCGGGCAAGGTAACGCTCGTCGATGGTACCTTGATTCGCTTCAGCCTGCAGGGAGACGAATTTAATTCCTCCAAGAGCGTTGATCTCCGTATCGGTGTCGCCTGGCCGGGGTTCCTGATTGGCTCAACCCTCACGGACCCTCGTGGTGAGATTACCTTGAAAGCCGACTTCCGTCGACCGCTCGGCGCGGCTGGACTGACACCTGAAAATCTTGCTGCTGACATCAACCGATGCGAGCTGCGCTTAGCCGCAAAAGATGCCAGTGCGATTTCCGCCGGCAGCATAGAGTTTCAGTTGTCCGGAGCCTACCGCGAACAAACCCATATACTGGAGTTTACCGGTGACATCCGAGATTCCGGCGGACGCAATGCGGTGAACTTCAAAGGTTCCGACAGCGCCGGTAAGATTACCGTCTCGGCCCAACTCGACCTTGATCCGAAGCGCTTCGGCATTCTTAGCGCCAGCCTGCCCGACTGCCGCCTGACCGGCAAAATCGACGCGACCACCGGTAACGCGCAATGGGGAGGAAAAGCCGACTTGAAGGCGGTTTTCCCAGACCTGAATCGATGGTCTAAATCCATCCCAAAAAATACACGCTCCGAGTGGGAGTTAAAAGCAGCCGCGCAAAGTTCGCCCGAAGGCTTCGTCGTCGAACAACTTTCGCTCAGCGGACACGGCATCTTGGTTTCCATTCCTCAAACCCTCCGCTGGAAAGGTGGCTTACTTCCTGAGGAATCCGCCGGCGCCTCCCTTCGCCTTGCGGCGCAAGACGCCGACCTTGTCGCCCTCACGCCATTCCTCGCCCTCGGAGGCCTTGCCGCCACGGAAGGGAAATGGACTGGCGAAGCTGAAATTTCTTTCAATAAAGGGCAACCTGAAGTCGCCAGCATCCGGCCCCACTCCATCAAAGGCCTGACGATTGAGAAAGCCGGCAAATTACTAGTCCGGCAGATCGACGCTGAGTTCCCGCTCAAATCCGAGAACGGCGCCCTACTGCTCGCACCAATCAACATCGGCTCAGCCGCGGGTAACATCGCCTCGGGCGACGTGACTTTTACTCCAGGGAAAGACGGCGCGTGGTCCGTCAACGGCCATCTCAACGTCGGTATCGCTGAACTTGCCGCCCAACCTGGGTGGGAAGATCTACCACTCGAAAAACTTCGCGGTATCCGCATCGACACCCATGCCGCCGTGAATTGTGCCGCAGGAAAAAGTCCCGTCGTCAGCTCAGCTGATTCCATCATTTCTCGCCAAGGCACTCGGCTTCTCTCGCTCAAACTCCGTCAGCCGTATCCCGTGGGTGGCCCACGGCCATCAGGGGTACTCGTCGAGGCTAATGCAGCCAATCTGCCCCTCGAATCGGTCGCTGCGTTGGTTCCCGGACTAAAATTAACCGGCAACCTCAATCGCGCGGATCTCGTCGCAGGCTTCAAGACCGAAGGGTTCTTTGTCCGCACGGAAGGCGCACCCATGGCCTTTGCCGAGACGTCCGTGACTTGGGCCGATAAGACATGGGTCAAGCAATGCGACCTTAACGCCAGCCTCGACCTGCTCATCGGCGATAAGACTACCGTGTTAAGCTTCAACCAGGCCGAACTAAAGAATCGTGAACGTCTTATCGCGAGCGGCAACATCACGCTGGGCTTCGGCGGTGCGCCCACGACTTTGAAACTACACGGTAACCTTGGCGCACTGGCCGAACAGCCCTTCGCCGGCCCGCTTAGCATGATCGCGACGGGGGAATATACGGCATCGGCCGAACGGAGCGCGGGCGGAGAAATCGCCCTCGCCCTCGACGTCAACGATGTGACCATCAAGCAAAATGAGAGTCAAATCAAGCTAGCCCGCGTGCGTGGCAAATACGCTCCGACCGCACATGGCCTGACCGCTTCGGGTCAATTCAGCATGCTTTCTAAAAACCAGACCCTCGGAAAGTTTACCTTGGTCCAAACTGCCACGGGAGCGAAGACCGACTGGGATGCGAACGTGACCATCGAAAGCGTCGCCGTGGATGACTTCGTCTCACTGATGCCAAAATCAACCGACGAACCCGTTCCGAAGGTAACCCTGAAACCTAAACCCGACCTCAGCCCTTTCTGGCATAACCAAACCGGTCAACTCCATCTTACGATCGGCCAAGCCAGCGCCTTCGGGATCGTCGCGGAGAAAATCATCCTGCAAGCCGAGGGAGACGAAAAATCCCTCCGCCTCCTGAGCCTCAAAGGCAAACTGGCCGAAGGGAATTTGGAGGGTCTCGGCACGCTCACCTTCCAGCCCACCACGAGCAACGGACCTTACGTGCTCGATTGTAAGTTAGGTATTAAGCAGCTTGAGCTCGGCGGACTCGCCAAAGCGTTCCCCGTCATCAAAGAATACGTCCAAGGCAAAGCCGACGCCGACCTTCACGCTGTGAGCATCGCCGGCACGGCGGGAGAGCTCCCGTCCAAACTCCAACTGGATGCCATCGTCAGCTCCCGGGGCGGTCGGCTCCAGGCCTTTGGCGGCCGCACCGGCGGTACCGCTTTAATGGCGGACAAAGCTGGGCAGATCGGCGAAACCCTCGGCGGACTCGCGATCTTGGCCGGCGCGCTCACGAAAAACAAAGGCCAGGGGGAGAAGATCGCCAAGATGGGCGCCGCGGTCTCGGCGGCGGCTAAGCTGCAGAAGATACTTTCTGATTTTAATTATGACACGGCGGACTTCCGCGTGAGCCGCCTGGCCTCCGGGACCATCAAACTGGATTTGGCAGAGGTTAAAAACAAAACCCTCCACCTCGGAGCCAAAGGCGGCATCAGCATGCGCCCCGAATTGTCCTTCTCGGACTGGCCTTTGGTAGTCGATGCCCAGTTACGCGGTAGCGGCGAGCTCGCGGAATATTTCAACGCCTTAGGCTTTGGCTCCGGCATTCCTCAGCCCGACGGTCTCACCGAGGGACCCGGCATCAAACTTACGGGCTCGCTCAATGACATGAAGAATGACTTATCCGAACGGCTCCAGACTGCCTTGGATAAGATCAAATCTGGTTCCGCTTACCAAGAGGGTAATCCCGCCGCGGTGCCCGCTTCGGGCGCGGGCAGCAACAAGAACCCTGCCTCGAATTCCACGCCCAAGAAAAGGGATGCCTTAAGCGACTTGTTGAAAGAGCTCGGGAAATGAACCGTACACTGCTGGCATTCGGATCGGGGCTTCTCGGTTTAGTTCTTCTTATCTTTGTCGCCTTATCCGTCGGCTCGGCCGGAACCGGCTGGGGCGACGGCGGCGGGCTCGTTCTATTGCGTACGCCGCGAATCTTGGCGGCTCTGGCGGCCGGCCTAGCCTTAGGTATCGGTGGCGCCGCCCAACAAGGCGTCTTCCGTAATCCGCTTGCCGACCCCGGACTCACCGGTGTTTTTGGCGGCGCTCTTTTGGGTATCGCGATTCTGCTCGGAGCCACTCCCACCCTCGCTTGGCAACGTCCATGGATCATCCCACTCGCCGCCTTCCTGGGAGCTTTGCTGACTTCAGTTCTTCTCGTGCTCATTAGCGGACGCGGCAACACGGCGCGCCTTCTTATCACCGGCCTGGGCTTAAATGCATTTACGGCCGCTGGCACCTTAGTCATCGCCAGTCGCAGTAATGAATCGCGCGAATTACTAACCAATGGTGCCTACGGAGATTGGCTCGGCATGGCGACCCTTGAACTCATCTGGCTTCCTTGCCTCCTTTGCGCGGTTGCTTCGATCTTACTACTGACGCTCAGCCGCTCGTTCGACCTGCTTTCTTTTGGTGAAGATTCGGCTCAAGCAAATGGTTGCGATGTCAATCGCTCTCGCCGTTGGACCGTACTATTGACCGCGCTGGCGGCCGCCGCCGCTACGTGCTTGGTCGGACAGGTGGCCTTCATCGGATTACTTGCGCCCCACCTGGCGCGCGGCATCATTGGACCGCGGCATCGTCTCATGATGCCGCTCTCCGGCCTTCTCGGCGGCGGACTCCTTCTCTGCGCCGATACCATCGGGCGCGCAGCCTGGCCCCAGAATCCGCTTTCCGCCGCGGCGGTAATGGCGCTTCTGGGCGCACCCTTGTTCATCTGGATAGCAAGGCGAAGCCATGAGTGAAATCGCCGTGCAGGCCTTGGGCGTCAGCGTTGATTTCGGTGGCCATCTTGCCTTAGACGGAGCCTCACTCACGCTGCCTTTCGGAAACGTCACGGCGCTCGCGGGAGCCAATGGCGCCGGCAAAACCACACTCCTGCGCGCCCTTGCCGGACTGATCCCACAAGCCACAGGAGAAATGACGACTGCGGAATACGACCCACGCACCACGCCGCCCGCCATCCTGGCGAGCGTACGTGCCTATGGAGCCCAAGCCGCTTATTCGGCCTGGGATTTCGCTCTCTCCGACTTCCCCTTCCTCAGCTCCGACCCCGTCCTCTGCGACGCCTGGCTTGAGCGGCTGGAATTAGCCGACTTACGCCACCGGCGACTTTCCCAACTCTCGGTTGGGCAAAAAAAATCCGCCCACCTGGCTTTGACCATCGCATCCCTGGGCGAACCCTTTGGCAAAATCATCCTGCTCGACGAGCCTACCGTCGGACTCGATATCGCCCGACAAGAACTCGTCCAACAGGCCTGCCTGGATCTCGCGTTCGCCGGAGCGGCCTGCGTGGTCGCCACCCATGATATGAATTTTATCCGCCGCTGCCATCAGGTGGCCGTACTTTCCGAAGGCAGACTTATTGCCTACGGCACCCCGGCGACGACGCTCACCCCGGCGATTATTTACGAGACTTGGGGCGTATCTTAGTTTCAAGCGCAGGCGCCGCAGGCAAGACTCCTTGGCGGGCCGCTGAAAAAATAAACTGCTGCGCTAGTCCGGCGGCCGGGCCGAAATGCAAACGCCCAAACTCTTCTAAACGTTCAGGCTTCCAGCCCTTGAGCCCGTAAGCCGAACTCAGTGCCTGCACCACCCAAGTATCGACCGGGAAACTTTCGAGACGGGCAAAGCCGAACAAAGTGACGCAAGCGGCAACCTTTGGCCCGACCCCAGGCAATTCCTGCAACGCCGTCATCAGCTCTGGGGTGGTTAACTTCGAAAAGTCTGACTTCCATTGCGGCCGTTGCTTCAGAATCTTCGCGGTCTCGCGGATATAAGCCGCGCGATAACCGAGCGAACAGCTTCGTAAAGTTTCATCATCCGCCTCGGCCAAGGCTTCCCAAGTCGGCATCGCATAAAACCCGCCGCCGAGCGGACGGCCGAGTTTTAACGCCAAAGCAGCGACCATGACTCTAATCTGCAAAATGCGCTTATTGGAGCTGCATAAAAATCCGATGAGCGCCTCGTGCGGATCTTGACGCAAGATACGCAACCCAGGGTTAGCGGCCATCGCCGAGTGCAAGACCGAATCCGATCGCCAAGGCAAAGCCTCGGCCAATAGGGCCTGCTTCCCGTCGGCATCAAGATACTCACGCAAACGCTCTTCTGCGGCCGTATCATCAGTCGGTGCACTCCACTCTAAGCCCTGCTTGCCGGCACGCAATCGTGCCAACGTCTGCCCAAATACCCCCGTCCAACTGCTGTCGGATTGTGCCGACCAACGAAAAGCCTGACCGCCGTCCAACTGCTCTGCTAAAATTTCGCCCGAGATATCCGTATGAAGACGCAAGGGACGCCAAGGAGTCCAAGCAAACGACTCCATCGCAATCAGCGCTGACTGACGTCGAGCGGCGTGCCCCAAAGGAAACTATGGGATGATGCCATAAACTTGCCTTGCGCATCGACCACCGAAACCCGCCAAGCCACCGGACGCCAGCTGACGGTCCCCGATTGCTTGCCCGTCAGACCGATGACAAATTCTCCAAACGGAAAACCTGGCTTAAGGTTGACCGCAAAATCATAACGTTCGGGTTTCGTATTTTCCGCGCGGACGACCTCAAGGACCAGACGCCCGTCCGCCGGCGGATCGACGTCTAGCTTCACGAAAAAATAATATCCGGCACGCTCTTGTTCTTCGGTGCGAAAAACGACATCATTGCCATGATGCTCTTTGGCGTAGAAAGCTTCGGAAGCCCGGGCCACGTCCGCTTCACTGCGGCGACGTTCGTGGACATAAGCAATGCCCTTGAGCGCCACCATCGTGGGCGGAGGACTATCGCAACCGACAAGGACCAGCGCGGTGAGCGCGACCCACAAGGAGGTCTGGCTCACCAACCGGTTCACTTCTTGCCCTTTTTCTTGCTCGCAGCGGCGCGGGCGGCTTTGACGCGATCTTTCTGGCGCTCGAGATAAGCCCGACGACGACGACGCTTGATGACTTTGTTAAGCTGTTGACCCATAGTTGTTGCATCCTCCAACAACGCCCCCCGTGGTCAAGGAGAAGGTTTGGTCGACTGATTAAAGACCAAGCCAACCCAAAGGCCTCTCGGCCTTGAAATTGCCCTTTCTGGCTGCCTGGGTAGGGATCGAACCTACGACCAAGTGATTAACAGTCACCTGCTCTACCGCTGAGCTACCAGGCAGTGCGAAAGGAGGTCAATCAAGGCAAGGTCGGGGCGCCTCTGTCAAACAAATCCTCCTTGCGTATAAAATCATAGGCACCCGGCCTAAAAGCCCAATCTCGTACGAAAGAGCCCCTTTATCGGCTTGCTCTGACATCATTTTGCAAGGCTTTGCCTAATCTCTGGACACCCCACCCTCGGATGTCTTCCTGTGAAGCTCACACTCATGTCCATACGCTGGTCCCGTCTTCCTGAAACTCCAAACGCCCCTGGCGTTGGCGGTGCCTTCGTTGGCACCTCATCCGATCTACTACTCTGTGCAGGAGGCTCGAATTACCCGGATAAGCCAGCCTGGGAAGGTGGCGTCAAAAAATGGCACGATCAAGTCTACACCCTGACCAGCACGCGCTCCAAGAAATGGGCCATCGCCGGTAAACTTCCTCGGCCTATCGCCTACGGGGTCGGCATTTCTATTCGCCAAGGCCTCCTGACGATCGGTGGCGCCGATGCCCACCGGCACTATGCGGATTGCTACACGCTCGCCATCGAAGACGGCGAACTCAAGGTGCGCCCCTTCCCTTTCCTACCTCGTCCGCTAGCTTACGCCACCGGGGCCCTCGTGGGCAGCAAAGTCATTATCGCCGGAGGCACCGAACGCCCCGAGGCCACTTCGGCATGTTCCGCCGCCTATGCGATTGATTTGGCAAATCTGAACGGCGGCTGGAAAGAGCTCCCCCTCTGGGCGGGTTCCGGCCGGATGCTCGCGCAATCCGCGGGTACTAAAGATACATTTTATATGTTCGGCGGAGTGGCGCTCACTCCCGGCGTAAAAAACGTCGAGCGCGAATACCTGACCGACTGCCACGCCTTCACGCTCGGTAAAGAATGGCGCCGACTGGCCGCTCTCCCGCACGCGCTGGCCGCCGCCCCATCGCCCTGCCCGGTCATGGATGATGAAATTCTAATCCTAGGCGGCGATGACGGTAAATTAGCAGGCAAAGTAGAAGCCCTCAAACACCCGGGCTACTCCAAGCAGATTCTTTCTTACAACCGGATGACGGATACCTGGAAGCCGTCCGAAGAAGAGGGTTCGTCCTCGGTCCTCTCGACGGGCTGCACCAAATGGAGTAATGGGTTTGCAATCGTGAACGGCGAAATTCGCCCATTCGTTCGCTCGGCCGAAGGCTGGTTGTTACGTAACGATTAAATATTGAGGCTGGTGAGGTAAGTCTATTTCGGGCATTAATCACATTCCCTGCGGTCGCCCATGCCGTTCATCTTACTCATCCTGACAATCTGCAGCGGCTCCGCTTCTTTCGCCGCCGAAGCCTTGCCGGATTTACCCGATAGTCTCGGCCGGGGCGGCATGGCAGCCGTGACCATCGTGGATGAGTCCGGACACGAGGCGATTCTCGCCATCGGTGGCTCGAACTTTCCAGATAAACAACCTTGGGATGGCGGCATCAAGAAATTCTACGGCGACATCTTGCTGCTAACCCGAACAACCGGTTCCTGGCATTGGAATAAAATCGGCGAGATGCCGGAGACGGTCGCTTATGCTGCGTTCTGCTCGTCAACCGACCGCAAGTCGATGATCCTCGCCGGCGGTTGCAATGCCACCGCCCACCTTAGCAACACTTGGCAGATTAACGCCAAGGGACAGATCAAACCGCTTGCCTCCTTGCCCACGCCGCGCGCTTACGCTGGCCATGCGGTTCATCAGGGTCGACTCATCTTGATGGGTGGCTCATCCGAACCGGACGCGCTTAAGACCGAAATGGCGTGGAATGATTTTGATCTCAGCAAACCCGACTCCGCTTGGCGCACCTTCGAAGCCACTGCCTCGCATGGCATCCTCCCTCTCTGCGGGTCGACGGGAGATTTTCTCTTTTACGGTAGCGGCTGCTTACTCACCGGAACTGATGGCAAATCCACGCGCCTCTACCAAAGCAAGATCTTCTCGAATGACTTCCGGACCGCACCGAAACAAGCTCAACTCTCTCATCCGATCGCCGCCGCCGCCGGACCTGGCGTCGCCGTCGGCCCCACGCTTTTCTTCGTCGGCGGTGATGACGGCCATCACTACCCAAAACCGGCCAAAGATCACCCAGGGCTTTCCAGCGACATCATTGCCGTGACCGGAATGCAAATCAAAGTCGTTGGGCAATGGCCCCATCCCTTGGCCACCGCCCCGTTGCTAAGGCTCGGCAATGACCTCGTGACTGTCGGCGGTGAAAACAAACCCGGCTTCCGGACCGCCAAGGTCAGCAGCTGGACGATCCCTCTCGAATACCGATGAACCCAACATCCTCCGTCAGCCGCACCGCTTGGCTCGTCGTCGCCCTGCTCATCCCCGTAGCGCTACTCAATTACCTCGATCGACAGATGCTCGCGACGATGAAACCTTCGATGATGAAGGACTTGCCCGACATCGCCACGGCGGCGAATTGGGGCTTCATTCTCGGTTCATTCAAATGGGTCTACGCGATCTTCAGCCCAATCGGCGGCTTCCTGGCCGACCGAATAAGCCGACGACACGTGATTTGCTTCAGTCTTTTTACCTGGTCTGTCATCACCTGGGCGACTGGCCACGTTCACAGCTACGAGCAGCTTTTGGCGACGCGCGCCGTCATGGGTATCAGCGAAGCGTTTTATATTCCTGCCGCGCTCGCGCTCATCGCCGATTACCACATCGGCGCCACCCGGTCGCGCGCCATCGGACTGCATCAGATGGGCATCTATCTTGGCGTGATCATCGGTGGCTTTGCGGGCTATGCGGCCGACAGCCCTGACCTCGGCTGGCGCGGCGCCTTCACTTGGTGTGGCCTCGTAGGCACCCTCTACGCCTTGCCCCTCTTTATCTTTCTTAAGAATAAGCCTGCCTCCGCGGAGGTCGCCCCCGGACTCAACCCCGGGCAAGCCATCGCCTCCCTGGCTCGCAACCGCGAATTCCTGAAGCTCGTCCTCTACTTCACGCTGCCAGCCATGGCGGCATGGATCGTCCGAGACTGGATGCCCGATATCCTACGCGAGCGCTTCAGCCTCGGCCAAGGTAAGGCCGGCGTCTCGGCCGTGCTCTACTGGCAAGTAGCCGCGATTGCCGGCGTGCTCATCGGTGGCTGGATTGCCGACCGCTGGACGAGGCATAATCCGCGCGGGCGCATCTACGTCAGCGCAATCGGCGTCCTACTACTCCTGCCTGCCCTTTTCGGCGTCGGCAACGCCTCGACGCTCATCGTCGCGCTATCCTTCCTCGTCGTCTTCGGCTTCGGCTGGGGTTTCTTTGACTGCAACAGCATGCCCATCCTTTGTCAGCTCGTCGGCCCGGAAAACCGCGCCGCTGGCTACGGTCTGATGAATTTCGTCAGCATCAGTTGCGGTGGTTTCGCGGATTGGATCTTCGGGGCGCTGCGCGATCAAGCCGTCCCGCTCAACGGCATCTTTGGGGTTTTTGCGGGTATCGCTTTGCTTTCCGTAGGCATCGCCTTTTCCATTCGCCTACAACCATCCATCTCTAAATAAAATATAACTTATGGCCTCCTTCAAATTCTCCGGTCTCTGTACCGCCACCCATACTCCGTTCGACGCGAAAGGTGGACTCAACCTTGCGGCCGTCGAGCCGCAGGCTAAGTTCCTGCGTTCGCATGGTATCACCTCGGTCTTCATCGGGGGAACGACCGGCGAAAGTAGTTCCCTCACGGTCGCAGAACGCCTCGACCTCAGCGACCGATGGGCAAAAATTGGACCCGATGTTGGCATCGACGTCATCGTCCACGTGGGCGCCAATTGCCTGACCGACGCGGCGGCGCTCGCCGCCCGGGCCGAACGCAACCAAGCCAAGGCCGTCTCGATGATTGCGCCGTCCTATTTCAAGCCACGCACGATTAATGACCTCATCGGTTGCTGCGAGATGGTCGCCCAAGCGGCGCCAAAAACGCCGTTTTATTATTACGACATCCCGGGCATGACCGGTATTACCGGATTCCCCGCGGACCAGTTCCTCGAGCAGGCTGCAGACCGCATCCCGAATCTCGCTGGTATCAAATACTCTAACCCTGACCTAGCCGCTTACCGCAAGGCGCGGGCGCTCGCAGGTGGCCGCTTCGACATGCCTTTTGGCGTGGATGAGATGTTCCTTGCGGCAATGCAGGCCGGCGCCACCGCCGGCGTGGGCAGCACCTATAACTTCAGCCCCGGCCCCTTACAGCGTGTTATCGGCGCCTTCGCGAAAGGCGACCTTACCTCCGCCCAAGCCGAACAGGCTAGAGTGCAACCTGTCGTAGATATCTTGGCCAAACGTGGCTACATGGGTGCCGCCAAAGCCCTGATGAATCATCTCGGTGTGCCCGTCGGCCCAGCCCGCCTGCCGAATGGCAATCCAGATGCCGTAGAACTTAAGAAGATGCTCGGTGAACTCGAAGCCATCGGTTTCTTCAGCTGGAATTTCTAAGATGCGAACCGCTATCCTCCTCAGCCTACTCTGCCTCAGATCATTGGCGGCGGATGGAACGGACATTGTCGTCTTCGAAGCCAAGCAGAACCTATCGCACCCTTCGGTGCGCATTCCTTCTTTACTGCGTACGCAGAAAGGCACGCTGCTCGCCGTCGCCGAAGGCCGCGACAAGCCCACCGACCAGGCCGGCAACGACTTGGTAATCTCGGTCTCGAAAGACGAAGGAGCCACCTGGACCAAACCACGCGTCGCCTACGAACAAGGCGCGGACAGCTGCAATAACCCTTGCCTTGTGCAGGAAGCCAAGTCCGGCCGCATCTTCCTCTTCTACCAGACCTTCCCTGCCGGCGGACATGAGTTCGGCGGCCTGCCCGTCGGCCCCGCCGATCCCAAGGGAAATCGCTCCTGCTACATGACGTCCGATGATGATGGCGTGACGTGGAGCAAGCCGACTGACGTCTCGAGCGCGCTCAAGCCAGACGATGCTATCACCACCTGCTCTGGCCCGGGCATCGGTATCCAGCTCAAGACTGGCCCCAAAGCCGACCGACTAATTATTCCTTTCAATTCCCAAGACGCGAAGAAGAACTTCTTCAACTGGGTCGCCTATAGTGACGACGCTGGCGCCACCTGGAAGCGCGGAGAAAAAGTGCCGCAGTCCGAAACGATTCAACTCAACGAAGTCCAGGTGGCCGAGTCAGTCGGCGGAGGCCTTTACCTGAATTCACGCAGCTGGAGAAAAGGTGCCAGCCTTCGCAAGGTCTCTTGGTCCCAGGACGCTGGCGAGACCTGGAGCCAAGCCGCCGAAGACGCCAAGCTACCTGACCCGATCTGCCAAGGCAGTCTGCTTCGCCTGGATGATCGCACCATCGCCTTCCTTAATGCCGCCGGCCCCAAGCGCGCGAACGGTACGCTACGCCTCACGCACGACGATGGACGCACATGGTCCAGCTCGCGCCTCACCTTCCCCGGGCCCTTCGCCTATAGCAGCATGGCCCTCCTCAAGGACGGACGCATTGGCGTGCTTTATGAGCCGGCCAGCAACACCGTCGTCAAGTTCCGCGCCATCGACCCGACGACGCGCTGAGTTTCACTCGTTGTCGACGAAAGGAACCGTCGCACCTTCATCGCCGGCGTAGTAGAAGCGGATGGCGCCGGCGAGGAACTCCTTCACGTCATCTGCCAGGAAGGCTCCGAAGTCGATGTCCTTGCCCTGGGATGCCACCACGATCGCCATCGAAGGCTTATCGTTCTCGCTCGAACCGCGATAGGCCAGCGACACCTTGACTTCGTCGCCAACCGGCAGGTGCCAAGTCCAACCGATATAGGGCAGGATCCGCCAGCGCACGACGACCATGTCGT